>JAYWDK010000398.1:0-9582 GCA_043779845.1 Betaproteobacteria bacterium | reverse complement strand
TTCCTTGCACACCCCCCCCCCCCCCACCGCAGGTCAAATTTGCAGCGCACCGACGGCAATGAGATCTGCAGTCGGTTTTGAGATGAGTTCGTCAGGCTACTGAAACCGTGGGTCTGCGCCAAGACGCAGGTACAGAAGCTCAGCATCTGCGGGGCCGATCAACCTATCGCCCATCAATCCGCCATCGAACCGTTTCAGGCGTTGCAGATGGTCGCAGCCGAACTTCCAGCCATCGGGCATGTTGGCCCTGCCACACCCTGTATCAATGATCTTCCGTTCATTTTGGGTCACGACAGCTGACCGCCCAAGCGCCCAACCCTTGGGGATAGATGCGCATGTGGCTTAATTCTTCTCTAACCAAGCCCTCCCACCAAGTTGGGTTTGGCACCCCGGCATATGCCGATATTTTTGGTAGCTGCGTCAAACCGACAGTGGTTTTTTCCAGTTCAACTTTTCCGGTGTTTTCCAAATGGCCTCCCCTTATGAAGTTTCTAATTTTGCGCCTCTGCGCGCCGTGAGCGAACAAAGCTTGCGGCGCATGGCCGCGCCTGGTTGAATCTGCGCAGCGACCGCAGTGTTTGGCGCGACGATCTGGACGTCTGTCGCTCGCGGTTTTTCGGCCCAATCCGAGATCGAGATCATCAGGCTGCGCTGCGGCGAATCTCCTTGACCAGTTCGCTGCTGGCGATGTCTTCGAGCTTCCGGATGGCCAAGCCCATGGTCTGAATGAGCGGCGCACTGGCGCCCATCTGCTCGAAGCAGACCTGCCACTCACGAACCGCTCCCCAGACCCGACGCACCGCCGCCACGGCGTTGGGGCGGTCAGGGATGAACGCCGAGTGTTCGCTCAAGGCGTTGTCGAGCGTGGCCAGGCGCCCCTGGCGGCCCACGCCCAGGTGCAGCAGTCGTTCATGGGCCACCATCGGCCGGGGCACCACGTCGTACAGCGGACTGAGCCGCCAGCCCCCCATGGCCGCGTCATACACAAAGGCGTGGTTGCGCAAGTGATCGTCGTCGTTGGTCACAAAGATGTTGAAGACCATGCGCGCGAACAGCTCTTCACAGTCGCGTGCGATGAAGCTGGGATGCACGCATTCGCGGATCGCTGCTGCCAGTTGCTTGTAGCCCGTACCGATGGACTCCTGCTCGCTGCAGCCCACCAGCGTCAGCCCGCTGACCTGGGGAACCCGGCCCTCGACCCAGCCTGGCATCGGCTGTGTGTTGTGTGCCCAGGCACCGGGCTCGGGGAGCTGCTTTGGCTGAGCCCAGTAGCGGTCGAACCGTCGGATGAGCAGAAGGGAGCGACCTGCGACCTGATGCAACTTCAGCGGTGGCACGGTCATGCCGGCGCGCCGCGCCAGCTCCAGCGTCGCGCACTCGACCACGGCCATGTCGACCGCGTCGCCTCGGGACGGAAACTTCGCCAACCAGAGCAAGCCCTGCTCGTCGCGCACCGACGCCTTCGGCCGCGCCCCGCCGGCCGACGGCGCGCCACCCAAGTACGGCAGCAGATTGGCCGGGATTTCCTCGCCGGCTTCGACTGCCGCAGCTGCCTGGAGCAGATACGGCAGCGACGTGAGCGCGCCCGCTGGGGTTCCGGGGCCGGACTCGATGCTCTCGCGCACATCAAGCGCGCCGACACGGTCGCTGCCGGCTTCCAGCAAGTAGGTGAATTCGTCGAGACTGTTGGCGGGCACGCGCAGCTGGGCTTCGATGACGCGGCGCCCCCAGGCGTCAGGGGCCGCATCTCGGATGCCTCCGAATTCGTCCAGTCCAGGCATGGGATACAAGGCCACGCCGCGAACTGCCTTTCGATCGCCAAGGCGCAGCGCGCGCGGGTCGACTTCGAAGGCCTCGGGCCGGGCGAGGTAGCGAAGTCCGTAGGTGAAGCTCTGGGCCGGGGCCTGTCCGGGCGCTGCAAGTTCGCGCCGCAACAGCCCTGCAGGAACAAAGCGCTGAGCTCGCTCTCGGCCTTCCGCGATATGGGCAAAGACGGCGACTTCCTGTGGGGCTTTACGGGTGGCCATGGCGCGCCCTTAGAAGTCGATGGCCTTGAGCTGTTTCTCGCTCAGCGGGCGGACGCGCTGAGTGCGGTTGCGGGCATTCATCGACGAGACGGCAGCGATAT
Organism: Betaproteobacteria bacterium; assembly: GCA_043779845.1. Classification (GTDB taxonomy): domain Bacteria; phylum Pseudomonadota; class Gammaproteobacteria; order Burkholderiales; family Burkholderiaceae_C; genus Pseudaquabacterium. Next base: position 7,454 of record JAYWDK010000398.1, on the reverse strand, counting down.
TGCCCTCTATCAGCGCTTGCAAGGTCACATTGGGTTCAATGGCGTGGAGATAGCGCAGCAACTGGCCCAGGGTCCGCCCGGGGTCCCCCTTCTCGATCAGCACGGCCGTGGAGCGCGACAGCCCCGCCTTGGCAGCCACATCGATCTGGCGCAGGCGATAGGCCTGGCGGAGTTCGGTCAGGCGCTGGCCCAGGTGCTGGGCCTCACCCAGACGAGAAGGCGTCAAAAGTGGGGTTTCGTCGTACTTCATAAGGTCTGCAATCGTGGTCGCAAAAGATTTAAGCGCTTTGATTGCAGACAATTTTAACCGCACCCGGCGGGATTCTTACCGTGCACGGCACACACGTTCAAGTCAATGGCGAATAGGCCATTGGGCCCCTGCCCGGCCCGCCGTCACGGCAGCAACACGCTGCAACCCGTGGTGTTGCGCGCCTCCAGCGCCTCGTGGGCGCGGGCCACGTCGGCCAGCGGGTAGCGCTGGTCGATGCGGATCTTGACGGCGCCGCTCAGCACCACCGCAAACAGGTCGTCGGCCATGGCCTGCGTGGCCTCGCGGGTATTGATGTGCGTGAACAGCGTGGCGCGGGTGAGGTAAAGCGAGCCCTTGGCGCCCAGCACGCCAGGCGAAAACGGCGGCACCGGGCCGGATGCGTTGCCAAAACTTGCCAGCAGGCCAAATGGCCGCAGCACGTTGAGCGAGCCGTCAAACGTGTCTTTGCCCACCGAGTCATACACCACCTTGACGCCGGCCCCGCCGGTGATGGCCTTGACGCGCGCCACAAAGTCTTCGGTGCGGTAGTTGATGGCGTGGGCCGCGCCGTGCTCCAGCGCCAGCTGGCATTTGGCGTCGCTGCCGGCAGTGGCGATCAGCTGCAAGCCCAGCGCACGGGCCCACTGGCAGGCAATCAGGCCCACGCCACCGGCGGCGGCGTGCCACAGTACAAAGTCGCCTGCCTGCAAACCCTCAACCGGCAGCGTTTTCTTGAGCAGGTATTGCGCCGTCAAACCCTTGAGCATCATGGCCGCACCGGTCTCAAAGCTGATGGCGTCGGGCAGCTTGCACACGCACTTGGCCGACATCACGCGCAGCTGGCAATAGCTGCCCGGCGGGTTGCTGGCGTAGGCCGCACGGTCACCCACTTGCAGGTGCAACACGCCCTCGCCCACCGCCTCGATCTCGCCCGCGCCCTCCATGCCCAAGGCCAGCGGCAGCGCATTGGGATACAGGCCCGTGCGCTGGTACACGTCGATGAAATTCAGGCCCACCGCATGGTGGCGGATGCGGATCTCGCCGGGGCCGGGGTCGCCCACGGGCAGCTCGACAAGCTGCATCACTTCGGGGCCGCCGAATTGCTGGATCTGGATCGCCGGTGACAGGGTTTGGGTCATGGTGGAGTTCTCCTTGGGGCCCGCAGCGTAACCGTTGACGCCACTTTGTGCCGGCGTGGGGACGCGCCAAAGCCCAGCCCGCCGGGCCCACAATCGCGGCCATGTTTTGTTGCCCAATTTGCCGTCGGCGCCGCGCCGGTATCAGCGCCCGTGGATCAAAAGCCGGACCACCAACCGAGCGGCCCGCACCCGCCACGGCCCCAAAATACACGCCATGAAACGCCTGGTGCAAGCCCCCAATCTGGCCATTGCCACGCTATGGGCCGACATCCTTACCCACGCCGGGTTTGACGTCACCGTGCAGCGCGCTTTTGCCAGCAGCATTGCCGGCGAGATCCCGCCCGACCAGGCGCTGCCCGAGCTGTGGCTGGACGACGAATCCCAAGCCGTTGGCGCCCGCCAGTTGCTGCAAACGCTGCAACACCCGCCCGAGCGGCGCTGGGCCTGCCCGGGATGCGACGAGATCATTGAAGGCCAATTTGACCAATGCTGGAGTTGCGGCGCGGCCATGCCCTGGAGCACGCCATGAGCCCCATGAACGCCCATGCCAACAGCAATGTGAATGCAGACGCCAATGCCGACGCCGTCGCCAATGCAAACACCCGCGCTGACCCCCGCCCCGAGACCGCCGACGACGACCTCGCCAGCCTGGTGCAAACGCTGATCGGCAGCCGCTACTCGGTGGCGCCCAAGCGCTTGCTGTCGCCCGGCCCCAACCCCGAGCAACTGCTGCAAATGGTGCACGCCGCAGCCTGCGCGCCCGACCACCGCGCGCTGCGGCCTTGGCGCCTGATACGCATCGCCGATCACCAACGCGACGCCCTGGCCGACCTGTTTGAAGCCTGCTCCGCCGAGCGTGGCCCGCCGCCCAGCGCGGCCGATCTGGCCAAGAGCCGCGAAAAAGCCTACCGCGCGCCCACGCTGCTGCTGGCGGTGCTCAAAACCACGCCCGACGACCCCGAGGTGCCGCTCACCGAGCGCGCAGTCACCCTGGGCGCGGCGCTGATGGGCTTGCTGCTGACCGCCCACGGCCAGGGCTTTGGCGCCATGCTCACCAGCGGGCGCGCGGTGCGCGCACCGCGCTTTGCCCGCGCCATGGGTTTGGCCGACGATGAACAAGCCGTGTGTTTTGTGTCCATCGGCACGGCCCGCATTGGCAAGCGGCCCACGCGTGGCCAGGCGCAAGATTTTTTGAGTGACTGGTTGACCGGGCCGGTTGTGCCGCAAGCCGCGCCACCCACCCCTGGCACCTAGGCGACTGCGGCGGCGCGAGGCCGCGCTGACACTGGCGGCCCCTTGCCAACCCCCGGAGCCGCCCCATGAACCGAGTGCTTGCCCACACAGGCGCCCGCTACCCCATCGTGCAGGCGCCCATGGGCTGGATCGCGCGCACGCAGCTGGCGTCGGCTGTGTCGCGCGCTGGTGGCCTGGGCGTCATCGAAACCTCGTCGGGTGAAACCGCAGCCTGCCAGCGTGAGATCACCCAGATGGTGGCCACCGGCCTGCCGTTTGGTGTGAACCTGCCGATCCGGTTCCTGAAAGACGACGCCATGCTGCGTTTTGTATGCGAGTCGGGCGTGCGCTTTGTCACCACCTCGGCGGGCAGCCCGGCCAAGTTCATCGCGCCGCTCAAGGCCGCCGGCATCACCGTCTACCACGCGGTGCCCACGCTGGACACCGCGCTCAAATGCGTGGACGCCGGCATCGACGGCCTGGTGGTTGAAGGCGCCGAGGGCGGTGGTTTCAAGAACCCCGAAGAAGTGAGCACGCTGGTGCTGCTGCAAGCGATTCGCGAACGCGTGCAGGTGCCACTGATCGCCGCTGGCGGCATTGTTGACGGGCGCGGCATGGCGGCGGCGTTTGCGCTGGGCGCCGAGGCCATCCAGATGGGCACACGCTTTGTGGCCAGCGCCGAGAGCCCCGTGCACGCGCACTACAAACAAGCCATCGTGGCCGCCGACGCCACCGGCACCTGGGTGCTGAATAAAAAGTCAACGCCCTGCATCCGGGCGCTTAAAACTGATTTCACCCAGACCATTTTTGACGCCGGCCTGATGCCACCCGACACCTTCCAGGGCATTCAGGGCGTGTACTTTGGCGGCGACATGAACGCCGCGCCCGCGCTGGCCGGTCAGTCGGCCGGCTTGATCCATGGCGTCAAAACCGTGCAACAAATCATCGACGAGACGGTGGCCCAATTCCACGCCATCAGCGCCCGCCTGGGCGCGCTGGCCGCTAGCGCCAGTTTTGGCTGACCCCTCACTTTTGGAGCCCAACATGAACTCACTCTTTTCGCTTGAAGGCCGCGTGGCCCTGATCACGGGCGGCTCACGCGGCATTGGCCGCATGATTGCCGCAGGTTTTTTGCAGCAAGGCGCCAAGGTCTACATCTCGGCCCGCCACGCCGACGTGTGCGACAGCACCGCCGCCGAGTTGTCGGCCCTGTACCCGGGCACTGCCCGCTGCATTTCACTGCCTGCCGACGTGGCCACCGCCGAGGGCGTGGCCGCGCTGGTGGCGGCTTATGGCGCCCACGAGAACAAGCTCGACATCCTGGTCAACAACGCGGGCGCGGCCTGGGGCGCGCCGTTTGACGAGTTCCCTGAAAAGGGCTGGGACAAGGTGGTCGACCTGAACCTCAAGACGCCCTTCTTTTTGACCCAGGCGCTACACGCCCAACTCCGCGCTGGAGCGGCCAGCCAACCCGCCAAGGTGATCAACATCGCCTCGATTGACGGCCAGACCGTCAACCCGCAAGAAACTTATTCTTACGCCGCCAGCAAGGCCGGTTTGATCCACCTGAGCAAGCGTTTGGCGCTGCGCCTGGTGCAGGACAAGATCATCGTCAACGCGCTGTGCCCGGGCGCTTTTGCCAGCGACATGAACCGCGACGCGCGCGACCACGCCGATCAGGTCGCCGCGCGCATCCCCGCCGGGCGCGTGGGCGTGGACGACGACATGGCCGCGGCCGCCATCTACCTGGCCTCGCGCGCTGGCGACTACGTGGTGGGCACCACGCTCACCGTGGACGGCGGCGTCAACCTGGTGCGCTGACGCAACAGCCCATGCCACCTCGCTTCACCCTCTCCCGCGAGCAGGAGAGGGGGCAAGGCGCCAGCCTTGCTGGTTTTTTTTGTACTCGCTTGCTGCACGGCGCCGGGTGTTCGCCCCGGCGGGCGACTGGCTTTCTTTTCGGGCCGAAAAGAAAGTCAGCAAAGAAAAGGGCCTGCAAACCAGTTTCAATGGGTTTGCCCTTGACCACTTCGGGCACGGTGCTCAGGACTCGCCTGCGTGCAGGCTCAGACATTCGGCGTCTGTCACCACCGAGTTGGGATCGGGTTGCGGCTCGTCCAAGGCGGTTGTCCTGGGCTACAGCACGGTGCGGGTTCGAGACCCTCTCCCCAACCCTCTCCCGCGAGCGGGCGAGGGGGTAAGGCGCCGGTCAAGCGGTGAACCAAGCCATGCGCAGGCCGTCTTGGACGCGTACCTAAGGAGTTACTCGCTGACCACGACAGGCGCCGAATGTCTGAGCCTGCTTGGCAGGCGAGTCCACAACACACCGTGCCCGAAAAGGTCAAGAGCAAACCCATTGAAACTGGGTTGAAGGCCCTTTTCTTTGCTGACTTTCTTTTCGGCCCGAAAAGAAAGCCAGTCGCCCGCCGGGGCGAATACCCGGCGCCGTGCAGAAAGCGAGCACAGCCCGTGCCGGGCGTCAAAGCTCCCTCTCCCACGAGCGGGCGCGGGGGCGATCCGCGCCAAAGCTGAGATTGAGGGCCAATCAGGAGTGGCCAAGCAACATGGACTCAAGACCCCCGGGTGATGGGCATATCCACCTCGGGCGCCAGCAAGCCCGTGCGCTGGGCGCGTTGGCGGCCAAGTTCAAGCTTGGCAATGGCCTCGCGGTGCACTTCATCGGGGCCGTCGGCCAGCCGCAGGGTGCGTGCGCCGGCGTAAAAACCGGCCAGCACGAAGTCATCCGACACGCCACCGCCGCCGTGGGCCTGGATCGCCATGTCGATCACCTCGCACGCCATCAGAGGCGCCACCACCTTGATCATCGCGATCTCGGCACGGGCTTGCTTGTTGCCCACGGTGTCCATCATGTAGGCCGCGCGCAGCGTCAGCAGGCGGGCCATGTCAATCTTGCAGCGCGCGTCGGCAATGCGCTCGTGCCACACGCCCTGGCGTGAGATTTCGCGGCCAAACGCCACCCGGGTGTCGAGGCGCGCGCACATCAGCGACATGGCGCGCTCGGCCATGCCGATCAGGCGCATGCAGTGGTGAATGCGCCCAGGCCCGAGCCGGCCTTGGGCAATCTCAAACCCCCGGCCCTCACCCAGCAGCACGTTGCTTGCTGGCACGCGCACGTTGACCAGATCGACCTCCATGTGGCCATGCGGCGCGTCGTCGCGGCCAAACACGGTGAGCGGGCGCAGCACCTTGACGCCGGGCGTGTTCATGGGCACCAGCACCATTGACTGCTGGCTGTGGCGCGGTGCGTCGAAATCGGTTTTGCCCATCACGATCAGGATCTCGCAGCGGGGGTCACCGGCGCCCGACGACCACCACTTGCGTCCGTTGATGACGTAATCGTCGCCGTCGCGCTTGATGGCGGTTTCGATGTTGGTGGCGTCGCTGCTGGCCACGGCCGGCTCGGTCATCAAAAACGCCGAGCGGATCTCGCCACGCAGCAGCGGCGCCAGCCAGCGGTCTTGGTGCTCTTGTCGGCCGTAGCGCGCTATGGTTTCCATGTTGCCGGTATCGGGCGCCGAGCAATTGAACACCTCGCTGGACCAAGGCACGCCGCCCATGATCTCGGCCAGCGGCGCGTATTCGAGGTTGGTGAGGCCCGCACCGTGCGCGGACTCGGGCAAAAACAGGTTCCACAGACCCGCCGCCAAGGCCTTCGGCTTGAGCGCTTCGATCACGGCCAGGGGCTGCCAGGGGTTGCCAGCCGCGCGGTTGCTGGCTAGCTGCTGGTGGTAGTGGGCCTCGCGCGGCAGCACGTGCTCGGTCATGAAGGCCTGAAGGCGTGCCTGCAGGGCCTGGGTCTTGGCGCTGTGATCGAAGTTCATCGTCGTCCTTGGGTTGTGACCAGCCAGTAAATTTGCGTTACTTGGCACGGTAGCAACGACCGCCGAGTCAGGCGGTCACAACGGGGACAGAACAGGACGCTCGCATTCAAGGTTAGCCCGGATGCCGATCCGGTGCGGCCGTGGCGCGGTTCAGCGCACGTCTTGCCGGCGACGTCTTGCCAGCGCCAGCCCGCCCAGGCCCATGGCCATCAAGGCATAGCTGGTGGGCTCGGGCACGGCGGTGGTGTTGACCCAGGTGCTGGCGACGCCTAAGTCAGCGGGTGGCGACCCCAAGCTCCAGCTGCCGCTGATGTTGGAGCTGAATTGCCAAAATGTTGCGGTTTGCCCCGCCGGCTGATGGGGAACCGGGGTTGCAACGCTGTTGAATCCGATGTTCAGGTATGACGCTTGCGTGCCGCTGAGGTTGTTCAGGCCGTCCATCCACCCGATGGACGTTGACTTCAAAGGCGCGAGGAAATTGCTTGAGCTGAACTCAAAGCTCGATGGCTGGCCCACGGCGCCCACCACCAGCGTGGCAGTGGCTGTTGACGGCGTGTAAAGCCCGTTGATCAATGGGCCGCAGTCGTCACAGGTGCCTGAAAACGTGTAGGTGCCTGCATGGGGGGGCTCAAACACGACGGTGACCGCCGTGGCGGTGGCGGGGGCCAAGGCGGCGGCCGACAGGCTCAGTACCGCAAAAACAGACTTGATGGCTTGCATGGGGTTCGATTCGTTTTATGGGATCAGGGGTGGATAAGGGGATTTATTCAAATTCCGGCGATGGCGTGATGGTGATTTCCATCGGCCAACAAATCAACCCCCGGGGCGCGGGGGGGGGGGCGGGGGGGTGCTGCGCCAAACGTGAAACAAGTAGCGCCGCCGCGCGTGAGCTCAGCCGCTCACCACCGAAAACACCGCCGCGTTGTCTCGCAACCAGCGCTCGGCCAGCGTGGCGTCATGTTGGCTCGGGTGGAAACCGGGTGATCGGTA
>JAYWDK010000397.1:0-9593 GCA_043779845.1 Betaproteobacteria bacterium | reverse complement strand
ACGGGCTCGAAGGCGGTTTCATGGGCGGACATCTTGGTCAGCTTGGCGTCGCGCCGGGCCTCGCCGGGGTCAGTGCCCGCCAAAAGCAGGGCCTTTGCTTCGTCCCGAAGTTGCCGTGCCCCTTCACAAGCTGCGAAATACCCCCATCGCTGGGGGTAAGCATCCCGCTTGCAAGGGGTACATCCGGGTAAAGGCCCAGTGCCAAGAGCTTTTCCTTGCCCCCGACCCGATACTTCCAGCGCCACCGCTTGGAGCCTTTGGGGCTCTTCGGCCCGGGCTGGGTCACTTCAAGGTAAAGCCCGCCCGCATCGGCGAGGCGGACAAAGGCCCGGCCCTCCGGGCACTTGGCGTTTCGGCACGCGGTATCGGTCAGTGACATGGCTCTTTCTCCGCCGGTGCGATGCCCCGGGGAACCATACCCCCAGCTTGCTCGACCGGATACCCCCAAAAGTACCCCAGTCTTGGGCCGGATGTCAAAGCATCGCAACGAACCGCCACGAACGAAAAAGCCCCGCTTTGCGGGGCTTTCAGGTTGTTTGTTCGGACTTTCTCGAACCTTGCCGAATCACTTGCTGGAGGAGAGGGAGGGATTCGAACCCTCGGAACCTTACGGTTCGCCTGATTTCGAGTCAGGTACATTCGACCACTCTGCCACCTCTCCAGGTCTTCGTACCACCCGCAGTCGTTGGGTAGAGCCCAGGATTCTAGCTGAAGTTTCAGGCCGTCAAAAACTCGGCGCCACGCAGATACGGCTGCAAGGCCGCCGGAATGCGGATGCTGCCGTCGGCTTGCTGGTGGTTTTCAAGCACGGCCACCAAGGCGCGCCCCACCGCCAGGCCCGAGCCGTTGAGCGTGTGCACAAACTCGGTTTTGCCTTGGGCCGTGCGGTAACGCGCTTGCATGCGCCTGGCCTGGAAGGCACCACAATTGCTGCACGAGCTGATCTCGCGGAAGGTGTCCTGCGCCGGCAACCACACCTCAAGATCGTACGTTTTGCTCGCGCCAAAGCCCATGTCGCCCGTGCACAGCAGCACCACGCGGTAAGGCAGCTCCAGCTTTTGCAGGATGGCCTCGGCGTGGCCCACCATCACCTCCAGCGTGGCCTCGCTGTGCTCGGGCGCCACCACTTGCACCATCTCGACCTTGTCGAACTGGTGCTGGCGGATCATGCCGCGCGTGTCGCGGCCCGCCGAGCCAGCTTCGGACCGAAAACACGGGCTGTGCGCCGTGAGCTTGACCGGCAAGTCCTCAATTTTAAGGATCTGCTCGCGCACGGTGTTGGTGAGCGAGATCTCCGAGGTGGAAATCAGGTACTGCTCGGGCTGGTCTTCGTCACCCCCGCGCAGCACCCAGAACATGTCTTCCTTGAACTTGGGCAGCTGGCCAGTTCCTTCAAGAATGTCGCGGTTCACGATATAGGGCGTGTAGCACTCGGTGTAGCCATGCTCGGTACTCTGCACGTCCAGCATGAACTGCGCGAGCGCGCGGTGCAGGCGGGCGATGGGGCCCTTGAGGAACGAAAACCGCGAGCCGCTCAGCTTGGCGCCCATCTCAAAATCAAGCCCCAGCGGCGCGCCCAGGTCAACATGGTCCTTGACGTCAAAGCCGTAGCTTGCCGGCGTGCCCCAGCGCCGCACTTCCACATTGCTGGCTTCACCCGCGCCCACGGGCACGGTTTCGTGCGGCAGATTGGGCACGGCCATCAGCAGGGCCAACAACTCGGCCTGGATGGCGTCAAGCCGATCCGCGCCGGCCTTCATCTCGTCGGCAATCGTGACTACTTCGGCCATCGGCGCGCTGCAATCCTCGCCTTTGCTTTTGAGTTGACCGATCTGCTTGGACACCGTGTTGCGCCGCGCTTGCAGCTCTTCGGTGCGGATCTGGCAGGTTTTGCGCTCGGCTTCCAGCGCCGAGAAGCGCGCCACGTCCAAAAAGGGTTGCGGGTTTTTGCGGGCTTCCAGCGCGGCGACCACCGAAGGCAGGTCGCGACGCAATTGGGTGATGTCGAGCATGAGGGTGTCCTAAAAAAATCAGCGATCAGGGTGGGCGTCGGGGCGGTTCATTGAGTGTGCAAACGGCACCGCCAGGGTGCCGTTCAATACCCTGAAGCGGCAAACGGCGTCAGGAGCGCGACGCTGCAAACTCGCTCATGGATTTGTCACCCAGGCCTTTGGGCAGCGGGAAATGCACGGTTTCTTCAACGCCCGCCATGCGCCGCACACTCACCGCGCCCAAAGCCTTGAGCCGGGCCATCACCTGCTGCACCAGGATGTCGGGCGCCGAGGCGCCTGCGGTCAGGCCCACCCGGGGGCGCCCCTCAAACCAGGCCGGCTGCAGATCATCGGCTGCATCCACCATGTGCGACGGCGTGCCCAGACGTTCGGCCAGCTCACGCAAGCGGTTGCTGTTGCTGCTGGTGGGGCTGCCCACCACGATGACGATGTCCACCTGCGGGGCCATCAGCTTGACGGCGTCCTGGCGGTTTTGCGTGGCGTAACAAATGTCTTGTTGCTTGGGCTCGCGCACATGCGGAAATACGCGCTTGACCTCGGCCTTGATGGCGGCGGCGTCGTCCACGCTGAGCGTGGTTTGGGTCACCACGGCCAGCAAGTTGCCACGTGGGCTCACGGTGACCACATCCGCCACGTCTTCGACCAAGTAGATGCCATCCGACAACTGGCCCATCGTGCCCTCCACCTCGGGGTGGCCCTTGTGGCCGATCATGATGAACTCATAACCTTCGCGCGCCAGCTTGGCCACTTCCACGTGCACCTTGGTGACCAGGGGGCAGGTGGCGTCAAAGACCTGGAAACCGCGTGCGTTGGCATCGGTGCGCACCAACTGGCTCACGCCATGGGCACTGAATACCAGCGTGGCGCCGGGCGGCACCTCGGCCAAGTCTTCGATGAAGATGGCGCCTTTGGCCTTGAGATCGTTGACCACGTAGGTGTTGTGCACGATCTCGTGGCGCACGTAGATGGGCGCGCCAAAACGCGTGAGCGCACGCTCGACGATTTCAATCGCGCGATCAACGCCGGCGCAAAAACCGCGCGGCTCGGCCAGCAGCACGTCCTCAACCCAACCCATTTGTGGTGACGTCATCACAGCACCCCGATCACGGCCACTTCAAAGCTCACGGGCTGGCCCGCCAGCGGGTGGTTGAAGTCAAACAACAACCAGCTCTCGCCAAGTTCACGCACCACGCCGGCATAACTGCCGCTGCCATCGGGCGTTGGGAACTGCACCACGTCGCCCACGTTGTACTCGGCGTCGGGGTCGCCCAACTCACGCAACAAGGCCCGCTTGACGCGCTGCACCATGTCGGGATTGCGATCACCAAAAGCCTGGCCGGCAGGCAGTGAGAACACCTGGCGGCTGCCCTCGGCCAGGCCCAGCAAGCAGCGCTCCATGGCCGGTGCCAACTGGCCCGCGCCCATCGACAAGGTGGCGGGCTTGTCGTTGAAGGTATTGATCACGTCGGCGCCGTCGGGGCCGGCGAGCCGGTAGTGCAGGGTCAAAAATGAGCCCTCTTGAATGGTGTTCACGCCGGGTGCCAATGTAGTGTTGAGCTGAACGCTGGATGTGCGCATAGACTGAACAAGGATTCTACGGGGCACGCCCTGCCCTCGAGACCTACGGCCGCAGGCACCCACACCATGTCGATCAAAGACCTTCCGGCGCACGCCAGGCCCCGTGAAAAACTGCTGAAGCTGGGTGCCGGCAGCCTGTCCGACACCGAGTTGCTGGCCCTGCTGCTGCGCACGGGCTTGAAGGGCCTGGGCGTGCTGCACCTGGCCGACAGCGTGCTCACGCACTTTGGTGGCTTTGCCGGCTTGTTGCACGCCCAAGTGGCCGATCTGATCGCCATCAAGGGTCTGGGCCCGGCCAAACGCGCCGAGCTGGCCGCAGTGATCGAAATGGCCCGCCGCGCCCTGGCGCAAAAACTCACCGATGCCCCGGTTTTTGATTCACCGCAAATGGTCAAGGACTATCTCCAGCTGCACCTGGGCCAGCTACAACACGAGGTTTTTGCCGTGCTTTTTTTAGACAGCCAGCACCGCCTCATCGGCTTCGAGACGCTGTTCACGGGCACGCTGGGCCAGACCAGCGTCTACCCCCGCGAGGTGGTCAAGCGTGCGCTGGCACGCAACGCCGGCGCGGTGATCCTGGCGCACAACCACCCGTCGGGCGTGGCCGAGCCGTCACGTGCCGACGAGTTTTTGACAACGTCATTGAAAAACGCTTTGGCGTTGGTGGACGTGCGCGTGATTGACCACCTGGTGGTGGGCTGCGGCCAAGTCGTGTCGTTTGCCGAGCGGGGTTTGTTGTGAAAGTCAAGCGCCTCGCCGACCTGGGCCAACTGCGCGTGGCCATGCGCCGTGCGCAACGTGACGCGTTGGAGCGGACGGCCCGGGAGCAGACAGCCCTGCAGACGCGCCAACTAGAGCAACAGCGCCAGCAACAAACCCAGCACGACTTGTTTGTGCGCACTGTGGGCCGCGTACACCCACTGCCCGACCGGGGCCTGGCCGAGCTTGAGCCGCCCCGCCCCGAGCCGGTGCCGCGCCAACGCGAGCTCGACGAAAAAGCGGCGTTGGCGCAGTCGCTGTCAGACGAAGTCAACCTCGAAACCCTGCTGCTCACCGATGACGGCCTGAGTTTTCGCCGCCCCGGCATCGGCCAGGACGTGGTGGTCAAGCTGCGCCGGGGCCACTGGGCGCTGCAAGGCCAGCTTGACCTGCACGGCTACAACCGCGACGAAGCGCGCGACTTGCTGGCCGGCTACATCCACGACAGCCACCGCAGTGGCAAGCGCTGCCTGCGCGTGGTGCATGGCAAGGGCCATGGCTCGCCGGGGCGACAACCCGTGCTCAAAGAAAAAGTGCAACGCTGGCTGGCGCAAAGCGCCGAGGTGATTGCCTTTGCGCAGGCCAGCGGCCCGCAAGGCGGCGCGGGGGCCTTGGTGGTGCTGTTGGCCGGCGGGCGCCGGTAAATAGCGGCCACCCGTCAAGCGCCGGGCAACGCAGCCATGGCATGCTTTGAAACAGACCGGGGCGGCGCGGTGTCTGGCGTGCGGCCTGCTGCGGCGTCATTTGGCGAGCATCCAGCGGCACTCGGCGTCACTCGGCTCAAGCTGCATCACCCGACATCACCACGCGCCCTGCCTGGGCCTTGCCGCATTGGCAGCGCAAGACCGGTTCAGCCCAGCACGGCTCACCAGCGTTCGATGGACGGGCGCCACCCTCGGAGTTGTGATGAACCTGATGCTGCTTGAAGACGATCTCGACCTGGGCCACGCGGTGGCCGATCACCTGCTGTGCGCTGGCCACCAGGTGCATTGGTGCTGCTGCCTCGCCGAGGCGCAGTCCGCCCCGTCGCCCGCCCTGGCCCTGATCGATCGGTGGCTGCCAGATGGCAATGGCCTCGATTTGCCGCGTCACTGGCGCGCAGAAGGGCTGACTTGGCCCGTGATCGTGCTGACGGCGCAAGACCAGGTCAGCGACCGCATTCGGGGCCTGGAGGCCGGCGCGGACGACTAATCAAACCCTTCGTTGGCCGAACCCGATTCAGCCATCAACATGCCAGGGCTGATTGCCGCGCACGATGAGCATGTGGTTTATCAAGTGTTTGACGCCGACGGTGTGCTGCGGCTTCGCTCGCACCAGGCGCCGACCCAGCCTTTGGACGCGGGTGCCCCGGATGGCCAGCGCCAAACCCAGGGCTGGCGCGTGCACACGCTCACCGCGCTGGATGGCCAGCGGCGAGCGCAGGTGGCCGAAACCGTGGCCCATCGGCACGGGGTGTTGTGGGCCAGCCTGGGCTGGCTGCTGGGCATGCTGGCCGCGATGCTGCCCTCGGCCGCAGCCGGCGTGGGCTGGGTGCTGCGCCGCGCATTTGCCACGCTGGAGCCGGCTCGCGATGAGATGGCGCGAAGACTTCAACACGACCCCAAGCCCGACAGGCTCCTAGCCGCCCTTGTTGCGCATGAAATCGGCCGTGCTGAAAAAACTCTGCATCAGCCGCTCGGCCAAGCCCGCGTCAACGCCCGTGTCGGCCAGGGCTTGGCCCATGCAAGCCAGCCACTGATCACGCTCGCTGATGCCAATGGCAAACGGCAGGTGGCGTGCCCGCAAGCGCGGGTGGCCGAAGCGCTCGATGTAGTGGTTGGGGCCGCCCAGCCAGCCGCACAAAAACCAGAACAGCTTGTCACGCGCGTTGTCCAGGATGCTGGCGTGCAGGCTGCGGATGCCGGCGCAGGCCGGCTCCAGATCCATCAGGTCGTAAAACCGATCCACCAAGGCCCGCACGGCGAGCTCACCGCCGAGTTGGTCAAACGGGGTCGCGACGGATTGAACCACGGGTTCGGACGTCGGTTGGTCGCTCATGGGGGCAGTAATTTTGCTGCTGCGGCGGCCACCGCAATGGCCGCCGGGCAGCCGGGCAACGACTCCAGCAGCAACTGCCGGCGCTGCACCGCTTCACGCACTGCGCCGTCCTGCGGCACCTCGCCCAACAGCGCCAGCTTGACGGGTTCGGGCAGCGTGGGGTTGACGAACCGATCCACCACCGCTTGCAGTTGCGCACACACGGCGCGGCCCTCGCCAGCGCGCTGCACCTGGTTCACCAGCAAGCGCATCGGCCGCGACACTTGCGTGGCCGCCAGCACCTTGATGGTGGCGTAGGCATCGGTCAGCGATGTCGGCTCGGGCGTGGCCACGATCAGCACCTCGTCGGCCAGCGACACGGTGAACAACACCACATCCGAGATGCCCGCGCCGGTGTCCAGCAGCACGTGGTCAAAACGCGGCCGCACCTGGCGCATCACGCCCAGCAACTTGTCGCGTACTTCAGGCGTCATGCGGGAATACTCGACCAGGCCCGAGCCCGCCAGCAGCACCGTAAACCCACCCGGGGCGGGTTGCAGCGCGGCTTCCAGGTCGGCCCTGCCGGTGAATACATCGTGCAAAGTCACCCGCGCCGCCAGGTTGAGCACCACGTCCAGATTGGCCAAACCCAAATCGGCGTCCAGCACCAGCACGCGCTCGCCACTTCTGGCCAAGGCAGCCGCCAAATTGGCCGCCACAAAAGTTTTGCCCACGCCCCCTTTGCCGCTGGTGACCGCCATGATGCGGGCGCCAGGGCGGGCGCCAGTGCGGGGGTTGGGCGGGTTCACAACATCGCTCATACGGCATCCTGAATCGGGGCGCTGCCCAGCAGCATCTCGCGTTCTTGCGCGCTGACCTCGGGGGCGTCCGAGTGCTCCAGGCAGACCCGATCACGGCCCTCACCCTTGGCTCGGTACAACTGCACATCGGCGCGCTGCATCCAGATGCCCGGCGTGGAACGCACCCACTGCGGCGCAAACGCGCCACCCACGCTGACCGTGACCGACAAAGGCGCACCCGCCGGTGGCAAAGCCACCGAGGTGCGCGCCACGCTTTGACGCACGCGGGCGGCCACTTGCGGCCCAAACGCGGCCGGGCAATTGGGCAGCAACACGGCAAATTCTTCACCGCCAATGCGGGCCACCAAGTCCATCGGGCGCACGCTTTCGGTCAAGGCCTGGCCCACCGCGCGGATCACCAGGTCACCGGCCGCGTGGCCGTACTGGTCATTCACGCGCTTGAAAAAATCGATGTCCACCATCAGCAGCAAGGCTGATTCACCCGAGCGCGCCACCCGGTCAACCTCGCGGGCCAAGGCCAGCTCAAAGTTGCGGCGGTTGGCCAGCCCCGTCAGCGCGTCCCGGCTGGACAAATCCACCAGTTGGTCGATCAAGGTTTGCAGGTACGCGGATGTGCCCGGCTCGGCCTGCGGCGGCGCCTGGCCGGCCTGGCGCAGCAAGGCCAGGGCGGTGTCCAGGCACAGCGCGGCGGCAGTTGCAGGCGGCTTGATTGAGGGCGCGTGATCCACAGGCAACGGGGCGTGCATGGCGACTGGTTTACCAGGCTGGTAGCCCGGGTTCAGCGGCAGTCTAGCAGTGGCGCTGTGCTGTCCAGGGGCCGAAGAAACGCCCACTTTGCAGGTCACTTGCAGCGCTTGCCCCCGCGCCTGGCGGGCCAGACTCCAGCCCAACGGGCAGCCTGCGTGGGCGGCTGCCGCTGCCCTTCATTTGCTGCTCTTGTCCACCTTGCCGTTGCCACCCCATGCCGCCATGACCGAAGCCACCGCACCCTCACAGTCCACGCTCACTGGCCAGGTCGGCGATCAGGAGTTTGCGTTCTCAGCCGCTGACTTTGACCGCGTTCGAGAGCTGATCTACAAGCGCGCCGGCATCAGCCTGCACGCCGGCAAACAGGCGATGGTGTACAGCCGCCTGTCGCGCCGGCTGCGCGACACCAACTACCGCTCGTTTGCAGACTATTTGCAGTGGCTGCAGGCCAATACCGGCGCCTCGGGCGAGGCCGAATGGCAGGAGTTCATCAACTGCCTGACCACCAACCTGACCTCGTTCTTCCGCGAAGGTCATCACTTTCATGCGCTGGTCGACGACATCAAGGGCCGCACCGGCCGGCCACTGCGCATCTGGTGCAGCGCGGCGTCCACCGGCGAAGAACCCTACTCGATCGCCATGACCGTGGCCGAGACCCTGGGCATGCAAGCCAACGTGCGCATCGTGGCCAGCGACATCGACACCAAGGTGCTGGCCACGGCGCAGCGCGGCGTGTACGACGTGGACTCACGGGGCTTGTCGCCCGAGCGCTTGCACAGGCACTTTTTGCGTGGCAAGGGTGGCAACTCGGGCTTCATCCGCATCAAGCCCGAACTGGCCAAATGGGTCGAGTTTCGGCCCTTCAACCTGATGAGCCGTGGCTGGTCACTGGGGGATCCTTTCGACATTATTTTTTGCCGCAACGTGATGATTTATTTCGACGCGCCCACCCAGCGCCAGGTGCTCCAGCAAATGAACGGCGTGCTGCGGCCCGACGGTCTGCTGTATGTGGGTCATTCCGAAAACTTCACCGATGCACGTGACTTGTTTCTCTTGCGCGGCAAGACCATTTATCAACGCGCCTGACCGGGCCCGGTGCGCCAAAACCAGGCCGGGCGCAAGCCGCGTTAGCCGGTCTGCATCACCCGGTCCGCAAGCTGGCATCAACGGCCCCAGGAGCCTGTCGGGCTTGGGGTCGAGCCCGACAGGCTCCTAGCCTGAAGTTCAACGCCAGGCTGCCGATAACCAGCCGAGTAAGGACTTATCGCCCATGACGCCCTCCCCGTCCGTATTGCGCCCATCGACCGCAGCTGCACCGCCGCCGCTGGCATCGTCCACGCTGAACTCAACGCCCCGGCTTGAGCGGCTCAAGGCCGCCGCGCGCAAGCCCGGCGAGGCCTCGTTTTTCTACTGGGACGCACACTTCCGCAACGAAGCCGTCAAAGTATTGCCGGGCGAATACTTCGTCTACGAAGAAGACATCCTGATCACCACCACGCTGGGCTCGTGCATCGCCGCGTGCATCTGGGACCGCGAGCGAAAGATCGGTGGCATGAACCACTTCATGCTGCCCGAGGGTGCCGGCGACAGCGGCCGCTACGGCAGCTATGCGATGGAGCTGCTGATCAACGAGCTGATGAAGCGCGGCGCCTCGCGCCTG
>JAYWDK010000396.1:0-9607 GCA_043779845.1 Betaproteobacteria bacterium | reverse complement strand
AACCAGACCATCATGGACTCGCTCACGCGCTACCACCGCATGCGCGGCCACAACACGCTGTGGCTGCCGGGCACCGACCATGCCGGCATCGCGACGCAGATCGTGGTCGAGCGCAAGCTGCAGGCCGAAGGCAAAACACGGCCCGACCTGGGCCGCAAGAATTTTGTCGCGAAGGTGTGGGAATGGAAAGAAGAGTCTGGCTCGACCATCACGCGCCAGATGCGCCGCATCGGCGATTCGGTGGCGTGGAAGCATGAGTACTTCACGATGGACCCGAAGATGTCGAAGGTCGTCACCTCGACTTTTGTGCAGCTGTATGAACAGGGCTTGATTTACCGGGGCAAGCGGCTGGTTAATTGGGATCCGGTTTTGAAGTCGGCGGTGAGTGATCTTGAGGTTGAAAGTGAAGAGCGCGACAGCTTCATGTGGCACATCGAATACCCGTTCAGTGATACCCGCAAACCGCTGCTGACGGCTCACCGCTGCGCGGCATGCACATTGCCACCACGCGGCCCGAGACCATGCTGGCCGACGGCGCTCTGGCGGTTCACCCGGACGACGAACGTTACAAGCATCTGATCGGCAAGATGGTCGATCTGCCACTGTGCGACCGGGCCATTCCGGTGATTGCCGACGACTATGTAGACCCGGCCTTCGGCAGCGGCTGCGTGAAGATCACCGGCGCGCATGACTTCAACGACTACCAGGTGGCACAGCGCCACAACCTCCCCATGATCACGATCTTCACGCTGGACGCGAAGATCAACGAAAACGGGCCGGTGGCGTATCAGGGACTGGACCGCTACGACGCCCGCAAGGCGGTGTTGAAAGATCTGGAAGCGCAGGGCTTTTTAGAGAAAGCCGTGCCGCATAAAAACATGGTGCCGGTTTGCGCACGCACCGGCGCGGTGGTCGAGCCGATGCTGACGGATCAGTGGTTTGTGGCTTTGAGCAAGGTCAGCGACAAGGACCCGACGGGGAAGTCGATCTCGCAGAAAGCGCGCGATGCCGTAGCCAACGGCGACGTGAAGTTTGTACCCGAGCAATGGGTCAACACCTACAACCAGTGGATGAACAACATTCAGGACTGGTGCATTTCGCGCCAGTTGTGGTGGGGCCATCAGATTCCGGCCTGGTACGACGAGGACGGCAAGGTGTATGTGGCCGAGTCCGAAGCTGCCGCGCAGGCGCAGGCTCCTGGCAAGACACTGGTCAGAGATGAGGATGTATTAGACACCTGGTATTCGTCGGCACTAGTGCCTTTCTCTTCACTGGGTTGGCCTGAAAAAACAAAAGAGCTTGACCTCTTTTTGCCATCCAGCGTGCTGGTCACCGCCTACGACATCATCTTTTTCTGGGTCGCCCGGATGATCATGATGACCAAGCACTTCACGGGCAAAGTGCCGTTCAGGCATGTCTACATCCACGGCCTGGTGCTCGACGCCCAAGGCAAAAAGATGAGCAAGAGCGAGGGCAACGTGCTCGACCCGGTCGACCTGATCGATGGCATACAACTGGCGCCCTTGCTGGACAAACGCAGCAGCGGTTTGCGCAAGCCCGAGACGGCGCCCAAGGTGCGCCGGGCCACTGAAAAAGAGTTCCCCGAAGGCATCCCGGGCTACGGCGCCGACGCGCTGCGCTTCACCTTTGCCGCCATGGCCACGCTGGGGCGCAGCGTCAACTTTGACAGCAAGCGCTGCGAGGGATACCGCAACTTCTGCAACAAGCTCTGGAACGCCACGCGCTTTGTGCTGATGAACTGCGATGGCCAGGACTGTGGCCTGAAAGAGCACACCAAGGCCGAATGCCAACCCGGCGGCCCGGCCCACGGCTACCTGAAGTTCTCGGCCGCCGACAAGTGGATCACCAGCGAGCTGCAACGCGTTGAAGCCGCCGTGGCCGAAGGTTTTGAGCAGTACCGGCTCGACAACGTGGCCAACCGCGTCTACCAGTTTGTGTGGGACGAATACTGCGATTGGTATCTTGAAATCGCCAAGGTGCAGATGGCCGAAGGCAGCGAGGCCGAACAGCGCGCCACGCGCCGCACCTTGCTGCGTGTACTCGAGACCGTGCTGCGCCTGCTGCACCCGGTCACGCCCTTCATCACCGCCGAGTTGTGGAACACGGTGGCGGTGGTGGCGGGCCGCAAGTCGGCCGCGGCTACGGACACCGTGGCCACCGCCACCTACCCACAAGCCCAACTCGAGCGCGTTGATGCCGCGTCTGACGCCTGGATGGTCAAACTCAAAGGCCTGGTGGCCGCTTGCCGCAGCCTGCGCAGCGAGATGAACCTGTCGCCGGCCGCGCGGGTGCCGCTGTACGTGATCGGCGACGCCGACTACATCCAGCAGGCCGCGCCGCTGCTCAAAGCGCTGGTCAAGCTGTCGGAGGTGAAGGTATTTGCCGACGAAGCGGCGTTTGCTGCGGCCAGCGCCACCTCGCCGGTCACCATGCTGGGCGGCGTGCGCATGGCGCTGTTTGTTGAAATCGACTTGGCCGCCGAGCGCGCGCGCCTGAGCAAAGAGATCACCCGGCTGGAGGGCGAAATCGTCAAGGTCGAGGCCAAGCTGGGCAACGAAAGTTTCGTGGCTCGCGCCAAGCCAGCGGTGGTGGATCAGGAGCGGGCCCGGCTGGCCGAGTTCACGGAAACGCTGAACCGGTTGCGGGTGCAAGCGGCACAACTGCCGGCCGCTTGATGGCGGTTCCCGAGGGCGTTGCGCACCTGCGGGACGTCCACTGGACGGTGGCTAGCGCCCTGCAGGCTCCACCACCGACGCCAACAGCGTGTCAATGCGGCGAGCCACGTCCCATGCCGCCCGCACGCGCGATTCCAGCGTGGTGCTGGCCACTCTGGGGGTGACCTGCAAGGTGTCGATCTGGTGCAGCGGCCGGCCCGGGGCCCGCAGGCCCGGCTCCAGGCTGTCAAACCAGGCGGCGGCCATGCGGCCACTGCCCAGCACCTCGGCCAGCGTGGCCTCGTCAAACAGCCCCGTGGACGCCAAGCTCACCAGCACCTGATTGGGCCGGCAAAACGCCAGGTAGCGCTCGCCCAGCAAGCCTTGGTAACGCGTGAAATAACCCAAGGTGACGCACACGCCGTCGCTTTGCTCCATGAGATCACGCAGGCCCACGGGCTCAATCAACCAGCGCGCCCACAAGGCATCGTTGGCGTGCAGCGCAGGGTCATAGCCAATAATGCGGGTGCCAAACGCGGCCAGCAACTGCGCCAGCGGTTTGGCGGCTGGCGTCATGCCCACCAAACCCACCGTGGTGCCACCCAGCTCACGCCCCACCAGCAAGCCTTCGGCATTGAGCACGGGCACGCGGCGCAGCATTTGCAGCAGGGCACCAATCATGAACTCGGCCTCGGCCTGGGCCGTGGCGTCACTGGAGCGCACCACCTCCACGCCGGCACGTGCACAGGCTTCAAAATCGATGTTCTCTGCCCCGGATGACAAACGGCCCACCGCCCGAAGCTGCGGTGCCTGGGCCAGCGTGTCGGCATCCACAGCCACCGTGGGCGGAATGATCAACGCCGTGACATTGCGCAGCGCCAATCGCAGGGCGCGTGCATCGCGCGCCAGGTCGGGTGCATACCGCACCGCATGTCGCGCCACCAACCACTGCATCACCTCGGGATCCAAAGGCTCAATGATCAACAGCACGGCGTGACGTCCTCGCTAGGAGCCTGTCGGACTTGCGGTCCGGCCCGCCCCAAGCCCGACAGGCTCCAAGGCAAGCAGCAAAGCGTCATGGACGACATGACAGAATCAATCCAATGGCACACGACAAAAGGTCTTTTCAATGTTGATCAAGAAAGCAATCTTCCCGGTAGCGGGATTGGGTACGCGTTTTTTGCCCGCGACCAAGGCCCAGCCCAAGGAAATGCTGCCCGTGGTTGACAAGCCACTGATCCAGTATGCGGTCGAAGAAGCCTACGCCGCAGGTGTTCGCGAGATGATCTTTGTGACCGGACGCCACAAACGACCGATTGAAGACCACTTTGACATGACCTTCGAGTTGGAGGTAGCCCTTGAACAAGCGGGTAAGACGGAACTGCTAAATGTGGTACGCAGTGTAAAACCGCATGACATGGAGTGCATTTACATCCGTCAACCGCAGGCTTTGGGCCTGGGGCATGCCGTGTTGTGCGCACAGCGATTGGTGGGCAACGAGCCTTTTGCCGTGCTGCTGGCCGACGACTTGATGGTGGGTGACCCCCCGGTGCTCAAGCAGATGGTGGAGCAATTTGCGGAGTGGCGGGCATCGATATTGGCGGTGCAAGAAGTGCCCGCCGAGCACACCCGTCGCTACGGTATCGTGGCCGGCACGGCTGTCAATGACCGGGTTGTGGATGTCAACCGAATGGTTGAAAAACCCGCGCCCGAAGACGCCCCCTCACGCTTGGCCGTGGCCGGCCGGTACATTCTGACGCCAGGCGTGTTCCATGAAATCGCCAACCAGCCTCGGGGCGTGGGTGGCGAAATCCAACTCACCGACGGCATTGCATCGCTGCTGCGCCGTGAAAAGGTGTTTGCCTATCGCTACCAAGGGCAGCGCTACGACTGCGGCAGCAAAGAGGGTTTTTTGCAAGCCAACGTGGAGCTGGCACTGCGACACCCCGAGGTGAGCGAGAGCTTTCGGGCTTACCTCAAAACCCTGCCGCTATAAACCCGGGGCCGGCGTGGCCAGGTCTGGCCAGCGCGTTTTCAGACCTCAGCGCCGCCGCAGGTAGTGCACAAAGTCATCGCCGTCAGCGCTTTGCTCAAGCAACTCATTGCCGGTTTGACGGGCAAAGGCCTGGAAATCACGCATTGAGCCCGGGTCGGTTGACAGCACCTTGAGCACTTGGCCGCTCACCAACTCTGACAGCGCCTTCTTGGCCTTCAGGATGGGCAGCGGGCAATTCAGACCGCGAGTGTCAATTTCTTTCTGCACATCCATGGATGGGTTCTCTCAGTGAAGTGGCAAAATTTTAGGGGCGACGCGGCAAGTCCATGAAGCGCGGCTCATGCCCGTGGCGCCGCAACCAGTCAGCCAGGGCATAGCCCGTGCCGGCCGGCCAACACACCACGTCCTCGGGCGAAAACAGCTGGTACTCGGACAACTCGGGCGACAAGCGCACGGTGCCACGCGCCAGTGCATGGTAGGCAATGATCACCTGATTCATGCGCTGGAAGTCATAGACAGCGATCAAGCTGAGTGCCAGCACCTCCAGCGAGGTTTCTTCAGTGACCTCCCGCGCGATGCCTTCTTCGGGTGTCTCGCCGGCTTCCATGAAGCCGGTAATCAACGCAAACATCCTGCCGGACCACGCGGCGTTGCGCGCCAGCAGCAACTGGCCGCCTTGGTCAGCACATTCAATCACCGCAGCCAACACCGGCGTGGGGTTGTTCAAGTGGGTCCACTGGCAAGCAGGGCAACGCAAGCGGGTCTTGAGCCCACTGTCTTCGAGCAGCTCGATCGGCTCCAGCCCGGTGCTGCAAGTGGGGCAAAAACGGTATTCGTCGGCCATGAAATCAGACTTTCATCAGGCGGGAAACACACCGGTGGACAAGTACCGCTCACCTCGGTCGCAGACGATGTAGACGATGGTGGCGTCTTGCACTTGCTGCGCGATCTGTAGCGCCACCCAGGCCGCGCCGGCCGCCGAGATGCCCGCAAACAGGCCTTCTTGCCGCGCCAGCTTGCGCGCCATGTCCTCGGCATCGGCCTGGCTGACCAGCACCAACTCGTCCACGTTGGTGGGGTCGTAAATCTTGGGCAGGTAGGCCTCGGGCCACTTCCGGATGCCCGGGATGCGCGAGCCCTCGGTGGGCTGTGCGCCGACGATGCGCACTGCCGGGTTCTGGCTTTTCAGGTAACGGCCCACGCCGGTGATGGTGCCGGTGGTGCCCATGGCGCTGACAAAGTGCGTGATGCGCCCGGCGGTGTCGCCCCAAATCTCGGGCCCGGTCGTCTCGAAGTGCACGCGCGGGTTGTCGGCGTTGGCAAATTGATCGAGCACCCTGCCCTTGCCATCTCGCTGCATTTGCTCGGCCAGATCGCGGGCGTATTCCATGCCGCCCGAGCGCGGCGTCAAGATCAACTCGGCGCCGTAGGCCTTCATGGTTTGCACGCGCTCAATCGACAAATCCTCGGGCATGATCAGCACCATGTGATAACCCCGAATTGCAGCGGCCATCGCCAACGCAATGCCGGTATTGCCCGAGGTGGCCTCGATCAGCGTGTCGCCGGGCTGGATGTCACCGCGTTCTTCAGCGCGCTGGATCATGCTCATGGCCGGCCGGTCTTTCACCGAGCCCGCCGGGTTGTTGCCCTCAAGCTTGCCAAGAATGACGTTGCCACGCGCATCGCGGCCGTCAGTGCCGTAGGGCCCGCCAATTCGTTGCAAGCGCACCAATGGCGTGTGGCCGATGACGTCTTCAATCGTCTTGTATTCGGGGCGGGACAGGCTTGAGTTTGCAGAACTGGACTTGGACAAATTGCACCTCCTTCGCTGATTGTGTCAGCGACGGCCAGTAGCCGCTCATTGGGCATGACATAATCCGGGATCACGACGCGCTACCCAGCGCGTCCAGCGCATCATCCAGTACAGCATCCAGCACCCCTGCCCGCGTGACGAAATCGGTAGACGTAGCGGATTCAAAATCCGCCGCCGCAAGGCGTGCCAGTTCGAGTCTGGCCGCGGGCACCATACCTACAACTCGCCCACACCCCGCCATGGCGGCCCGCCCAAAGCAATTGGTTTTCGGCGGGCCGCCATGTGCGTTGATATCCGCGTTTTGCCTCCACCGCACCCGCCCATGCCGCACCTGCCTCCGGTCACCAAGGCGCTGATGCTGATTTGCACAGCGGTGTTTTCCGTGCAGCTATTGCTGCCCATCTTGCCGGTTGATGCCTTGTTTGCGCTATGGCCCTTGAGCAGCGGGCGCTTCTGGCCGTGGCAGGTTGTGAGCTACGGCTTCCTGCACGGCGACATGATGCATTTGTTCTTCAACATGCTCGGCCTGTGGATGTTTGGCGCTGAACTTGAGCGCCTGTGGGGCCAAAAGCGCTACCTTCAAATGCTGCTGGCCAGCGTGATTGCCGCCGCCTTGGTGCAACTGGTTTTCACGATGCTCACCGGCTCTCGCACCCCCACCGTGGGGGCTTCGGGCGCCTTGTTTGGCCTGCTGCTGTCGTTCGGCATGCTCTTCCCTGACCGAATCATCATGCCGCTGTTCCCGCCCATCCCCATGAAGGCACGCACCTTCGTGATGCTGTTTGGCGGCATGGAGTTGCTGTTTGGCCTGATGGGCAGCAGCGGCGTGGCGCACTTTGCGCACTTGGGCGGCATGCTGGGCGCCTGGCTGATGATCAGCTGGTGGCGCGGCAGATTGCCCTTTGGTGGGCCGTCAAAACGGCGCTAGACGGCGCTAGGGGCCGCTAGGCCAGCAATCCCTGCGCCACCGTGGCGTAGCGCAGCCGCAGCTTCAACTCCTGCTTCAGCCGCTGGTTGCCGATGCGCCGTGATTCACCCATAAAGCTCAGCTGCATCGGTGACAACACCGCCATCGCCTGCTCGCGCGTCAATCGGGGAGGCCGCGGCAGGCCACACAAATCAGCGGCCAAATCAAAATAATCACCCATGCGCAGGTCGGTGTCGTCACACACGTTCACCACGCGCTGCGGCAAGCCCCGGTACAGCGCGGCCACGCAAGCGCGCGCCAGATCGTCGGCATGGATGTGGTTGGTGAACACGTCGTCGGCCGCGCAGAGCACCGGCGCGCCGCGCACCAGGCGCTCACGGGGATGGCCGCCCACCCGATCACCCGCGTAAATGCCGGGGATGCGCAACACGCTCACCGTCACGCCAAAGCCCAGGCCAAACTGGCGCAACTGCTGCTCGGCATGCACGCGGCGCCGCGCACGATCGGTGTTAGGCGCCGTGGCCCGGGTTTCATCCAGCACCTGCCCAGCCGCGTCGCCATACACGCCCGTGGTGCTGCCATACACCAAGCGCCGCACGCGCCCGCCTCGGGCCAGGGCTTGCAGCAGGTGGGCGGTGCGCTCGTCGGTGGCGCCATGCGTTGCGGGCGGCGCCAGGTGCAGCACCACATCAGCCAAGCTGCCCAGGCGGGCCAAGGTGGCCGGCTGATCCAGGTTGCCCAGCAGTGGCACCGCGCCAGCGGCGCACAACTCGGCAAATCGATCGGTCGACGAGGTCAAGGCCCATACGCGCCAGCGACCGCGCAACAAGCGCAACACCCGTTTGCCCACGTCGCCGCAGCCCACGATCAACAAGGTCGGGCGCTTGAATTTGGCGGGTGAGGTGGCAGCGGGCATGTCAGGCGTGCGTGGGTAAGTTGGATTCGAAGTTCGTGTGGGCGCTGGACGGCCTGCGCATTGGCCTGCATCGTGCCCGGCACCGTTGATTGCCGGTGACTGCCCTTGAGCCGGGCAAAATGCCTATTCAGTTTACGTGCCGCAGCCCACCTTGCCGACCCATCCTGTGCCCACACCCATGCGTTTCAAAGTCACTCTCCAGCCCTCGGGCCGCGCCTTTGAGGTGCAGCGCGACGAACCCATCTTGAGTGCGGCCATCCGCGAAGGCGTGGGCCTGCCCTACGGCTGCAAGGACGGCGCTTGCGGCTCCTGCAAAAGCCGGTTGATCGAAGGCCGGGTGCTGCACGGCGCCCATCAACTGAAGGCGCTGAGCGTGGCCGAAGAAGACGCCGGCATGATCCTGACCTGCTGCGCCACGCCCCAAACCGATTGCGTGCTTGAAGCCCGCAGCGTGCCTGGCGCCGGTGAATTTGCGGTGCTGAAAATGCCCACCCGCGTGCTGAGCATCAAGCGCCCCGTCCCTGATGTGGCCGTGCTGCGCTTGCAGTTGCCGGCCAACCAGCAGTTCAAGTACCACGCCGGACAGTATGTTGAGTTCATCCTGCGTGACGGCGCGCGGCGCAGTTACTCGATGGCCAATTCCCCCCAGCGCCTGGGCACGCCGCCCGCCATCGAACTGCACATTCGCCACCTGCCCGGCGGCCTGTTCACCGACGTGGTGTTTGGCACGATGAAGGAAAAAGACATCCTGCGTCTTGAAGGCCCGTTCGGCAGCTTCT
Organism: Betaproteobacteria bacterium; assembly: GCA_043779845.1. Taxonomy (GTDB): domain Bacteria; phylum Pseudomonadota; class Gammaproteobacteria; order Burkholderiales; family Burkholderiaceae_C; genus Pseudaquabacterium. The sequence continues at coordinate 500 of JAYWDK010000396.1, read as the reverse complement.
TTTTACGCGAGTCCCCCAAGCCCATGATCCTGCTGGCCTCGGGCACCGGTTTTGCGCCGATCAAGGCCCTGATTGAGCAGATGCAGGACACGGGCATTGACCGCCCCGCCACCTTGTATTGGGGCTGTCGCAGCCGCGCCGATTTGTACCTGAATGATTGGGCCGAGCAAGCCGCCGCCGCGATGCCCAATCTGCGCTACGTGCCCGTGCTGTCCGAGCCCCAAGCTGGCGACCATTGGACCGGCCGCACCGGATTTGTGCACCAGGCGGTGATGGCCGACTGGCCTGACTTGAGCGGCCACCAGGTGTATGCCTGTGGCGCGCCCGTGATGGTGGACTCGGCACAGCGCGAGTTTTCAGCCCTGTGCGCGCTGCCCGCCGACGAGTTCCTGGCCGACTCGTTCACGTCCGAAGCCGACAAGCACCGCGCGTAAAAACCTAGGAGCCTGTCGGGCTTGGGGTCGGGCCCGCGCCGGGGAGAGTTTCGGTGCCGGGCTAGA
>JAYWDK010000395.1:0-3397 GCA_043779845.1 Betaproteobacteria bacterium | reverse complement strand
GAGGTGCTGCAGCGCTACAGCCTGGACGGCCTGGGTTACGGGTTTGACCGGACGGTGGTGCCACTGCGGTTGATCACGGCGCCACAGGTCGGGCTGGTGTCGCGTGCGCAGGCGCGGCGGGTGGCCGCAAGGCTGTCGCAGTTCCAGCGCGCCGAACTTGATTTCGACGGTCTGGCCGAGGTCGGGCCCGCGTTTGCCGACGAGCTCTTTCGTGTATTTGGCTCACAGCATCCCGATCTGCTGCTCGTGCCCGTGAACATGACGCCACCGGTGGCCAAGGTAGTCGCCTTGTCGATTGGCGCCTGACTGCGGGCGTTTTGTCTCTGCTGGCCAACGGACACTCGTTCGGGGGGGGGGGTGCGGTGGAAGACAGCTTTGTCATTCGTGAAATCCGTTACGCTTAATTCGGAAGTTATTTCACGAAATGAGCCCGATTGGGCTCCAAGGAGCCGGCAATGCACTCATCAAGAGTCCTTCTCCGACTGTCGTCCACCTTGATCGCTGGGCTTTGCTGCGCGTCTCCGGCAATGGCGACGCCGCTACTGGGTTCGGCGAGCAGTTTCTCGGTGCTGGGGGCCTCGACGGTGACCAATACTGGCGCCACCACCCTTTGGGGAGACCTGGGTGTCTACCCAGGCACCTCGATCACCGGCTCGGGAACCATTACCCTGGCGGGCACGGTCCACCAGACGGATGCGGTCGCGCAGCTGGCACAGAATGATGCCCTCACGGCCTACAACGTGCTCGCCGGTCAGGCGGTCACCAGCAATCTGACGGGTCAGGATCTGGGCGGCCTTACGCTCACTCCGGGTGTCTATTACTTTGCATCGTCAGCGCAGTTGACAGGGACACTGACGCTGGACTACCAGAACCTTGCCGATGCGATTTTTATTTTCCAGATCGGGTCGACGCTCACCACCGCGAGCAACTCGATGGTCAAGGTCTTGAACAGCAACTCAAACGACGGGCTGTACTGGCAAGTCGGCAGTTCTGCCACGCTGGGTATAGCCACCGATTTCGCAGGCAATATCCTCGCCGACCAGAGCATCACCCTCAACACCACCGCCAGGATTCATTGCGGCCGAGCGATTGCCTTGCACGCGGCTGTGACCCTGGACACCAACACCCTGTCCGATGATTGCTACGGCGGCACTGGCGGCGGCGTTCCGACACCCACGCCGACACCCACTCCTACGCCAGTGCCAGAGCCCTCACCCTTGGCGTTGTTGGCACTGGCCTTCGCCGGTCTTGCCTGGAGCCGCAACAAGCGTTCATGAGCGCCCCCAAACCTGCCGCTTCGCGTCAGGCCCCCCCGAGGGGGTCAAGAAAACTCGGGAGCGGCCCTTCGTTTCCTTGAGAGCGCGGGGCTGACCTGCGCACTGATACGGCGCCAAGTGAGCCCCCGCGCTTCGCGCAGGCGGTCTGACTTGGCACAAAAGCGAGGCGGCTCAAGCCACCCGGCAGACCTTCAGCATGTTGGTGCCGCCGGGGTAGCCCATGGGCTCGCCACAGGTGATGGCGTAGGTATCGCCGGGCTTGAGCACACCGCGTTCGATCAGCACCTGTTCGGCATCGGCCAGCGCGGTGTCGCGGTCGTTGTGTGTTGGCATCAGGATCGGCTGCACATTGCGGTACAGCGCCATGCGGCGCTCCGAGTTGTGCTTGTGCGTCAGGCCAAAGATCGGCACCTTGATGCGGTGCCGGCTCATCCACAAGGCGGTTGAGCCGCTTTCGGTCAGCGCGATGATGGCCTTGCAGCCCAGGTTGTGCGCGGTGAACAGCGCGCCCATCGCAATGCTCTGGTCGATGCGGCCAAAGTTGCGCTGCACGAAGTCGTTTTTGAGCGTGACGTCTTCGGCGCGCTCGGCCTCCAGCGCTATGGCCGCCATCTGCTCCACGGTTTCCACCGGGTACTTGCCCGCAGCGGTTTCGGCCGACAGCATCACGGCGTCGGTGCCGTCCAGCACCGCGTTCGCCACGTCGCTCACCTCGGCGCGGGTAGGCACCGGGTTGACGATCATCGACTCCATCATCTGCGTGGCGGTGATGGCGATTTTGTCCATCTCGCGGGCCATGCGGATCATGCGTTTTTGCAGCGCGGGCACGGTGGCGTTGCCCACCTCCACCGCCAAGTCACCGCGCGCCACCATGATGCCGTCGCTGGCGCGCAAGATGGCTTCAAGCTGGGGGATGGCCTCGCTGCGCTCGATCTTGGCGATCATCGCGGGCTTGTGTTTCCAGGGCTCGCCGGCCACGTTGGCCAGTTGGCGCGCCATCTCCATGTCGGTGGCGTTTTTCGGGAAGCTCACCGCCAGGTAATCGCACTGGAACGACATCGCCGTCTTGATGTCCTCCATGTCCTTGGCCGTCAGCGCCGGCGCCGTCAGGCCACCGCCCTGTTTGTTGATGCCCTTGTTGTTGCTCAGCTCGCCGCCGATCTTGACGACGGTGTGCACTTGCTCGCCACGCACGGCCTCCACGGTCAGCACGATCAGGCCGTCGTTGAGCAGCAGCGTGTCGCCGGGTTTCACGTCGCGCGGCAGCTCTTTGTAGTCGAGCCCTACGCCGTCCAGCGTGCCCAGCTCGGTGCGCGCGGCGTCCAGCACGAAGCGCTCACCGTTGACCAACATCACGCGACCCTCCACAAACTTGCCGACGCGTATTTTTGGGCCTTGCAAGTCGGCCATCACGGCCACCGGCTTGCCCACTTTTTCAGCGATTCGGCGCACCAGGGCGGCGCGGTCAATGTGGTCTTGCGCCGAGCCGTGGCTGAAGTTGAGCCGCACCACGTCAACGCCGGCGCGCAACAGCCGCTCCAGCACTTCGGGGTCGCTGCTGGCGGGGCCTAGGGTGGCGACAATCTTGGTGGCGCGTTGCATGTTTCGATCCGGGCTGGCTGGAGGTGGCCGAGATTATCGGGGCCGTATTGGCGTTACTGAGTTACATCGCTGCGTCATTTCGACTCCGCCGCGTCGGCCACCGCCAGCGCCGTCGTGTTGACCACCCGGCGCATGGTGGCCGACGGCGTGAGGATGTGCGCCGGCGCGGCGGCGCCCAGCAAGATCGGGCCAATCGTCACGCCGTGGCTGGCGGTGACCTTGAGCACGTTGAACAAGATATTGGCGGCGTCCAGGTTGGGCATCACCAGCAGGTTGGCCGCCCCCGTGAGCGTGGCGTCGGTCAAAAAGCTGGCGCGGATCACGTCGGACAGCGCAGCATCGCCTTGCAACTCGCCGTCACACTCGATCTCGGGCGCGCGCGCCACAAACAAATCACGCGCGGCGCGCATGCGCTTGGCCGATGCGCGTGGCGAGCTGCCATACATCGAGTGCGACAAAAACGCCACCTTGGCCGGCATGCCAAAGCGCTGCACCTCGTGTGCGGCCATCAGCGCGAT
>JAYWDK010000394.1:0-3399 GCA_043779845.1 Betaproteobacteria bacterium | reverse complement strand
AGGGCATGCCGAGCTCCAGTTCGCTCGTAAAACCATTGGAAACAAAGTAACTGCGAACGATACCTCGTACGCCCTCGCCGCTTAAAAACCGGTGAGCTTCGCAACGGTTGGCCGATGGGCCGGGTTTTAGTCTCAAGCAATTGAGGCAAAAAGCTGCGAAGTCATACACATTGGCTGGTGCTGTGCTGCGTCATTCAGCATGGGACGAGAACCAAGTGACTGGTGAACCAAGTAGCGTGCTGCTGCGCGACTTGGGGCATGAGATTCAAATCAGACAGCTAAGCATGTAGAACTGGCCGGTGATGGCTTGCGGACGGGGGTTCGATTCCCCCCGGCTCCACCAAATAAGGGTCCGAGAGGGTCCAAGAAAGTGCAAAACCCCCAAGTAAATCAACGACTTGGGGGTTTTTCTTTGTCCGTTGAAGTGCGGTAACTTCCGCCGGCTTCCGGGCTTGCCTTGCAGTAACTTCGGGAGTAACCGCACAATCGGGCTCTCTGGACTTGGAAAGTTACTCCATGGCGCGTGAGCTGATCTCCGGCGATGTGACCATCCGCACCATCAAGCCGGGCGATCCCCGCAAGCGTTTGAACGACGGCGAAGGCCTTTACCTGCTGCTTTTCGTGAAGGGTGGCGCACACGGTTGGCGGTTTGACTACACCGTCAACGGCCGGCGCAAGCTTCTGAGCCTTGGCACCTACCCGGACACCGGCTTGGCGCAGGCCCGCAAGAAGGCCGACGAGGCCCGCCGGCTGGTCAGTGACGGCACCGACCCTAGCGACGTGCGTAAGGCGGCCAAAGTGGCGGCGGTGCGCAGCCGTGCAGCCGATGCGCTGGCTGATGCTGGTCTGCCGCCGATTGATTCATTCGAGGCCGTGGCCCGCGAGTGGCTGGGCACGGTGCACGGCGCCAAGGTCAGCGACGGGCACGCCGACCGAACCCGCATCCGCTTGGAACAAGACGTGTTCCCCTGGCTTGGCCGCCGGCCCGTGGGGGGCATCAAGCCGTCCGAGCTGCTGGCCTGCCTGCGCCGGGTTGAAGAACGCGGCGCCATTGAAACAGCGCACCGCGTCAAGCAAGCTTGCGGCCAGGTGTTTCGCTATGCCATCGCAACCGACCGATGCGACCGCGATCCTGCGGCCGATCTGCGCGAGGCCCTGACGCCGATACAGGCCCGGCACCATGCCGCCATCACTGACCCCAAGCGGGTGGGCGAGCTGCTGCGGGCCTGCGACACCTACAAGGGCCACCCGATCACCCGGGCCGCCCTGGCGTTGGCACCGTTGACGTTTCAGCGCCCGGGCGAGCTGCGGCACGCGGAATGGGCAGAAATCGACCTTGACGCGGCTTTGTGGACGATCCCGGCCGAGCGGATGAAGCGAACCAAACAAGGCAAGGCGACCGGCCCGGCCCACCTGGTGCCCATGAGCCGGCAAGCCGTGGCCATCCTGGCCGAGCTGCAAGCGCTGACCGGTGCCGGCCGGTATGTCTTCCCAAGCATGCGCACCAAGGATCGGCCCATGTCAGACGCGGCGGTGCTGGCCGCGCTGCGCCGCATGGGCTTTCCGAAGGACGAGATGACCGGGCACGGCTGGCGTGCCACAGCCCGCACCATGCTGGCCGAGCGGCTGGGCGTTGATGAATCCGTGATCGAAGCCCAGCTAGCCCACAGCGTGCGCGATAGCTTGGGGCGGGCCTACAACCGAACCGAGTTCTTGGAGCAGCGGGCCACCATGATGCAAACATGGGCCGACTACCTGGACAAGCTGCGCAAGGGCGGCGAGGTGGTGCCCTTGCCCAAGCGCCAGGCCTGAGCCAAAGCGCCACCCACGCCAGCACGCTGCGCCCGGCCTTGTGCCGGGCGTTGTCCATCCAGATTCAAACCCTGCGGGCTGTGCGCTGACCTGCGCCATGCGCTGCGGTGTTGGCCTGCAAAGCCAAGGCCGATAGGCCGATGGATGCCCGGGTGCCGCCTGGGGGTGGTGGTGGAGGATTCACTTTCGCGCGGCGGATTCGTGACCTGGCTCCAGCAACAAGACACGGGCGCGGCTTGGCAGGGGTCACCCGGTGCCAGCACCCACGGTGCCCGTGCGCTGCACCTAGTCGACACGTGGTGCCCGGGTGATCCGTTGCACCTGCTGGCGGGCGTGTGGCCATCGGCTGGCCGGCATGCACCGCCAGCCATCGCCGTGGTGCATGCCGACCTGGCAGGCGCCCTCAAGGCGTGACGGGCCGGGCCGGACTGGCTGTGCAGTGGCCGACAACAAAATCCACGGAAGTTGCGAAGTTGACCGGGGACACGGGGACAAGGCAGGCCGTCAAATACCTAAGTGCTTGTCGGCATTAGGGAATCAGCCATTGACAGTGGCTAAATATGAACGGGGACAGACCGGGGACAGACCGGGGACAGCGGGGACAAGAGTGAGAGAGAGAACAGAAGACTTCTTCTTCTTCCTTTCTGTCTTTGTGGTTGGGCACCGTGGTTTGTCGCCAGTCAGTCAACCAGCCAGCCCAGCAGCACCAGCCAAAGCGCCATGCTTAAGGCGGCTGAATTGCACTGCGGTGCCGGGGCAGGGGGGGGTGAAATCTCCACAGACAAAGCGCCGAAGACCGCTTGGTTATCGCCGTTCGCAAAGCCGCGAAATGGATAGGGGGGGGTATCGGAAGGCTTGTGACGATGCAAAAAACTGCCGAAACCTACAGGGGGGGGCGCGACCATTCGCCCGTTTTGGCAGTCCTGTAAATCTGTCTGCCCGCACTGGCACTGGCGCCGGCTGTTTGCGCACGGCGGTGGAAATATGGCGCAATGGTTGATCCCCGATCCCGCCCACGGCGCGGCGGTTTGTTTCTGCCGATGGCCGGTACAGACGTTTAGAAATTGGCGCTGACGCAAGACCCTGGCGGGTGTAAATGTGTCTGCACCTGGTCGAGGTGCAGGCCTGCATACCCTGCCACCTGCGATGCCCTGAGCTGCTGCTTCTGGTGCCGGTGCCGGTGCCGGTGCTGGCCTGACCGGCGGTGCCGTGGGCCGTGGCGTGCTGAAGTTGGCCAGAAGTTCGACGCCTGCACGGCCGATGCTGTCGTGGCCTGTGATCCGCTGCGCCAGGTCGAGCGGGCTGCACTTGGTCGAGCTGGTGGCCAGCGTGGCCAGCCACCTGCGATTCCCTGAGCTGTTGCTTCTGGTGCCGGTGCTGGCCTGACCGGCGGTGCGGTGTGCCATGGCGTGCCGAAGCTGGCGAGCAGCACAAAGCCTGCGCGGCCGATGTGTCGTGGCCGGTGACCGGCTGCGCCAGGTCGAGCGTGCTGCACCTGGTCGAGCTGGTGGCCAGCGTGGCCAGCCACTTGCGATGCCCTGAGCTGCTGCGTCTGGTGCCGGTGCTGGCCTGACCGGCGGTGCCGTG
>JAYWDK010000393.1:0-3402 GCA_043779845.1 Betaproteobacteria bacterium | reverse complement strand
GGCTTTTTCAGCACGGTGCAACGGGTGCTGGCGGCGACTCACAGGGCACCACCGGCACGCCGGAGCAGTTTTTTGTCGAGTGGAAGGATGAGCAAGCCGACGCGGCAGGCGCGGCTGCCAGCACGGCCGCCGGGGCGCTGCTGGACTGGCCGCTGGCGCAGCTGTGCAACAAGGCGAGGCTGCTGGATCTGGTCCGCAACTTCATCATCTTCGACCCGGCCACAAGAAGGTGCCGCGCACGCACCAGTTTTTTGGCGTCAAGGCCGCGCAGCAGCGCCTGGCCCGCCACGAGGGCGGCGTGATCTGGCACCCCCAGGGCAGCGGCAAGAGCATCCTGATGGTGCTGATCGCCAAGTGGCTGCTGGAGCACGACCCCGATGCCCGCATTCTGGTGATCACCGACCGCGACGAGCTCGACAAGCAGATCGTGGGCGTGATGCGCAACGCCGGGGTGATTGGCGCCGACTCGCCGTCGCCGCGCATCAGCTCGCGGGCCGACTTTGTGCAGAAGCTGGGCGCGTCAATGCCACGGCTGCTGTGCGCTTTGATCCACAAGTTTGACGCGGCAGATTTGACCGGCCCGCCAACGCCGGTGCAGGGGCGTTTTTACGTGTTTGTGGACGAATGCCATCGCACCCAGGGCGGCGACATGAACCAGCAGATGAAGCGCTGGCTGGCGGGCGCGGTGTTTGTCGGGTTCACCGGCACGCCGCTGCTGCGCCGCGACAAGCCGATGACACGCGATGTGTTTGGCAGCGACATCCACACCTACAAGTTCCACCAGGCGGTGGCCGACAAGGTGGTGCTGGACCTGAAATACGAGGCGCGTGATGTGCCGCAGCGGCGGCTGTCGCAGACGGCCATCGACGCCTGGTTCGAGCAAAAAACCAAGCACCTCAACCGCTACCAGAAGTCGGTGTTGCGCGGCCGCTGGGCGACACTGGAAAAGCTGATGAGCGCGGGCGAGCGCAAGCAGCGAATCATTGCCAACATCATCGAAGACTTCAGCCTCAAGCCCCGGCAGAACAACGACCGCGGCACCGCCACCCTGGTGGCGGCGTCGATCTACGACGCCTGCCACTACTACCGGCCGCTGCAAGTCACGGACTTTGGCCCCTGCTGCGGCGTCATCACCTCGTATGAGCCCAACCACAGCGCGATCTCACGCGAGCCGCCCAACAGCAACGAGCGCTACAAGTTCGACACCTACACCCAGCATGTGCTCAAGGCCGGCCAGACGACCAAAGCCTACGAGGATGAAGCCAAGCGGCGCTTTATTGAAGAGCCGGCCAAGCTGAAGCTGCTGATCGTGGTGAGCAAGCTGCTGACCGGCTTTGTCGCGCCAAGCTGCACCTACATCTACCTCGACAACGAGCTGCGCGACCACCACTTGTTTCAGGCCATTTGCCGCACCAACCGGCTGGACGGCGATGACAAAGATTACGGCCACATCGTCGACTTCAAAGAGCTGTTTGGTGACGTGCAGCAGGCCATCGCGGTGTACAACTCAGACGAGCTTGACCTCGACGAGGGCGGTGCCGACGGGGCCGGCGGTGGGGGCAACAACGTCGAGCTCAAGCACTGGCTGGTGGAGGGCAGGGCGCAGCTGGACGGCACACGCCAGGCCTTGCACTACCTGTGCGAGCTGGTACCGCTGCCGCGCGAGGTGGCGCAGTTTCTGCGCCATTTTTGCGGCAACGCAGCCCAGGGCAAGCTGTCGAACAAGGCGATTGCCGAGGGCATCATCAACAACGTGCGCAAGACGATCATTCGCGACCAGCTCACCGAACCAAAGTTTTACGAGCGCATGTCCACGCTGCTCGGCGATCTGATTGAGCGGAGCCGGGCGGGCACCGAAGCCTACAAAGCGCTTCTGCGCCATGCCGAGGCCTTGGTCAAGCAACTGGCGAGTCGGCAGCCAGACGCTGCACTGCCCGCCGCGCTGCGTGGAATGCCCGAGGCTGCGGTGATCTACAACAACCTTGACTCGATTGCGGCCACTGGCTTCCGCTACCCAACCGCCGACGACGACAAAGCCGCGCTCGCCTTGCGGCTCGACTGGGTGGTGAGGGCGCACGCGCCCGCAGGATGGAAAGGCGACGAGACGCGAGAGCGTACCGTGCAGAACGCCCTCTATCCGCTGCTGGACCGGGACCGCCAGGCCACGCAAGCGCTGTTCGACATCATCAAGAACCAGCCGGGTTGCTGATGCACGAGACGATTGGCAAAACGATGCACGAGACGATTCAGTTTGGCGACATCGTGGTGGACGTCACGCGCAAGGATGTCAAGCATGTGCACTTGTCGGTGCATCCGCCCACCGGCCGGGTGACGCTGGTGGCCCCAAAGTCAACCCGTCTGGAGGTGGCGCGAGCCTACGCCATATCAAAGTTAGGCTAGATCCGGGCGCAGCGGGCGCAACTGCAAACGCAGGCGCGCGAGACGCCGCGCCAGTTCATCACCCGCGAAAGCCACTGTTTGTGGGGGCGCCGGTACCTGATGGCCGTGGTGGAGCGCGACGCCAAGCCCAGGGTGACGCTGGACCACCGGCGCATCACCCTGCATGTGAGGCCGGGCAGTGACCCGGCAAAACGGCAAACGCTGATGGACGAGTGGCACCGGTCGCTGTTGCACGCCACGGTGCCGGCGCTGATTGGCCGATGGGAGGCCAAGCTCAAGGTCAAGGTGGCGGCCTATTTTTTTGCAGCGCATGAAAAAAAATTGGGGCAGCTGCAATCACCAGGCCGGCAACATCCGGCTCAATGCCGGGCCGGTAAAAAAGCCCAAAGACTTGCTGGAGTACCTGAGCGCCCACGAGTTGGCGCACCTGCTTGAGCCCCATCACAGCGAGCGCTTCGTGGCGATCCTGGATGCGCAGTACCCAGCCTGGCGCAATGCCCGGGCCGAATTGAATGCGCTTCCCTTGGGTGCGCAAGCCTGGGGCGAGTGATTTTTGGGTGTCGCGGCTTCGCTGCGTGACGCCTTGGTGGCGAAAGCACGACAGGGCAATGACAGTCGCCGCCATGCCACGTCACGCCGATGTCATCGCCGTTGGTGACGATGGGGCATGGACACTGCACATCCGCCGCACCCCGCAACCCGCCAAGATCCTGACGCCGACACCAACACCGACACCAACACCCCCCAGGTGCTGGCCAAGCGCCAACGAGACGTGTCGCTTGAGGTCAGCTGGGCCTGCCATGCAGACGAAGTGCGCGAGGCGCAGCGTCTGCGATGGCGCGTATTTGCAGACGAGATGGGCGCGCGCCTGTTGCCGCCCCCGGGCACGCCCGCAGGCCTGGATCTAGGAGCCTGTCGGGCTTGGGGTCGGGCCCGCGCCGGGGAGAGTTTCGGTGCCGGGCTAGACGTCGACGAGGCGTGTGGCCAAGCCACACAACGAGT
>JAYWDK010000392.1:0-9627 GCA_043779845.1 Betaproteobacteria bacterium | reverse complement strand
TGTAGTGCTGCGCGTAGGCCATGGTGATCATCACCGCCACGGTGGCAAAAAACGCCAGCAAGTGGCCCATCGGATCACCCACCATCATGCGTTGCATGCCATACACCGTGGCGCCGCCATCAAAGTAGGCGTAGTGCATAACAGCGACGGCACCCAGGCTCAGCTGGGCCAACCAAAAGGTAGGGCGGCGTTTTTCATCGGTGACAAACAAGTCCACCAGCGCAACAGTGCAAGCCAATAGCAGCAACAGCGCCTCAGGGTAAACGACCAACCAGTTCATTGATTTCATGGTGTTATTTCTTGCTCAGTGCGGCTTGGTCGCTGCATTTCAGTGCAGCTTGGATGTCGCGACGTGCTTGAGCAGCTCGGTCACCGACACATGCATCACGTCGGTGAATGGCTTGGGGTAGACGCCCATATAAAGCGTGGCCACGGCCAGCACGGCCAAGATCCCGAACTCACGCGCGCTGAGATCCGTGAGCGCCTTGACGTGCTTGTTGCTGACCTCGCCAAAGTACACGCGCTTGTACATCCACAGCGAATAGGCGGCACCAAAGATCAGGGCAGTGGCCGCAGTGGCCGCCAGCCAGAAGTTGGTGGCCACCGTGCCCAGGATCACCATCCACTCACCGACAAAACCGCCGGTGCCTGGCAAGCCGCAATTGGCCATGGTGAAGAACAAGGCAAACGCCGCAAACTTGGGCATGGTGTTGACCACGCCGCCGTAACTCGCGATTTCACGGGAGTGAACCCGGTCGTACAGCACGCCAATCGACAAAAACATGGCGCCCGACACAAAACCGTGCGAGATCATTTGCACCAGGCCGCCCGACACGCCCAGTTCATTAAAAACAAAGAAGCCCAGCGTGACAAAACCCATGTGCGCGATAGACGAATAGGCCACCAGCTTTTTCATGTCTTGCTGCACCAGCGCCACCAAGCCGATGTAGACCACCGCGATCAGGCTCAAGGTGATGATGACCCAGGCGTATTCACGCGAGGCATCGGGGGCGATGGGCATCGAGAAGCGCAAAAAACCGTAGGCGCCCAGCTTCAACATGATGGCCGCCAGCACCACCGAGCCGCCCGTGGGCGCCTCGACGTGGGCATCAGGCAACCAGGTGTGCACCGGCCACATTGGCACCTTGACCGAAAACGCCGCGAAGAACGCAAAGAACAGCAGCGCTTGCTCGTGCAGGGCCAAAGGCAGTTTGTGCCAGGTCGCGATGTCAAAGCTGCCACCCGATTTGTAGTACAGGTAAATCAGCGCGACCAACATCAGCAAGGAGCCGGCCAAGGTATACAAGAAGAACTTGAACGCGGCATACACCCGGCGTGGCCCACCCCAGACGCCGATGATGATGTACATCGGGATCAGCGTGGCTTCAAAGAAGACGTAAAACAGCAGGCCATCGGCAGCGGCAAACACGCCCACCATCAAGCCCGACAGGATCAGGAACGCGCCCATGTATTGCGCCACGCGCTCGGTGATCACCTCCCAGGCTGCTATCACCACAATCACCGTGATAAACGCTGTGAGCGGCACAAACCACAGCGAGATGCCGTCCACGCCCAGGTGGTAGCGCACGTTGAAGCGCGCTATCCAGGCGATGTCTTCAACGTACTGCAGCGCGGCGCTGCTGTTGTCGAAATGAACCACCAAGGGCAAAGTCACCAAGAAGCTGGCCGCCGCGCCGACCAACGCCATCCAGCGCGCCGCGCCCGGCTTGTCATCGCGGCCCAAGGCCAGCAGCAGGCCGCCAAAAGCGATTGGCAGCCAGATCGAAACACTCAAGAGTCCAAAACCCATTTTTATTCTCCGCCCAGCGCGTTCAGTGGCCGGCCAGGCCGGACAGTGCGGGCCACAGCTGCCAGGTGAGCAGGCCAAACACGCCCAATAGCATCACCAAGGCATACCAGTAAACATGGCCGGTTTGCACCAGGCGTGTGAGGTTGGCCACCACGCCAACCAGGCGCGCCGAGCCATTGACCAATACGCCGTCGATCAAGCCTATATCGCCACCCTTCCACAAACCACGGCCCAGCAAACGTGCGCCCGCAGCCAATACATGCTCGTTGAACCAGTCAAGGTAGTACTTGTTCTCAAGCACGCGGATGACGGGCGACAGCGCCTTGCCAATGGCCACAGGCACCTTGGGCATCACCATGTAAAACAGATATGCCACCACGACGCCGGCCGCCGCCAGCAAGAACGGCACCGTCTGCAAGGCATGCGCCGCCATCGCGCCCGCACTGTGGAAATGCTCGGCGAGATCCTTCATGGCCTCGTGCTGCTCGGCGTTGACGGTGATTGCGCCTTTGAAGAAATCGCCAAACAGCATCGGGCCGATGGTGAGGTAACCGATCACCACCGACGGGATCGCCAGCAGCACCAGCGGCAAGGTCACCACCCAAGGTGATTCATGAGGGGTGTGGGCGTCCGCGTGGTGCTCATCATGGCCGTGGTCGTCATGCGCTGCTGCCGGCGGGAAGGGTTTGTGACGGAAGTTTTCGGGGCCGTGAAAGACCAGAAAATACATGCGAAACGAGTAAAAGGCGGTGACAAACACACCGATCACCACCGCCGCGTAGGCCCACGGCGCGGCGGGTAGGTGACTGGCTTTCACCGCCTCAATGATCGAATCTTTAGAGTAGAAACCCGAGAAAAACGGCGTGCCGATCAGCGCCAGTGAACCCAACAGCGAGGTGATCCATGTGATGGGCATGTACCTGCGCAGGCCGCCCATGTTGCGGATATCTTGGTCGTGGTGCATGCCAATGATCACCGAGCCAGCGCCCAAGAACAGCAAGGCCTTGAAAAACGCGTGCGTCATCAGGTGGAACACCGCCACCGAATAAGCCGACGCGCCCAGTGCCACCGTCATGTAGCCCAGCTGCGACAGCGTTGAATACGCCACCACGCGTTTGATGTCGGTCTGGATGATGCCCAGAAAACCCATGAACAAGGCCGTGATGGCGCCAATGATCAATATGAAGTTGAGCGCGGTATCGGACAGCTCAAACAGCGGCGACATGCGCGCCACCATGAAAATACCGGCCGTCACCATGGTGGCGGCGTGGATCAGCGCCGAGATGGGTGTTGGGCCTTCCATCGAATCAGGCAGCCACACATGCAAGGGGAACTGCGCGCTCTTGCCCATGGCGCCAATGAACAAGCAGATGCAGGTGACGGTGATCAGCATCCAGTCGGCGCCGCCAAACGGATTGGCGAAACCCAGCTTGGACAATTCTTCAGCCTTGCCAAACACATCGGCGTAACTCAGCGAACCGGCGTAGGTGACGATCAAACCGATCCCCAGGATGAAGCCGAAGTCGCCCACCCGGTTGACCAAAAACGCCTTCATGTTGGCAAAGATGGCCGTGGGTTTGGTGTACCAGAACCCGATCAGCAAATACGACACCAGGCCCACCGCCTCCCAGCCAAAAAACAGCTGCAAGAAGTTGTTGCTCATCACCAGCATCAACATGCTGAAGGTGAACAGCGAGATGTACGAGAAAAAGCGCTGGTAGCCCGGATCCTCGGACATGTAGCCAATGGTGTACACATGCACCATCAGCGACACGAAGGTGACCACCACCATCATCATGGCGGTGAGGCCGTCGACCAAAAAGCCAACTTCCATCTTCAGGCTGCCCCGAAGCGAAGCGGAGTCACCGATCGTCATCCACTCATAAATGGTGGCGTTGAAACGCGCGCCAGCCAGCACGTCGTTGAGCACCAGCACCGAAATCACAAAGGCGATCAGCACGCCGAGGATGGTGACGGTGTGGGCACCGGCGCGACCAATGGCCTTGCCGAAAAAGCCCGCCAGCACGGCGCCAAGCAAGGGCGCCAGGGGCACTGCAAGCAGCAGGTTTTGGGAGAGTTGTGCAGACATTGGGTTCTACAGTGACCGGGCGTCAGCCCTTGAGCGTGTCGAGCTCTTCGACATTGATGGTGGCGCGGTTGCGGAACAACACCACCAGGATCGCCAAGCCGATGGCCGATTCGGCCGCCGCCACGGTGAGGATGAAAAACACAAACACCTGGCCTGCCATGTCGCCCAGGTAATGCGAGAAGGCGACGAAGTTCATGTTGACCGCCAGCAGCATCAGCTCGATGGCCATCAGCAGCACGATCAAGTTGCGACGGTTGAGGTAAATGCCGATCACCGACATCGCAAACAGCAAGCCGCCCAGCGACAGGTAGTGGCCTAGCGTGATGGGACCGAAGCTCATTTTTTCTCCCCGGGAGCAGCGGCTGCGGTGGCCGGTGTTTCGACCGGCAGCGACGGCACTTCAAACACCGGCGCCATCTTGACGATGCGCAACCGATCGGCCTTCTTGGCCCGCACTTGCATCGACACGTCTTGCGAGCGGCTGTCTTTGCGGCGGCGCAGCGTCAGCGCGATCGCGGCAATGATGGCCACCAGCAGCAGCACGGCGGCGATTTGCAGCGGGTACAAGTACTTGGTGTAGATCTCGATGCCCAGCAAGCGGGTATTGCCCAGCTTGGCGAGCGCTGGATCAAGCACCGGCGCGTCAGTCAGGCGGAACCCACCCATCAGAACCAGCGCCATCTCGAGTGCGATCACGGCGCCAATGAGGCCGGCCACCGGCAAGTGCTTCCAGAACCGGTTGCGGTCTTCGTCGGGCTTGAGGTCAAGCATCATCACCACAAACAAAAACAGCACCATCACGGCGCCCACATACACCAGCACCAGGGTGATGGCCAGAAACTCGGCCTGCAACAGGATCCAGATGGCAGACGCGTTGGCGAAAGCCAGCACGAGGTAAAGCGCGGCATGCACGGTGCTGCGGGCCGTGATGACACGGAAGGCCGCAAACAACAGCACTGCTGCAAACAGGTAAAAAAGTGCGCCAGAGGTAGTCATGGGTTGTACCGCGATGAGTTCATACGCTGGCCTCTTGGCGCCGGGCCCAACCACCATCGGTCAGAACCGGGCAAGCAAAGAGCCTGTCAGCGGAACTTCGCGTCGGCCTCCTTGTTGGCGGCAATTTCGGTTTCGTAGCGGTCGCCCACGGCCAGCAACATGTCTTTGGTGAAGTACAGGTCACCGCGTTTTTCGCCGTGGTATTCAAAAATGTGCGTCTCGACGATCGAATCAACCGGGCAGCTTTCTTCGCAAAAACCGCAGAAGATGCACTTGGTCAAGTCGATGTCGTAGCGCGTGGTGCGGCGGCTGCCGTCGTCGCGCACCTCGCTCTCGATGGTGATGGCCATCGCCGGGCACACGGCCTCGCACAGCTTGCAGGCAATGCAGCGCTCTTCGCCGTTTTCATAACGACGCAGCGCGTGCAAACCCCGGAAACGTGGGCTCAGCGGCGTTTTTTCTTCGGGGAACTGCACCGTCACGGTCTTCTGGAAGAAGTGCCTGCCGGTGAGCTTCATGCCCTTGAGCAACTCCAGCAGCAAGAAGCTGGAGAGGAAGTCTTTTAGTGATGAAGTGCTGGCCATGTCACTTCCAGATGTTGAGGGGAGACTGGATCCACAGACCCACCACCACCAACCAGATCAAGGTGATGGGAATGAAAATCTTCCAGCCCAAACGCATGATCTGGTCATAGCGGTAGCGCGGGAAGGTGGCGCGAACCCACAGGAACATGGTGACCACGACAAACACCTTGACCGCCAACCAGATCCAGCCAGGGATGAAGCTGAGCACCGCAAAAGGGCTCAGCCAACCGCCCAGGAACAGCGTGACGCAGAGCGTGGACACCAAAATCATGTTGGCGTATTCAGCCAGGAAGAACATGGCGAACGACATGCCAGAGTACTCGACCATGTGGCCGGCCACGATTTCGGATTCGCCTTCCACCACGTCGAACGGGTGGCGGTTGGTCTCGGCCAAACCGGCGATGAAGTACACGATGAATACCGGGAACAGCGGCAACCAGTTCCACGAGAAGATGCCCAAGCCGGCATTGGCCATCGTGCCCCGGCCCTGGCTCATCACGATGTCGGTCATGTTGAGCGAGCCCGCCACCATCAGCACCACCACCAGCGCAAAACCCATGGCGATTTCGTAGCTCACCATCTGAGCCGACGCGCGCAACGCGCCCAAGAAGGCGTACTTGGAGTTGGAGGCCCAGCCGGCAATGATCACGCCGTACACCTCAAGTGAAGTGATGGCCATCAAAAACAGCAAGCCGGCGTTGACGTTGGCCAGCGCCACCTCAGGGCCAAACGGCACCACCGCCCAAGCGGCGAGCGCGGGCATGATGGTCATGACCGGCCCCAGGAAAAACAGGCCTTTGCTGGCAGCCGTCGGGCGGATGATCTCTTTGAAGATCAGCTTCACCGCATCGGCAATAGGCGTCAGCAAACCGTAGGGGCCGACGCGGTTGGGGCCTGGGCGCACCTGGGTAAAAGCAATGCCCTTGCGCTCCCAGAGCGTGAGGTAGGCCACGCACACCATCAGCGGCGCCACCAGGGCCACGATCTTGATCAGGTTCCAGATCACCAGCCAGAGCGTGGGCCAGACCGGGCCGCCAAACAGCCCAGCGCCAAATTGATTGAATTGGTCGATCATGTTCAGGCTTTCTCTACCGCGCGTTCAACGGTGATCGCGCCGAACATCGCGCCCAGCGTGGCGGTGTCAGCATGGCCTGCCGGCACTCGCACCGTGTTCACTGCCAGACTGCTGTCCTCGCGAGCAGGCAGCACGGCGCTGGCGGCGCCTTGCGACACCCGCACCTTGTCGCCCGCCACCAAGGCCAGCTGTTGCCACAAGGCGCTGGGCAAGCTGGCCACCGGCGCACGTGCGTCGGCGGTCAACTGCAAAGCCGAGGCCCGGCGAACCAGTGCGTCGCTGCTGTAGATCGGCACGTCGGCCAGGCGTTGCAGGCCCGCGCTTGCGGCGACCAAGCTGATGGACGCTGTACTGCTGTTGTCGAGGCGCTGGGCGACATTGGCCAAGTTGCCTAACGCATCCTTCAGCACGTCTTCCGAGCTCTCTTGCGCAAAACCAGGCAAGCCAAGCAGATTGCCCAAAACCCGCAACACCTTCCAGGCCGGACGGCTGTCGCCAGCGGGTTTGACCACGCCGCTGAAGCTTTGCACGCGCCCTTCGGCGTTGACAAAGGTGCCGGCGGTTTCAGTGAACGGCGCAATCGGCAACAACACGTCGGCGTTGTCAACCAGGGCGTCTTTAAACGAGGTGAAGGCCACCACCAAACCCGCACCGGCCATCGCCGCTTTGGCGGCGGCGGCGTCTGCCGCGTCTAGCGTAGGCTCAACGTCCAGCAACAACAAAGCCTTCATGGGTTGGCTGAGCATTTGGCCGGCGTTCAAACCGCCCGCCCCTGGCAGCGCGTTGACCCACTGCGCACCCACCGTGTTGGCATCAGCCGTGAGGTAGCCCACGGTGGCACCGGTTTGCGCGGCAATCCACGACGCCAGCGCCAACAGCGTGGCGGCTTGCGGGTGCTGCGCTGCCGCGTTGCCCAACAACACGGCTTTGCGTTCGCCCGACAACAAGGCTTGTGCCACCACCTCGGCAGCGGCGTCGGCCACTGCCGAAGCAGGCGCGCCAACGCCCTTGACTGCGGCGATGCAAGCCGCCACGTTGGCCAGTGCCTGAGCCCAGTCAGAGGGTGCCGCCGTGATCGTGGCGGCCACAGGCATGGCCCAGTCGTCATGCGCGGCGTTCAGGCTCATGACCGCGCCGCCATGGCGCACCGACTGGCGAATGCGCTGCGCCATCAACGGGTGATCTTTGCGCAGGAACGAGCCAATCACGAAGGCGCGGTCCAGTGTGGACAGCGATCCGATCGAGGTGCCCAGCCACAAGGCTTTGCCCGAGGCTGCCGTGTTGCTGAAATCGGCGTGACGGGTGCGGAAGTCGATGTTCTCGCTGCCCAGTCCACGTACCAATTTGCCCAACAGATGCAGCTCTTCAACGCTGCGGTGCGCAGTGGCCAAAGCACCTATGCCCACAGCGCCGTGATCGGCCTTGATGCGTTTCAGGCCATCGGCCACGTAAGCCAGCGCTGTGTTCCAGTCAACGGTGACCCATTGGCCACCTTGCTTGATCATGGGTTCGGTCAGGCGTGTTTCGCTGTTCAGCGCTTCGTAGCTGAAGCGATCTCGGTCGGCGATCCAGCACTCGTTAACCGCCTCGTTTTCGAGCGGCACGACGCGCAAAACCTTGTTGTTCTTGACTTGAACCACCAGGTTGGCACCCGTTGAATCATGCGGGCTAACACTCTTGCGACGCGACAGCTCCCAGGTACGGGCAGCGTAGCGGAACGGCTTGCTGGTGAGCGCGCCCACCGGGCAGATGTCAATCATGTTGCCCGACAGCTCACTGTCAATCGTGCGACCGGCAAACGTGGTGATCTCGCTGTGCTCACCGCGGTGCTGCATGCCAAGTTCCATCACGCCAGCCAGCTCTTGACCAAAGCGAACGCAACGGGTGCAGTGGATGCAACGGCTCATCTCTTGCATCGAGATCAGCGGGCCCACGTTTTTGTGGAACACCACGCGTTTTTCTTCGTTGTAGCGCGAACTGCTGGCGCCATAACCCACGGCCAGGTCTTGCAGCTGGCATTCACCGCCTTGGTCGCAAACCGGGCAATCCAGCGGGTGATTGATGAGCAAAAACTCCATCACCGACTTTTGGGCCTTGAGCGCGCGATCACTCTTGGTGCGCACAATCATGCCTTGGGTGGCCGGCGTGGCGCAGGCCGGCATCGGCTTGGGCGCTTTTTCAATGTCCACCAGGCACATGCGGCAGTTGGCCGCAATGCTGAGCTGCTTGTGGTAACAGAAGTGCGGGATGGTGGTGCCTGCCGCGTCAGCCGCGTGCATCACCGTGCTGCCCGCAGCGACGCTGACCTTTTTGCCGTCCAGTTCGAGTTCGATCATGTCGGTTTTAAACGTATGCCGGGACCATGCAGGTCTTGTGCTCGACGTGGTAAGCAAACTCGTCGCGGAAGTGTTTGAGCATGCCGCGCACGGGCATGGCGGCAGCGTCGCCTAACGCACAGATGGTGCGTCCCATGATGCTTTCGGCCACCGAATCCAGCAGCGCCAGATCCTCAGCCTTGCCCTGGCCATGCTCCAGGCGGTTCACCAGGCGCCACAGCCAGCCCGTGCCCTCGCGGCAGGGGGTGCATTGACCGCAGGATTCATGGGCGTAAAAGTAGCTGAGGCGCAGCAGGCTCTTGACCATGCAGCGGGTGTCGTCCATCACGATGACGGCGCCCGAGCCCAACATCGACCCGGCCTTGCTGATGCTGTCGTAATCCATCGTGCAGTCCATCATGATGGACGCCGGCAGGATGGGCGACGACGACCCCCCGGGGATCACGGCCTTGAGCTTGCGCCCACCCTTGACGCCCCCAGCCAACTCCAGAATCTTGGCGAAGGGCGTGCCCATCGGAATCTCGTAATTGCCAGGCCGCTCAACGTCACCCACCATCGAAAAGATCTTGGTGCCACCGTTGTTGGGCTTGCCGCATTCAAGGTAGGCCTGCCCCCCGTTGCGGATGATCCACGGCACGGCCGCAAAGGTCTCGGTGTTGTTGATGGTGGTCGGCTTGCCGTACAGGCCAAAGCTGGCCGGGAAAGGTGGCTTGAAACGGGGCTGGCCTTTTTTGCCT
>JAYWDK010000391.1:0-9631 GCA_043779845.1 Betaproteobacteria bacterium | reverse complement strand
TCCCCAAGTTTTTAAAAATACCCAAACCTGCTTCAAGAATGGGGAGCTTGGCGATACCCCCTAGATCGAGCTGCGTGAGTGGGTCATTGATATAGGCGGTGTGCTGATTTATATTGAGATCAAGCCGCTGCGGTTTGATGTGGGTCAAAGCCCTTTTGACGGTATTGTCATCAGGGATATCGCCAGCGCCCAAAGCATTGCCGCCGCCCGTCAGGGCGCCTACGGTGATGTCAAAAGCACCGCCGGTTTGCGCCGACAACTGCCGTGCCAGGTGCAGCACACGCATCAGCTCGGGCGGCACGGCCACTGCCGCCCGGCCCGCCGCCGCGTTGAGCGCGGCCAGGGCCCCGTGCGGATCAAACCGGCTCATCATCGTGGCCAGGCTGCCCATGTGCTTGAAGGCCAGCGCCACTGCATCGGCCAAGCCCGGCTGGGCGCTATTGGCCACGGTGATATCAACCCAGGTGCCCATCAGCAGCCGGCGTGCTTGGAATGGCGCGCTGGTCGCGTGCACCGGCAAGGGGGCCAGCAGGCTGGTGGCGGTGATCGGCAACAGCCCCAGCGCCGGCGGCAGCGTCAGCCAGCGCAGCAACTGCCGGCGTTGGCACGTGCTGCCCGGCAGCCGAGTTTTGCCGGATGCAAGCAGGGTGCTGGCCATGCTCAGCGCGACGTGTCAACCATGAAACGCCGAGGTCGAGATCGGCCTGGGCCCTTTGCACACGGCGTTTGACGGCCGCGGCAACGCCTACACCACGCTGTTCCTGGACAGCCAGGTGGTGAAGTGGAATGTCGATCTCGCCATCAAGTTCCATGAGGGCGACAAGGCCGCCAAGTACGTGGTCGATCGTCTCGACGTGCAGTTCCAGCCTGGCCACTTGAACGCCTCGCAGTCCGAGACCGTCAAGGCCGACGGCAAGTGGCTGGCGGTGGGCTGCAAGTTCTCCAAAGATCGCTTTTTGCCGGTGGGCCCGCTGCACCCCGAAAACGAGCAACTGGTGGACATCTCGGGCGACAAGATGGTGTTGATGGCCGACCACCCGGTGCGCGGCGAGCCGCATGACTTCATCATCTTCAAGCGTGAACTGCTGCGCCCGAAGCAGGTGTACCAGCTCGACGACTTTGCCAACGCGGTGAAAGACCCCAAAGAGTCGGGCGTGTTCCGCACCGGCAAAAAGGTGCACATCAAGCTCACCTCGCAAGCGCCGGCCTTCAGCCTGAGCGAGTTCAAGGTCAAGCGGGGCGACGAGGTGACGATCACGCTGACCAACCTGGACAAGATCGAAGACTTGACGCACGGCTTTGCCATCGAAAAGTACAACATCAACTTCATCGTCAACCCGCAAGAGACCAAGTCGGTCACCTTCATGGCCGACAAGCCCGGGGTGTACTGGTGTTATTGCACGCACTTCTGCCATGCGCTGCACCTGGAAATGCGCTCGCGGCTGATTGTTGAAGCTTGATCGTTGACGCCTGATCCGCTCAGCCCAAAAGGGGCGCCCGCCACAATTTGGCGGCGCCCCCGAGACGAACCCATGACTCTGCTTTCACGTTGTTGGGTGGCGCTGTGCATCACCTTGTTTTTTTGGGCGGCCACTGGCCCGGCCCAGGCCGCCGGTGGGGCGGGCGCCGGTTCGTATGAAGCCCACCTGCCGGATGACCTGGTCACCGCGCCGGATTTGTGCGCGCGTGTGCCCTGCCGCGAGGTGATGCCGGGAGCGGCCAGCTTCTCCGAGCGCAAAGGCCAGCCGCCGTATGTCGAGGCCTATGGCCCAGGCGACGCGGCCACGCGCAAGCTGATCGGCTACGTGATGTTGTCCACCGACATCACCGACACGCCGGCCTATTCAGGCAAGCCGGTGGTCACGCTGGTGGGCATGGACACGGCAGGGCGCTTCGTGGGCATCAAGGTGCTCAAGCACAGCGAGCCGATCCTGCTGCTGGGCATCCCCGAATCGGCGCTGACGCGCTTCAACAGCCAGTACATCGGCAAATCGGTGCGCGACAAGATTGAGGTGGGCTCGTCGCGCCCTGACGAAGGTGTGCTGGGCGTGGACGCGTGTTCATCGTGCGCACGGCCGGGCTGGAATCGTTCAAGGGCTCGGGCTTTGTGCGGGGTGGGCTGTACGACCGGGTGCAGGTGCGCCAGGGCGACGACGCCTTCACGTCCCGTGATCTCGACTACCTGAATTTGTATGGCCTGGCGGCGGCCGGAGCGCCGGCGTTTTCGGAATCCGGCATCTTCATCATCCGGTCCAAGGCGTTTTCAGCGGCGTATCCGTGGCGGCTCAGCCTGCTGGGCAACCGCGTTGACCGCGCCACCGGCACACGCAGCTTCACCAGCTTTGACGCGCCGTACTGGCTGCCCGCCGCCGCGCTGCAAGGCGGCCGGCCCGAGGTGGCCACGCCTGACGCGCCCTGGGTGCAGGTCTGGAAAACGCGGGCGCTGGGCATCAGCTTGTTTGCCGTGCTGTTGGTGGCCGTGGCGGTGGTCTACGCGCTGCGCGACCCACTCACAGAGCGATCCACCCACAAAAACAAGTGGCCAGTGAACGCCTTCAAGTACAGCGCCTGGGCCTTGAGCCTGGTGTTTGTGGGCTTTGGCGCCATGGCCCAGCCGTCGATCACGCAGGTGCTGACGTAGTTCCATGCGCTGCTGTTCCAGTGGCGCTGGGCGCTGTTTTTGACCGATCCGTTCATCTTTTTGTTCTGGGTTTTCATCATCGCAACGGTGTTTGTGTTTGTGTTTGTGTTTGGGCGCGGCTTGTTCTGCGGCTGGATGTGCCCGTTTGGCTCGTTGCAGGAAATCATCTACAAGCTGGCCCACCAACTGGGGCTCAAGCGCTGGCAGTTCAAGCTGCCGCAGGCCTGGCATGACCGGCTGAAGTGGTTGAAATACGCGCTGTTTTTTGGCCTGTTGGTGGTGTCGATGTTCTCGATGGGCCTGGCCGAGGTGCTGTCCGAGGTGGAGCCCTTCAAGACCACGTTTTTGGTGGGCATCACCCACCGGCCCTGGCCCTACGGCTTGTTCGTGGTGGTGATCCTGGGCTTGTCGATCTTTGTCGAGCGGCCGTATTGCAAGTACATCTGCCCGCTGGGCGGCGCGCTGGCCATGCTGGCGGGGCTGGCGGGCGTGGGCGGCGTGCTGTGGTGGCAGTTTGGCGCAGCCGGGCTGTTCCACTACGCGGGCTTTGTGGTCAGCGCGCTGCTGCTGGGGCTGGCGTTTTTGAGCCTGGCGGTGTCCTTGTCGGTGGTGGCGCGGGATCGCACCCGCGCGTCGGGCCTGGCCATCATGCTGTGGTTCTTCTTTGTGCTGGTGTTTGACCTGCTGCTGCTGGGGGCGCTGGTGGCCACCGGCGGCCAATACGGCGGCGAGGCGTTTCCATACCCGCTGCTGCTGAACCCGGCCGACGTGTTCCGCATCCTCAATGTGTTTTCTATGGACGACATGCGCAGCCTTTACGGCCTGACCAGCATCGTGCCGCCCGCCCTGGCCAACCCGGGGCTGATGGGCGCGGTGATGCTGACCTGGATCGTGGCGCCGCTGGGCCTGGCCAACTGGAGATTTAAACCATGACCACATTCACTTGTTTTTGTCGCCAACGTGGCGTGGGCGCCGGGCCTGCGCTGGGGCCCGGTGGCCGCCGCCACTGGCTGGGCCTGGCCGGCGGCGCCGGCTTGGGCGTCGGCTTCGGCGCGGTGCTGGCTATGGCTGGCCTGGCCGGCTGCGGCGACAAGTCGGCCGACGCCCGCGCGGCGGCGGCCACCGAGATCACCGCGTCCACCGCCTGTGAGCTGGACGGCATGCTGCTCGCCGACTATCCCGGCCCCAAGGCCCAAATCCACTACGCCGGCACCGCCGCGCCGGTGTTTTTGTGCGACACGGTGGAGCTGTTCGCCACCTTGCTGCGGCCCGAGCAAGTGCGCAAAGTATTGGCGGTCTACGTGCAGGACATGGGCTTGGCCGACTGGGACCAGCCGCGTGGCCACTGGGTGCCCGCGGGCAGCGCGCTGTTTGTGCGTGGCAGCAAAAAAATGGGCTCGATGGGCCCCACGCTGGCCAGTTTTGCGATGGAGGCTGACGCCAAGAAGTTCATCGACCAGCACGGTGGCCGGCTGTTGCGCTACGCCGAGGTAACGCCCGAAATGGTTGACTTGGGTGGTGGCGCCAAGGTTGACGGGCGCATGTGATGGGCGGCGTGTGGAAATCTGCGCGTCAAGGGTTGAGCGGCACAAAAAACGTGGATCGTTCGCGCACCGTTTCGCTTGGGTTTGACGCGCTGTTTGCAGTTGGGCCCTGCGCCGCTGGTCTGTCCGCCGGTTCGCCGTCCACCTCAAACATCACGCTCACAGCCGTGCCGCGCAGCGGCTGGGCGGCGGCCGCAGGCAGGTGCACACGCACCACCCACTGCGCCAGGCCAGCGGCGGCCACCGTCAGGCCGTCGTCATGGTTGCCGGGCCCGCCGGTGGCCAGTCGCAGCCCGGCGGGGCCGCTCACGCGCAGGTGCAGGCGCTGGGCGTGTTCCAGGTTGTTGGTCAGTTGCAGCCGGTAAACGTTTTCAATCACGCCGTCGTCCACCGTGCGCGCCAGCGCGCCCCGGTCCTTGATCACCACCACCTGAAAGCTGCTGCGCTGGGCCAGGCTGGCCACAAACGCGGTGCTCGTGGCCAACAGCAAGGCGCCGTAGATCAGCACGCGTGGCCGCCACACGCGGCGCAGCATTTGCGCCAGGTTCCAGCCGCCGGCCACACCGTTTTCGGTGGCGTAGCGGATCAGGCCGGGCGCGTAGCCCATCTTGCCCATCACGTCGTCGCACACGTCGATGCAGGCGGCGCAGCCTATGCATTCGTTTTGCAGGCCGTCACGGATGTCGATGCCGGTGGGGCAAACCTGCACGCACAGCGTGCAATCGATGCAGCTGCCCAGGCCCAGCAGCGCCGGCTCGGCCTTGCGTGGGCGTGAGCCACGCGGCTCACCCCGGCCCGTGTCATAGGCGATCACCAGGGAATCGCCGTCAATCAGCGCGCCCTGGAAACGCGCGTAAGGGCACATGTACTTGCACACCTGTTCACGCAAAAAGCCGGCGTTGCCGTAGGTGGCCAGGCCATAAAACAGCACCCAAAACCACTCCCAGGGTGAGAAGGCCAGCGTGATCGCCTCGGCGGCCAGCGAGCGGATGGGCGTGAAGTAGCCTACAAAGCTGAAGCCGGTGAACAGCGCCACCGCGCCCCAGGCACCGTGCTTGGCAACTTTGCGCCCGGCTTTGGCCAGGCTCCAGGGCGCGGCGTCCAGGCGCATGCGGGCCACGCGGTCGCCCTCGATGCGGCGCTCGATCCACAAGAATATTTCGGTGTACACCGTCTGCGGGCAGGCGTAACCACACCACAAACGGCCCGCCACGGCGGTGAAAAAAAACAGCGCCAGCGCCGAGATCACCAACAGCGCGGCCAGGTAAATAAAGTCTTGCGGCTGCAACACCATGCCCAGCACCTGAAAGCGCCGCTCGCCGAGGTCAAACAACACCGCCTGGCGGTCGTTCCAGATCAGCCAGGGCACGCCGTAAAACACCGCCTGCGTCAACCCCACCATCACCCAGCGCCAGCGCGCAAAGCGGCCCGTCACCGAGCGTGGGTAGATCTTGATTTGCTGCTCGTACATCGACACCGTGGTGGTGGTGGCAGCGGCAGCGGCAGCGGCAGCCGAGGGCGCCGTGATGGCGGGGGCGTCAGGTGGCAGTGGGGGCTTGGGCATGGTGTCGCTGGGTCAAGCTTGGGCCCTGAGGGCTTGAAGCTTGCGGGTGGAGTCGGGTTTTCCGGTTTGCCGTGCATCAAAGTCAGGTGGGTCTGCCGGATTGGTGTTGAGCGGATCGATTTATAAGTTGTATATTAAATATAACTTAAAGCCCTTTGTGCTGGGCAAAACCGTCAAGCAAGCCCACGCCGCCTGCGCAACATCGAGGCAGCACCAGCGCGCCATCAACGCCCCACCGACACCTCACAGACGCACCACAGACGCATCACCCGCCCATGTCCGCACTGCTGCAATTGCAAGAGCCCGCCGCCGCACCCGTGGCGCCACCCACCTGGGCCGCGTTTCTGGCGCTGGCTTTTCGTCCGCTCTACCTGGCCGGCTGCATTTGGGCGGTGGTGGCCGCCGCCGTCTGGGTGCTGGCGCCTCAATGGCTGCAAGGGCCGTTGGGCGGCGTGGCTTGGCACGCCCACGAGATGCTGTGGGGCTTTGTGGCCACCATCGCGATGGGTTTTTTGCTCACCGCCGGCGCCAACTGGACGGGCCACAACCCGCTGACTGCACGCTCATTGGCGGTGCTAGGCGGCTTGTGGTTGCTGGCCCGCGTCGGCTTGTTGGTGCCCCACCTTGGCGTGTACTGGCTGGCGGGGCTTGCCGACGTGGCGTTTTTTGCGATGGCGGCGGTGGCCATGGCCCGTGTGGTTTGGCGCGCGCGCAACCGGCGCAACTACCCGGTGCCCGCGCTGATGCTGGGCCTGGGCGTGGTGGACGGCCTGTACCTGCTGGCCGCGCCCCAGGCCGATGCCGCGCTGCTGATGGGCTATTTTGAGACCGGCCTGCTGTGCATGGCGGTGATCGCGCTGCTGGTGGCGCGGCGGGTGATTCCGTTTTTTGCGATGCGCGCGGTGCCGGGTTTGTTGATCCCCATGCAGGATCGCAGCGCCTCGGCGCAGATGGTGCTGGGCAGCTTGGCCGTGTTGCTGGCGCTGGGCCGCGCGATGGCCGAGGCGTCAGGATGGGCCCCAGGCATTGCGGCGCTGATATCACCGCTGCTGGCCGCGTTGCTGGCGGCCACTGGCCTGCTGTCGCTGTGGCAGTGTGTTAGCTGGCGGCCGCAGGCGGTGTGGCGCCGGCCCATGTTGTGGATCTTGTACCTGGGCTATGCCGGCCTCGCCATGGGCTTGCTGCTGGCCGCAGGCCGGGCGGCGGGCGTGCCGTGGCGGGCCGCAGTGCCGGTGCACGTCATCGCCATGGCGGGGTTTTCGGTGTTGATCATGGGCATGGTGCACCGCACCGCGCTGGGCCACCTGGGCCGGGCGCTGGCGCTGGATCGTTGGATGCTGGCCAGCCACGGCCTGGTGGTGCTGGCGGTGGTGCTGCGGCTGGCGGCTCTGTGGCCGTCCGCCCTGACCGTGCTGCTTTGGCAAGCCACCGTGGGGGCCTGGACTGCGGCGTTTGGCCTGTACCTGTGGCGCTTTTTTCCGATGATGATCCGCCCGCGCCCCGACGCCCGTGGCATCCCCGTCAAGGTGGGTGGCGTGGCGGTGGGCATCACCGTGCAGGGCGGGGCAATAGTCACCCAAACCACCCCGGCGCCGGCCGCCGGCACGCCATGAGCCCATTTTTGAACCAAGGACAACCATGCGCCTGACCTTGATGACCGACTACGCGCTGCGCCTGCTGATGCACGTGGCGCAGCAAGCACCGGGCCAGTTGTGCACCAGCGCCGAGGTGGCCAAGCTGCACGGTTTGTCGCCGGCCCATGTCACCAAGATCACCCACTTGCTGGGCCGCGCTGGTTGGCTAAACACTGTGCGCGGCAAGGGCGGTGGCATGCGCCTGGCCAAGCCCGCCGCCGAGATCTCGCTGGGCGCGGTGGTGCGGGGCATTGAGACCGACTTTCACATCGTTGAATGTTTTGGCGCCGGCAACCAATGTGTGCTCACCGGCCAGTGCCGGCTCAGCGGCATCCTGTCGCAGGGATTGAGCAACTTTTTGCAGCACCTGGACGGCTACACGCTGGCCGATTTGTTGCCAACAGCCGGGGCTGGCGTGGTTCAGTTCATGGTGATGACAAAGCCCGTCAAACGCTGAGCCCCGGCGCCCACCGGCGCGGGCCTGACCCCAAGCCCGACAGGCTCCTAGAAAGCACCTTGACCATGTCCACCGCCTTCGCCACCACTCCACCCACCGACCTTGCTGGCGCCGTTGTGCCCGCCGCGATCCCCAACACCCGCCGGCTTGACCTGCGCACGCTTGCCGAGGGCCAACAAGCCGCGCAGGTGTTGGCCGTCTTGCAAGCGCTGCCGCCCGCATCGCCCCTGCTGCTGGTGCTTGACCAGCCCTTGCCGGCGGCGCTGCGCCAGGGCGTTGAGGCCGCCTGGCCCGATGCATTGCAGTGGAAAGCCATCGGCCAAGGCCCCAAGCTGTGGCAGTGGCGGGTGTCCCGTGCTGGGGCGACTGTTGCGGCGCGTGCAGCGGCGGCTGAGAGGCCCTTCGCGAATCCAGCCACCGGCGACGGGCCGGTTGGGTTCAAGCGGGCCCGGCACATCAGCTGTCGCCCACGCCCGCCAGCGTGATCGCCCGGCCTATCTTGAAGACGCCGCTGATGCGCACCGCCAGCACGCCGTCTGCCGTCACCAGGCCTTGCGCAAACACCAGGCTGCGCGTGACGCGCAGCACCTGGGCCTCGCCTTGCACCCAGGCGTCCAGCGGGGCGGGCGACAGGTAGTCGATCTGCAGGCTGATGGTGGGCAAAAACTTGAATCCCACCTCCGGCGCCTTGCGGTGTATGGACAGCGGCAACACCATGTCCGAGAAGCTCGCCAGCATGCCGCCATGGCAGTTGCCCATGGGGTTGGTGTGGCGGCGCTCCACCCTGAAGCCGAGCTGCACCAGCGCGCCCTCGTGCTTGATCAGGATGGGGCCGTTGATGGCGATGAACTCGCCGCCCATCGGAAGGGGATGGAAGCCGTCGGGCACGGTAAATGAGTCGCTCATTTTGTTCATTAGGATTTAGGGCCCAAACTTGTCGAGGCCGCCACCTCCGCCGCCACCTCGGCCATGAAATCAGCCTGCTGCGATGCGCCCAGGCTGGCCATCCAGCCGGGGTAATGCAAGTGAAAATCGGCCAGGATGTCACGCAGCGGCAAGTCGTTGAAGCTGCCTCGTTGGGCCACGTATTCCATGTGGCGGCGGCCGGCCACGTCAAACGGGTGGTAGATCGAATCGGCCTGGCCATCAAACACCAACGGCAGCAAACCAAAGCGCTCGCACAGGCTCAGGTTGAAGGCCGGCGTGGCTTTGCGCCACGCGCCGCCCAGCCATATTTCGGTGTAGCCGTGCCAATAAAAAATGTCGGTTTGCATGCTTTGCCGCATGCGCTCGGTGCTGAGGTGGTTGCGCACGTCGGCAAAGCCCAGCCGCGCCGGGATGCCCGCCGCCCGGCACGCCGCGGCCAGCAAGGTGGCCTTGGGCACGCACCAGCCCAGGCCTTGCTGGATCACCGTGCTGGCCTTCATGCCTTGGGCCGACAGCTCGCAGCGGTAGGGGTCGTAGCGGAAGCCGTCACGCACCGCCAGGTACAGCGCCGCGGCGCGCTCGCGGTCAGTAGGGCCTTGGGCGTGCTGCCGCGCAAAGCCGATGACGGCGGGGTGGTCGCTGTCGATCAGGGCCGTGGGCGCCAGGGTGGCGGGGCCGGGTGCGGGCGGTGTTTGGGCAGGGGCCACGGTGGCGGCAGGGCTGGGGTTCATGGGCATCTCCTGTCGGCCAGTTTCGCGATAGTCTGCGGGCCTTGCTGTCACCGGCGCGCCAAGCGTGCACTTTGCCCATGATCGACCTCTACTACTGGCCCACGCCCAATGGCTGGAAGATCACCATCGCACT
>JAYWDK010000390.1:0-3409 GCA_043779845.1 Betaproteobacteria bacterium | reverse complement strand
CGCAAAGCATAGGCAGGGCAGGCAATCAGGCCGGTCGCCCGGGCGACAAGCGCGGGCTGGCAAACTGGCGCGCATGCCCCACACCACGCTCCCAAGCCCGCCCGGCCCCCCGCTGCTGCACCTGCACCAGGGCCGCGCCACCATCACGCTCAACCGGCCGGCCCACCACAACCGGCTGCACGTGCAAGACCTGCAAGCCTTGCAGCGGCACTTTGCTGCGCTGGCCGCCAACCCCGGCGTCAAGCTGTTGGTGCTCACCGCCACCGGCCGCAGCTTTTGCTCGGGCTTTCACATCGGTGACTTTGACGGCGCCAACCCGGCCGACGCGGCCACCAACAAGCACCGCGCCGGCCCCGAGCTGTTTGAGCAAACCGTGGACGCGCTGGAATCATTGGCCGTGCCCACGATTTGCCGCTTCAATGGCAGCGTGTACGGCGGCGCCACCGATCTGGCGCTGGCCTGCGATTTCAGGGTGGGCACCAGCACCATGGATTTGCGCATGCCCGCCGCCCGGCTGGGCCTGCACTACTACCCCAGCGGCCTGCGGCGTTATGTGTCGCGGCTGGGCCTGGCCACCGCCAAGCGGCTGTTTTTGCTGGCCGACAGCGTGCCCGCGTCCGAGCTGCTGGCCCTGGGTTACCTCGACAAACTGGTGGCGCCCGATCAACTTGACGCCGCCGTGCAGACCATCGCCGACGCGCTGGCGGCCGGTGCGCCGCTGGCCTTGCGCGGCATGAAAACATCGCTCAACGAGATCGCCAGGGGCGAGTTTGATCTGGCCAGGCTGCGCGAGCGCGAGGCGGTTTGCGCCGCCAGCCTGGACCTGCAAGAAGGCAAGGCCGCGTTTGCTGAAAAGCGGCTGCCCAACTTCACGGGTCATTAGCGCCCAATAGCGCCGATTAGCGCCGTCAAACCAGGCTTGACCTGGGGCTGGACCGCTCAACCTGCCTGCTGGCTGGGCCGATAACGCTGTAACGCCCCACGTGCAGCAAAGCCCCCCATGAACGCCCCAGTCCACCTGAGCCAGCCCACCACGCCCACCCTGCCCGACGCCGCCGCCAGCTGCCCCGCCGCGCTGGGCTGGATGCAGGGCTCACCACCACCGGCCAACAAGTTGATCCGCTTTGCCGACGGCAGCGCCTACCAATGGCCGCAGATGCGCTGGAGTTTTTCAAACTTCCGGCAGTTGGTGCCAACCCGTGCCGTGGGCCGGGGTTTTGGCGCCGTGTGTGCCTTGCCACGCGCCGAGCGCGACGACATCGACGCCCTGCGCTTCACGCCGCTGGGCGGTGGGCCGCCCATCACCTGGGCGCAATCGCTGGCCGCCAACTACACCGACGCCATCCTGGTGCTGCACCGGGGCCGCATTGCCTACGAGCGCTACTTTGGTGTGCAGAAGCCCGGCGGCCAGCACATTGCCATGAGCCTGACCAAGAGCGTTATTGGCACGCTGGGCGCCTTGCTGGTGACTGAGGACGTGTTGAACGCCGAGACCAACGTGGCCCACTACCTGCCCGAGCTGCGGGACACCGGCTTGGCCGACGCCACCGTGCGCCAGTTGCTCGACATGAGCACCGGCCTGCAGTACAGCGAGGATTACGACGACCCCCACGCCGAGGTGTGGGTGCACATGTGCGCCGGCAACGTGCTGCCACGCCCGCCCGGCTACCCCGGGCCCGACAGCTTTTACGCCTACCTGCAAAGCGTCAAGAAGCAAGGCGAGCACGGCACCGGTTTTGCCTACAAGACCATCAACGCCGACGCCCTGGGCTGGGTGATCCGCCGCGCCACCGGCGCCAGCGTGAGCAGCAACCTGGCCCAGCGCATCTGGCACAAGCTGGGCGCCGAGCAAGACGCCTACTTCACCATCGACAACACCGGCTGTGAATTTGCCGGCGGTGGCCTCAACACCAGCTTGCGCGACCTGGGCCGTTTTGGCGAAATGATGCGCTGTGGCGGCCACTTCAATGGCCAGCAGATCGTGCCCAAATCCGTGGTCGACGACATCCGTTTTGGCGGCAACAAAACCCACTTTGCGTTGGCCAACGGCGCCACCCTGCCCGGCTGGAGCTACCGCAACATGTGGTGGGTGCCGCACAACACCAATGGCGCCTTCATGGCCCGGGGCGTGCATGGCCAAACCGTGTACGTGGACCCCACCGCCGAGATGGTGATGGTGCGTTTTGCATCGCACCCCGTGGCCAACAACGACGCCAACGACGCCACCTCGCTGCCGGCCTGGCAAGCGCTGGCCGATCATTTGCGCTGATTGACGCCTCGGGCTTGGAGGCCCCACTGTCAGCGCGTGGCGAGTCTGGCTGGTCGCCTCTGGCCCGCTCCTCGGGCCCCAACGGTGTCACCCGACGACACCGCCGCCGCCACGCTGCTGGCCAACTGCACCACCCGGCCCAAGGTCAGGCCGGTGATGTCCATCGGGTCCAGCGAGTGCGCGATGGCGCTGGCCACGGCCGCCGGCAGGCCGATGCGGTCAACCCACAGCGCGCTGACTTGCGGGTGCGTGACGCCAAACGCGGCCCGCTCTTTGGCCGCCAATTCGGCGCCCCACAAGGAGCGCATGCTGGAGAACTCTTCAAGCGCTTTTTCGGGGTAGCACTGGCACAGAATCAAATGGCCAACGCCTTGCAACAAGCCAGCGCTGTAGGCGGTTTCACGGTTCACCCCCAAGCGTTGCGCGATCTGGCGCCCGGCCGAGGCGGTGACGGCGGCCGACTGCCAGAATTGGCGCATGTTGACGCCCGGTACGTCAGCAAAAGCGGCCTGGGCGCCGCAGGCAATCACCAGCGTTTCAAGCGATTTGAAGCCCACCACCGACACCGCGTCGCTGATGGACGCCATCGACCGCCGGCCCGAGAAAAACGACGAGTTGGCCAGGCGCAGCACGCGCGAGCTGAGCACGGGATCCTGCTCCAGCTCATTGGCAATCTGATTCAGGCTGGAGTCGTCGTGCCGCATCACGGACAGCACCCGTTGGATCACTTTGGGCATCATCGGCAGCGTCACGCGGCCGGCCAGCACATCGTCGATGAAGTTCATGTTTAGTCCCTTGAGTTGAATATTGAGTGGCAAATTTGACTTGAAAAGATCATCGCTAACAGATCAGGCGTGCGGCTCGCGTTCCAGCACCTTGCGCAGCGCGGATTTTTCGGCGCCCAAGGTGGCCGCGTCCAGGCGCTTGAGCACAGCGCTTTGCAGGCGCACCTCGGTGCTCAGCTCGCGGGTGGCGCCGCGAGATTCTTCAAGCTGGGCGCGCAACGGGGTCATGGCGTCCAGCGCCGCGCGCAGCTCGCGGTTCATCACCGCCTGGTCGGGCAGGTGCTGGGTGATCTCGTCCACGCCGGTGCGGGTGCGGGTGCGGGTGCGGGTGCGGGTGCGGGTGCGGGTGCGGGTG
>JAYWDK010000389.1:0-3438 GCA_043779845.1 Betaproteobacteria bacterium | reverse complement strand
TCTTCGAGGTGCTGATGCAGGCCGTGCGCTGCTGCTCGCTCGGGCAGATCACGGAAGCGCTGTTCCAGGTGGGCGGGCAGTATCGGCGGAGCATGTAGGCTACGTGGCTCGACAGTCAGCGATCTCGCTTAGCAACGCGATCAGAACACGGCCAGTTGCCTCGCGGCTAGGAAGTCCTGCTGCACAAGCTCGGCGATTCCGGGGACCTTGGCGGTATCGTACACGCGCAGCGCTTGACGAACGTAGTCGTCAAGTTCGTCGAGAACAGGCTCCGCCGCTACCGCCGCGGTCATGTCGGCGGGAAGGCTAGCATGGGCATCTTGGGCGATTCGAATCACCGGCGCCAGGTCTTCGAAGCGTCCGCGCAGCGCCTGCCAATCCACCGTCTCGCCGCAGTGCGCATGGGCACGCAACCGCAGCACCGCCAGAACGCCGTCGCCGGGGCGTTGGGCGACCGCATGGTCGAAGTGACGGCGTGCGACAGCCCAGCCCTCAGCCGCGGCCAGCCACAGGCCACGTTCGGCTATCCAACGCGTGTCGTGATGCACCGCTTCGGCCGCCTGGTCCAGCGAAAGGGCGGCGCGGCCCAGGTCGTCTTGCTGGCCACGCTGGCGCCACAGGGCGGCGCGGCCCAGCGCGTCCAAGCCGTTCAGGCCAATGCCGGCTGCACTTTCAAGTGCCGACCAATCGCCCGCCGCGTGTTCGGGCCGCGGCCGCGGTCGCTTTGGCGGCATAGGGGCGCCCTCAGACAGTGCCGCCAAACGCACGCGCAAGTCGGCCAGCATGCGCTGGTTCTTGCTGTCGTCTGAGCCCACCACCTGCTCAGCCCAAACCAAAGCATCGCGCGCCTCATCGGCGCGACCCAGGTCAATCAGTACTGCGGCCAAGGCGTTGCAGATTGCCGGCTCGCGCTGGAAGCGATGCTGCGCCTCACGATAGACCACTAGCGCGTCGTCCAAGCGGCCAGCCAAACGCAGAGTATGGCCAAGATCGGCCCAGCATACCGAGTCATCGGGAAAACGCCGGATCGCAGCTCGATAGACCGCCTCCCCTTCATCAACAAAGCCGCGCATTGCTAACGCATGGCCGAGTTGATTGTGCGAGAACGTGTTGTATGGGAAGCGGCGGCGCGCGAACCAGTAAATCGTCTGTGCACGAGACCAGTCGCCTAGTGCATCAAGCGCGCGAGCAACAACCGACCAACTCTGAGGAGAGTTCGGTGCCCAACTGGCAGCCGCCTGGCCCAGTTTCAGTGCCCAGCCTGCATCGCGTGCCTCCTGGATCGCACCTGCGGGTGAGTTCAGTAAGAAGTTTGCCAGTCGACAGTTCGAGCGCACCAAGAAGAAGTTGTCGCCGGCTTCCTGCGCGAAGCGCAGGTGCTGACCCATCAGCGCCAGCAGTTGCGGCTGCACCTGCGTCCGTTGCTTGTCGAATCGGTCTACAAGCGGCTGGATTTGCTTGTCCCAATGCGGTGGCTCCAACACCTTGCGCGCCGCGGCGGCGGGCGCCGCTAGATTGGCCGCAGCGTATCGCTCGCCCAGCCATGGACGCAGCGTGCGCACCTTGTTCTGCGGCCGCACTGCAAGTGCATCGCGAAACCGAGATTGCCATCGTTCATGAGACATCGGGTACACAGCACTCAGGAAATCCAATTCGGCCAGCCATTCCTTCTTGTACCCATCACCACGGCGCACGAGTGCCAAGCCATAGTCGACCAGCCCTTGGGCCAGCACTTCTGGAAGACCGGATTGGGCTTTGCCGGTGTCATCCGCCGGCAACCGGCGCAGGCCGAACAAGGCAAGATGTACCCATGCCTTATGGCCTTGACGGCACAGCGCCATCCAGAAGTCGAGCAAATCGCGGTTGGTCTGGACCATTGCCATCGCGCGCAGGTACGCTCCTCGCGGCTCACACGATGGAAAACTCGGCTGCGATTGCAACCACCCCCAGAGCCGGTTCGCTCGCTCACGGCACCAGCCGCGGGTGCGCGGTAAGTCCAGTGTCTGTAGCAGACCGAATGCATCGGCCAAAGCCTGTGCACACTGTTTGGCCGTGGCACCTGCGGGTAGCTCCACGCTCTTCAGCTGGACATTGAGCCAACGCTGAAGGGCGCCGTCTAACGCGCCGTTCAAATCCTCCGGCAGAAACTGCGGCAAGGCTTGTGGCGCATCGAGGCTGGCATACCCGCCCAGCCAAGCTGCGCCCATCAACAAGTCGTCGATAGCCCGATCGGGCGTATTGGCCAGCGCCTGAAGCCACGCGTACGCCGCAGGATTGTGGGCGGCAGTTGTTGTTTCGACGGTGTCAGACATGGGCCAGATCACAGCCAAAGGTGTTGCGGTCAGTGTCCAAGCGCAGCCAAGCCAAGTGGAACTTGCGCAACTGTGCCAGATTTGCCGTTGTGGGTCGTGAAATCGAGCCCCAACGAGCAAGGTGTTCCGGACGGTAGTCCACATAGGAGTGGATCAGTTCCAGCCCCATGCAGTATTCGGACTCGTTCGCCACCGGCCTGAGATTCACTGCGCGGCCTACTTGCAGATCACTACCGGGAGCGCGAGCGCCGGCAAGTGGAGTAGGGAAGAAGAACGGGGTTAGTGGCCCGTCGAGCACAGTGGGAATGCAAAACCCGCTGACACCAGCCGCCTTGCATTGGCGCACCTCGCGCGCGGAATATCTCATCAGCAGCACCGATTCCTGTCTTCCAGGGATTGGATTGAAGTGTCCCAGCCCCAAGTGATCGCGCAGGGCATTGGGCCAGTCGTCCCCGGCAACGGTGAGCACATTCGCAATCTCGTCTTCGGTGGTCGCAAACGACGGCCGGCGGTCACGTCGTGCGTTCCAAGTGTCCACCACGCGTTGCAGCACCGTACGTGCGGAATCACGATCATCTGTCTTCGCGCCGTTGTAGTGCCGGATCGCATTGAAAAACTCTGACTCGTCTGTTCCGCTACCGCGCAGCGCAAACGACACAGACTCAACACGGTACAGCGCTACGTTGTCGTCAATGTTCGGCCAGTCGTTAGCACCGTTCAGCGCGATATCGAATGTGTCCGGTACCTCCGGGTCGGTCTTGTCTCGCCAGAGGCGCTCGCGCAGATAGTGTCTCTCGTGCGCCAGCCAGAATTCATCCATATTCGCCCAGGCGGACGAGCCGACGCCGTCGACGAAAACCTGCAGCCGCGCCTCCGACACGCGTTCGTCAGCACAGAAGTTCTCCAGTACAGCTCGCTCCTCATCCGGCAAGGTCGTGTCGTCTCGCCGCACCCGAATAAGCGCCTCAAGTGCCGGTATGGCCGACATGTCCACGCTCTGCTCCCTTCGTCCGACGATTGCGGAGTTGGGTAAGCATACCAACACGCAGTCAACGGAGTGCCTCTTGGCATCCAGTGCAGATGGTGTCGCTCGTCAACGAAGCTACAAGCTGGGGCACCACGCGCG
>JAYWDK010000388.1:0-3471 GCA_043779845.1 Betaproteobacteria bacterium | reverse complement strand
GGTGCGGGCACGGCCGGAGTCGCTAGTCGGTACACGACGGTGACCTCGGTGCGATCACTGGGTTTGCGCTCTCGGGCCACTTCCACCCAGCCCAAGCTGGTCTTGGCTACAAGTGCTGCGCTGTGATCTGCCTCGGGGCCACGCAGCACGAGCACCAACACCAGGGCAGGGCATCGACCCACTGCGGCGCCAGGGGTGGCGTCCACTTGCCGCCGGCCATGAAACTCAAGCGCTGCCACCAGCGACGGCGACGCGCCTGGCGCCGCGATACAGGCGCCAACAGGCACATGGCGCACCACGCGCTCGGCCAGCGGTCGGTTGCTGCTGGCGTAATCCAGCAAGGGCAGCCACAAGGTCATCAGCAAAAGCCAACACAGGGCCACGCCACCCGCCGGCAGCACCAGGCTCTTCCAGATGACAGCTTGGTGGCGCCGCGTGCGCCAGCGCACCAACCAGCCCCAGACCAGCGTGGCCACGCCAGCCAACACCAGCTCAGGCACGGACAGCTGGCTCGTGAAGCCTGGCGCCAGCCTCAGCACCGTGGCCATCGCGCCCGCCGGTGCGCCGGTCTGCATGGCGGCATAAAACACCCAAATGATCAGCGCGCAAAGGGTGAAAAAACAAACAGAGAACCAGTCAATTGCCGCCGTGCTGCCCCGCTGCAAGGTGGGCAGCGCAAACGCCGCCAGCACAGCCACGCTGGGCAGGCCCAGCATCAGCGCCCGGTCGGAGCCATCCATCGCGATGCACGCCACCAGGGCCACCAGCAGCCCCAGCAACGGCACCGCGAGATGCCATTGCCCCAAGTGCCGGCGCCAGCCCCACAGAGTCCAGAGCGCCAGCACCCAGGCCGGCCACAAGAACCACAGCCACAAACTGCTCAGCACGCGGGGCTCAATAGTGGGCGCCAAACGCCAGGCCCAGCTGCCCGTGGCCCACGCCAGGAGGGCCGCCATCAGCGTGGCGGCCAATAGCCACGGTGCCAGGGAGCGCATGGTGCGGTCCGGGCCGCGCAGACATAGCAGCGAGCCGCCCAGCCCCAAGGCCATCGCCATGGCCGGCGCGCCACAGGCCGCCAGCAATGGCAGCGCCAGCAGAGCGGCCGCGCGGGCCGGCCAGCTGCGCCGCGCAGCGGCGGCCATCGCCCATTGAAAACACGCCACTGCGGCCAGTTGTGCCAGCTCTGGCGTCGTCTGGTGGCCCAGTTGAAGCAATCCCAGCGTGGCAATCAATGCCAGCAGGCTGCCATCGGCCAGCGCCCGCGCGTAGTCCACCGGCGACGCCTCGCCGCCAAAGGCCAGGGGCAGGGGCTGAGCGGCGTCGCCACGGGCGAGATGGAAGCTGGCGTACCACACGGCCACCAAGGTCAGGACCAGCAATAGCGCAAACGGCAGGCGGGCGGCCAGGGCCGGATCCAAGCCCAGCGGCTGAGCGGCCATGATGGCCACAGCACCAATCCAGTGTGGCAGCAAGGCTGCACCGGTGGGCACGCCACCGAGCGCGGGCGCCAGCCACGACGTGCGACCCTCAGCCATGGCCAGCATCTGGCCAAAGGCGTTCAAGTCAGCG
This sequence comes from Betaproteobacteria bacterium, assembly GCA_043779845.1. Classification (GTDB taxonomy): domain Bacteria; phylum Pseudomonadota; class Gammaproteobacteria; order Burkholderiales; family Burkholderiaceae_C; genus Pseudaquabacterium. The sequence goes on along the minus strand of JAYWDK010000388.1, from coordinate 1,902 downwards.
CCGCGCCAAGGGTCGCGTCCAAACAGCCCGGGCAGCACGTAGGCGGCGCAGAACATCAGTAGCGCCCAGCGCGGCACACGCTTTGCTGCGGCCTGGGTTACCAGGGCGGGGTTGGTTGTTGGAATCACCGCTTGATCAGGCTGGAGCTGGCCAGCGCGCTGCGTTGGCCAAAAAAAAGGCAGCCTGCGCTGCCCTCGTGTCAGGTCGCTGGCCAAAGACCAGCTGCACCTTGCAGCACCGTTCAGGCTGCTGGCTTCTTGTTGATGCCCAGGCTCGCGAACTTGTTGCGGAACTTCTCGACCCGGCCGCCCAGGCTGTCGATGCTCTTTTGCGTGCCCGTGTAGAACGGGTGGGTTTCGCTCGTGGTTTCGAGCTTCACCAGCGGCAAGTCGCGGCCGTCGTCCATCTTGACAGTTTCTTTCGTGTTCACCGTTGAACGGGTCACGAACTTGAAACCATTGGACAGATCCACGAAACAAACGTCGCGGTAGTTGGGGTGAATGCCTTCTTTCATGGGAAACCCTTCGCTGAACTCATCAGCATTTACCAGCAGCTTGCTGTCGGCAGCCACGCAGCACCATGCTGCGCACTTTTCGCAAGCGCAAAATCAAGCATTATAGCGTTGCGGTGCAAATCACCCGCCGCGCCGCATCATGTCGAAGAAGTCGAGGTTGTTTTTGCTCGACTTCATCTTGTCCAGCATGAACTCCATCGCCTCGATTTCGTCCATGTTGTAGAGCAGCTTGCGCAAGATCCACGTCTTTTGCAGGATCTCGGGCTTGAGCAGCAGCTCTTCGCGCCGCGTGCCGCTCTTGTTGATCAATATCGACGGATAAACGCGCTTCTCGGCCATGCGGCGATCCAGGTGGATTTCGCAGTTGCCGGTGCCCTTGAATTCTTCGTAGATCACCTCGTCCATGCGTGAACCCGTGTCGATCAGTGCGGTGCCGATGATGGTCAGCGAGCCGCCTTCTTCAACATTGCGCGCCGCGCCAAAAAAGCGCTTGGGCCGCTGCAATGCGTTGGCATCAACGCCGCCGGTCAGCACCTTGCCGCTAGAGGGCAACACGTTGTTGTAGGCGCGCGCCAGCCGGGTGATGGAGTCCAGCAGGATCACCACGTCCTTGCGCATTTCAACCAGGCGCTTGGCGCGCTCGATCACCATTTCGGCCACCTGCACGTGGCGCGCGGCGGGTTCGTCGAAGGTCGAGCTGATGACTTCGCCGCGCACGGTGCGCTGCATCTCGGTCACTTCTTCGGGCCGCTCGTCGACGAGCAGCACGATCAGGTAAACCTCGGGATAGTTGGCGACGATCGCATGCGCCAGGTTCTGCATCATCACGGTCTTGCCACTCTTCGGCGCTGAGACCAGCAGCGCGCGCTGGCCTTTGCCGAGCGGGGCGATCAGGTCGATGATGCGGCTGGTGATGTTTTCGTCGGACTTGGTCTCGCGCTCGAGCTTGAACTGCTCCTTCGGGAACAGCGGCGTCAAGTTCTCGAACATGATCTTGTGCTTGCTCTCCTCGGGCGTCACGCCGTTGACGCGGTCCACTTTCACCAGCGCAAAGTAACGCTCGCCGTCTTTCGGCACGCGAACCTCACCCTCGATCGCGTCGCCAGTGTGCAGGTTGAAGCGCCGGATCTGGCTCGGGCTCAGGTAGATGTCGTCCGTCGACGCCATGTAGCTCGCGTCGGGCGAGCGCAGGAAGCCGAAGCCGTCGGGCAGCACTTCGAGCACGCCGTCGCCGAACACCTGTTCGCCGCCCTTGGCGCGCTTTTTCATGATCGCGAACATCAGCTCCTGCTTGCGCATGCGGGCGACGTTTTCGATCTCGAGTGCCTCGCCCATCGTGATGAGCTCGGAGACGTGGATCAGCTTGAGTTCTGAAAGATGCATGGGCG
>JAYWDK010000387.1:0-23602 GCA_043779845.1 Betaproteobacteria bacterium | reverse complement strand
GTTGTGGCGCGTGGTGGTCTGTAGCGCCATGGCGCCGCCACTGCGCTAGATCTGGATCAGCCCCCACTGCAAGGCCACCAGCGTGAGCGCTGATTGGTTGCCGGCGTTGAGCTTTTGTTTGACGTGGTAGAGGTGGGTGCCCACGGTGCTGGGGGCCAGCTTCAGGTTGTCGGCAATTTGCGCCACCGACAAACCCCGCGCCAGCTGGATGAACACCAAAAACTCGCGCTCCGACAGCAGTTCGGCCGGGTTGGTGTCGCCCGTCACCTGCGCCATGGCCAGTGCGCGCGCGGTGGGGGCGTCCACATAAGCCTCGCCTGCGGCCACGGCTTTGACGGCGGTGATCAGCGTATCGGGCGCGCTGCGCTTGCCCAAAAACCCCAGCGCACCGGCCCTTAACGCACGCTGTGGGTGGGCGGTGTCGTCATGGGCCGACAACACCAGGATGCGCGCCTTGGGGTCTTGCGCCAGCAAGCGGCGCACGGCCTCCAGGCCGCCCATGCCGGGCATGGCCAGATCCATCACCACCACGTCGGGCTGGTGGCGGGGGTAGTCGGCGCAGGCGGCCTCGCCGCTGCCCAGCTCAGCCACCACCTCGATGCCAGCGTCGGCCAGCAACATGCGAAACCCCATGCGCACCAGCGCGTGGTCGTCAACCAGCATCACGCGGATCATGTTGTGGGGCCTGGTGGGTTTGCCGGGCCGGCTTGGGCGGGCAGTGGGATGGAGAGCCGCAAGCGTGTACCGCGTGGCGGCTTGGGCAGCGGGTTGGGCAGCAATTGCAGCGTGCCCTGCAGGCTTTCGGCGCGCTCGGCCAGCCAGCGCAGGCCGTAGTGGCCGGGGGGTGATGGCGGGGCGGCGGAGGTGGTGGCGGTGGCAATGGTCGCCGGCAAGCCAACGCCGTCATCGTCCAGGCACAAATGGAGGGCCATCTCGTCGGCCCACAGGCGCAAGTGAATGTGCAGGGCAGGCTGCTTGGGCAGCGCGGCCAGTGGCTCGGTGGTGGCAGGTTGGTGGTGCGGCGCGCTGCCCTCGGACGGCGTGATGTCGTGCGTTGATGCGGTGTCATCACGCAACGCATTGCCGTGGCGCAGCGCGTTGGTGATGCCCTCTTGCGCGGCGCGGTACAGCGTCAGCGCGCACTCGGGCGACAACACGCGGTCGGTGGGCAACAGTACGCTGCTGATGAGCGTCAGGCCGGGCTGGCTGCGCCGGATGCGCTGCACCAGGTCGTCCAGCGCCTCGGCCAGGCCCAGGCTGTCCAGCACCAGCGGCGCCAGGCGCGGGATGATGCCGTGCATGGCGTCATACAGGCGGGCGCATTCGTCGGCCACCAGGCGCGCCGCCTGCTCGGCTTGGGGGTCCAGGCTGGCCACGCGCTGCGCCACGGACAGCGCCATGCTGCGCATCGCGGTCACCGACTGGCCCAGTTCGTCATGCAGCTCGCGGGCGATCAGGCGGCGCTCTTGTTCAATGTGCTGCTCAATGCCACGCCGCAGCTCGCGGCTTTCAGACAGCTGCAGCTCGGCGCGCAGCGCGCGGCGCTCGGTGGCCAGGCGGTCTTGCAAATCGGCCGTCATGCGGTTGAAGGCCGCGCCAATGGCGCCGGCCTCGGTGCCGGGCAGCTTGGGCAGCACGACATCCAGCCGGCCGGTGTGCAGCGTATTGAGCGCGGCCACGATCTGGCCAAACGGCCGCACCGTGCGCCCCACCAGCCAGAACACCAGCGCGTGCACGAGCAGCAGCAAGGCGGCCGCTGCGGCGGCCAGCGTGCCCAGCTCCTCCCAGGCGTCGAGCGTGGCGCGCGAGGCGTTGGCCTGCACCACCAGCTTGCCGTCGGGGAAGTCAATCGCCTGCACCGACGGCGGCGGCGAGATCAGCGCGGCAAACCAGGCCGGGGCGTCGCGCCCGGCTTTGTAGGCCGAGGGCGGTGATTGGTAGAGCACTTGCCCAGCGGCGTCAAGCAGCGTGATGTCGTTGGACCGGATGCGGCCCAGATCCTGCAAAAAGGCGCGCATGGCGGGTGTGCCCTGGGCGGCGTAACGCCAGGCAGTGCGGTTGAGCAGCTGGGCGGCCACACGGTTGGCGGCCACCACTTCTTCATGCACGGCGCCGCGCAGGCTGCGAAATTGCAGCGTGATCACGGCCACCAAAAACGCCAGCGTGAGCACGCCCACGATCAGGTTGATCTTCAGGCGCAGGGACATGGGGCGGGGTCGGGGTTGAGGGTTGGGGCCTTGGGAACAGCCAGCCCGAAATGGCCGACCTCGGCAAACCGCGCCAGCGCGCTGACCATGGCGGCTGTCATGCCGGGGTGCGTGGGGTCGTGGCCTGCGCCGGCCACCCATTGCAGGCGGCTGTGCGGCATCACGTCAAGCACGGCTTGGGCGCCAGCGGGCGGGCAGATGGCGTCGGCCGTGCCGTGCAGCAGCAGCGTGGGCACGGCCGGCAGTTGGGCGGCCCTGGCCAGCAGTGACGGTGACTGCAGCCAGCAGCCGTGAGCCAGGTAATGGGCTTGCACGGCATAACGCCTGACCAGTGCGTGCAGCGCCTCGCCATCGGGGGCCGGGCCGAACGGTGCGCCGTGCTCTGCGCCGTGCGCCAAAGCTTGCTCCCAGGCCCACCAGGCGGCGGCCACGCGGTGTTGGGCTGGGCTGGGGTTGGGTTGGTGTGCCGTGTTGGCAAATGCACTGGCGATGGCGGGCAACAGGCCATGCGCCGGTGCTTGAACGGGTGCGGGTGCGGGTGCTTGCGCCTGTGCGTCTGCTTCGCCCTCGGCATTTGGCAACTCAGCATTTGGCAACACGGCCGCAGCCAGCGTTTGCCAGGCGGCCTGTGCTGCGGATGTGCGGGCCGTGCCCGGCAAAAAGAAGGCACTGATGTCCTGGTCTCGCGCCAAAAACACCGCCCGCAACAGCAAGCCAGCCACCGCCTCGGGCTGATCCGCTGCGTGGGCCAGCGCCAGCGTGGCCCCCCATGAGCCGCCCACCACCAGCCACTTGGCCAGCGCCAAGTGCCCACGCAACTGCCGCAGGTCGGCCAGCAGATCGTTGGTGGTGTTGTGCCGCGTGCCACCGGCGGGTTGGCTGGCACCGGCGCCGCGCTGGTCTACGCAAATCAGGTGATAGGCGGCGGGGTCAAAAAACCGCCGCAGCAGCGGTGAGCAGCCCGAGCCTGGCCCGCCATGCAGCAGCAGCGCCGGCAGGCCCTGCGGGTTGCCGTGCTGCGTCACCCACAAGTGGTGCCCGCCCGAGACCGGCAAAAACTCGGTCTTGAACGGCGGTGGGTCAGGGCGCAAAAGGGGTTCTTGGGACACGGCCCGCATGGTAGCGGCGGTCAACCCAGGTCAAGGTGCTGCGCCGGGCCGGTGTTGGGCACTGGGCGTCGATTCATGAAAATCATGAGGCCCAAATCATGAATCGAGGGCTGGGCGGGCGTGGCGGGCCCGGCCAACATGCATCACGGAACTGCTGGTTCCCGCCATCACCGCCCGGTGTTGGCGACATGCCCCGAGGAGACCTTTTATGCAATGGCAAACCCCTACCGCCACCGACTTCCGTTTTGGTTTTGAGATCACCATGTACGTGGCCGCGCGCTGATCCAGCGCCTCTGGTTGACGTTTTGACCCCGCTGCGCCGGCCTGCCCGGCGCAGCGTCATTGAGCCGCTGTTTGCCTTCAAAAATTAAGCCATGCGCATCACCGTTTTAGGCGCCGCCGCAGGCGGTGGGTTTCCGCAGTGGAACTGCAATTGCCGCCAGTGCGCCGGCCAGCGCGCGGGCACCTTGCGCGCCAAAGCGCGCACCCAGTCGTCGATATTCGTGCAGCCCGACGGCGGGGTTGAGGGTGTTTTGTTCAACGCCTCACCCGACATCCTGGCGCAGATCCGCGCCAACCCGGCGTTGCAACCCGGTCGTGCGCTGCGCGACACCGCCATCGCCGGCGTGGTGCTGATGGACGGCCAAGTCGATCACGTCACTGGCTTGTTCATGCTGCGTGAGCGCGGATCACCCTTGCCGCTGTGGTGCACCGACGAGGTGGCCGAAGACCTGACCGAGGGCAACCCGGTGCTGCGCGTGTTAGGCCACTTTTGCGGCGTGCAGCGCCACCGCATCGGCATTGATGGCTCGGCGTTCAGCGTGCCCGGCGTGCCGGGTTTGCGCTTCAAGGCGCTGCCGCTGCGCAGCAAGGCCGCGCCCTACTCACCGCACCGCGACCACCCCAGCCCGGGCGACAACATCGGCATGCTGATCACTGAAGTAGTCAGTGGCAAAAACGTGTTTTACGCGCCCGGTTTGGCCGAGATTTCACCGGCCGTGTTTGACGCCATGGCCGGCGCCGACGTGGTGATGGTGGACGGCACGTTTTTCACCAACGACGAGATGCCCGCGCTGGGCCTGGGCAGCAAAACCGCTCAGGACATTGGCCATCTGGCGCAAAGCGGCCCTGGCGGCATGGTCGAGTGGCTGGACCGCCTGCCCGCCACCACGCGCCGCTTGCTCATCCACATCAACAACACCAACCCCATCCTCGACGAAGACTCCGAACCCCGTGCGTTTTTGACACGCCACGGCATTGAAGTTTGCGAGGACGGCATGCTGATCCAAGCCTGAGGTGCCTATGTCCAGCTCTGCAAACACGTTCGAACCCACGTCTGAAACCCCGCCCGCCTGGAGCCCCACCGAGTTTGAAGCGCGTCTGCGCGACGCCGGCCGCAGTTACCACATTCACCACCCGTTCAACGTGATGCTCAACAGCGGCCGCGCTTCGCCCGAGCAAATCAGGGGCTGGGTGGCCAACCGCTTCTATTACCAGATCGCCATCCCCATCAAGGACGCCGCTGTGCTGTCCAACTGCCCTGACCGCGAGGTGCGGCGTGGCTGGGTGCAGCGCATCCTGGACCACGACGGGTTTGAGCTGGGCGGCATCCGCGATGAAGGCGGCATCGAGGCCTGGCTGCGCCTGGCCCAGGCGGTTGGCCTGAGCCGCGAGGAGGTGCTGGACTTGCGCCACGTGATCCCTGCCCTGCGTTTTGCGGTGGACGCCTACGTGAACTTTGCGCGCCACGCGCCGTGGCAAGAGGCGGTGTGCTCGTCGCTCACCGAGCTGTTTGCGCCTGACATCCACAAGCAGCGCCTGGCCACCTGGCCCGAGCACTATCCGTGGATCGACGCGGCCGGCTTGATGTATTTTCGCAACCGCGTGAGCCAGGCGCGGCGTGACGTGGAGCAGGGCCTGGCCATCACGCTGGGCCACTTCAATACCGCCGCCCTGCAGCAGCGAGCCTTGATGGTGTTGCAGTTCAAGCTGGACATCTTGTGGGCCATGAATGACGCGATGGCGCTGAAGTATGGGGTGGACGCTGGGGTGGTTGGGGTGGCGGCTGGGGCCACGGCCAAGGTGCTGGCATGACTCAGCCAGCCATCGCGCCCAGCAGCCTAGGCCTTCAAACCCAAGCCCGGATTGGAGCGGGCTTCAGACTGCAATGGGAGCCAGTGCAAGACAGCCACGTGCTGCTCTACCCCGAGGGCATGGTCAAGCTCAACCCCAGCGCGGGCGAGATCATGAAACGCTGCGATGGCCAGCGCACGGTGGCTGAGATCGTGGCCGATCTTGAGGCGGCGTTTACCGCCCAAGGCCTGGCGCCCGACGTGCTGGCTTTTGTGCAAATGGCCGGCCAGCAGCGCTGGTTGACCTGGGATTGATGATGCCAAATCAGTCGCCCAACCCGACGCCTGTTCGGTCCACGCCACCTGCGCGCCCCGGCCCACCGCTGTGGCTGCTGGCCGAGCTCACTTACCGCTGCCCGCTGCACTGCGTGTTTTGCTACAACCCGGTGGATTTTGCGGCGCACGAGCAAGAGCTTTCCACAGCCGACTGGCTGCGTGTGCTGCGCCAAGGCCGCGAGTTGGGCGCCGTGCAATGTGGTTTGTCGGGCGGTGAGCCGCTGCTGCGTGATGACCTTGAGATCATCGTGGCCGAGGCCCACAAGCTGGGCTACTACACCAACCTGCTGACCTCGGGTGTGGGCCTGACCGAGGCGCGCGCGGCGGCGCTCAAGGCCGCCGGGCTGGACCACGTGCAGCTGTCGTTTCAAGACTCCACCCGCGAGATGAACGACTTTTTGACGCACACCAAAACCTTTGAGCTCAAGCACAAGGTGGCGCGCATCATCAAGCAGCAAGGTTGGCCGATGGTGATGAACGTGGTGATCCACCGTCTCAACATCGACCATATTGACCGCATCATTGCCCTGGCCGACGACTGCGGCGCCGAGTACCTGGAGCTGGCCAATACCCAGTACTACTCGTGGGCCCTGCACAACCGTGATCACCTGCTGCCCACGCACGCGCAGTTGCGCCAGGCCGAGGCCGTGACGGATGCGTGGCGCCAAAAGCTGGATGGCCGCATGCGCCTGTTTTTTGTCGCGCCCGACTACCACGAGGGCAAGCCCAAAAAATGCGTCAACGGCTGGGGCAGCATGTTCTTGACCGTGGCACCCGACGGCGCCGCGCTGCCTTGCCACACCGCGCGCATGTTGCCCGGCCTGGCCTTCCCCAACGTGCGCGAGATGGGCTTGCGCGAGATCTGGTTTGACAGCGAAGGCTTCAACCGCTACCGGGGCACGGGCTGGATGAAAGAGCCTTGCTCAAGCTGCGACCAGCGCGAGATCGACATGGGCGGCTGCCGCTGCCAGGCCTTTTTGCTGACCCAAGACCCGGCTGCCGCCGACCCGGTGTGCCCCAAAAGCCCCGTGCATGGGCGGGTGCTGGACGCGGTGGCGCGGGCCGAGGCGGGCGGGGGCGGGGCAGCGGTGGTCGAGCGACCCTTGGTGTTCAGGGACCGGGTCAACTCGCTGAGCCTGACCCGTCAGGCGTTGGAGGATTCAAAAACCTAACGCGGTGGGAGGGTGAACTGTGACCTCGAATCTCCCTGTCTCCCGTACTCGGGGAAGAGGGTTGAGGGTGACGGGCCCCGCATCAGTCCGAACCCTGATGAGAGCCTCTCAGAAACTCACGGTGGGCCCATTCTCCACTGACGCTTCGCCGCGAAGGGGGAGATCACTCGCTTGCCATCCAACCAGGCTGTCGCTGTCAAGGTCGAAGGGCCAGACCTGCAACCGCAACGTCGGGCTGAAGTGAAACGGCTTGAGCGCTTCAGCGAACAACGTGGACTTCGGGTAGATCAGCGCCATGGTGCCTGCCCCCTGCATGTACTTGTGGCCGTAGGCAAACATTTGGTAGAAGTCTTCCTGGCTGAGCTTGTACTTGTTCTGCGCGTCGGCCGAGTTGATCCGCTTCCACTTCATGTCCAGCACCCACCGCTGCACGCCGGTGCTGATCAGTACGTCGGGCTCCAGCCTGAACATGTCGTTGTCGGCATGCCTACACAGCGATTCACTCGCGGCAGGCGTTCGAATCTGAGTCCCTGTCTTGACTCTTCCGCGCAACCACGCGGCCACGTACTTCTCGAACAACTTCTCCATGGGAAACAGCAAGCTGAGGCCATGCTGCTCGCCGAGCACGGCCAGCGGCATCCAGCGGTTCAAGATCAGCTCGCACCATGGCTTGACGGAGCGGTAGTGCGCCATCAGCCGATCCGTTCCCCATGCTCGCAGGTCTGCCTGCGCCTGCTGGCTGGCGGGCACCTCGGCCAACATGAAGCTCAGCTCCTGGGCCAGCCGCCAGTTGTCGGCGTCCTTCGTGCTCAGACGAACGCGGTCGAGTGCCAGCTTCAACAATCGATTCTCTAGCCGGTCGGGCAGGAAGACATCGTGGCGCACATGAAAGCGGTGTTCTCGGCCTGGCGGTTGGCGCAACTGCGACATGATGTTCATCTGCCCGCGAAGGAAGGGAAGTTCCTCTGCCACGCGATGGTAGTCAAAGCGCAAGCCGCGCTTGACCAATTGGTCGAGTTCGGCAAGGTAGCGGCGCATCACCCACTCGGAGAGCGGCGCGTCGAAGTGTTCCAGCACGGCGATGCCGACCTCTCGGGTTGGCAGGTCCAAAGTTGCCTGGATCATCTTGCGCAGCAGTGCACGGCACACTGGCAGGCTATCGCCGACTTCGTGATGCTTCGGCACTATCTCAAGCGTTGTGCCGCATGGCGTCTGAATGACTCCGACGTAGCTGTCGAGGCTCAGCGATTGGCGGCCCTCTACTTGCACCAGGCGCGCACCAGAACGCGAGAACGACTCGCTCAACTTGCAGAGATAGTCGAACGCGCTGGTGGTCACCTGGGCGCAGTCGAGCGACGACACGACCGGGGCGGTCGTCAGCCGCGCGTACTCGCGAACGCAGACAACGGCGCTCACGTCGGCAGCGCGTGGTCAATCAGGCCCAGATAGCTTTCGGGCAGCGCGAAGGCGCCTTCGTTAACCGACCAGGCTTGCCTGGTGCCCGAAACCGTCACCTCGTCACCGAACAGCTCCTTCACGTTCCAGGGCTGAGCCCGAACGAAGCGGTGCTCAGGCTTGAGCTTGCGGTGGTCGTTCAGCACCCATTGAATGCGCTGCCAGTCCTCGAAGAAATATTCCTGCAGTAACGGCAGAATCTGTTGCCGAAAAATCTGGGCTAGACGCGAAAGGCTGGCATCGTCTTCAAGCGGCATAAAATAAGCGTGGCCGACGCAGTGCTCTCTGTCGAGCAGCGCTTCGATGCGCTGATTCAACACGATCAGCAGCTTGCGCACATCAATGCCGCTCACCGTCAAGTCCTTCAGCCGATCAGGGAGCGGCGGCATTTCGCGAAACACAAAGCGCCTGCGCAACGCCACATCAAGCCCGGCAAGAGAACGATCGGCCGTGTTCATCGTTCCGATCAGATAGACGTTGGCTGGGACGCTGAACGGCTTCTTGGAGTAGGGAAGGATCGCCTCCAGTGCCTCGTCGGCGCCGGCCCGCTTGGAAGGCTCGATCAATGTGATCAGCTCACCGAAGATGCGTGAGACGTTTCCGCGGTTGATTTCGTCGATGATGAGCACGTAGGGCTCGTGAGTCGGCGCCGAAGGCTGCACCGGCACGCTCAGCTTCACGCCGGCAGCGGTGAGCGCTTGCAGAAGATCGGGCCAGGTGATCCGAGACAGGCGGTAGACGGTCTGCAGCGTGAGCCGAACGCCTTTGTTGACTTCCAGGATGTTGAAGTTGATGCCTGTGACCAGCCATCGGACCGGCAGCTTGTTCACATAGTCGTCTCGCACGCCGGCTGGCACCTTGGGCGTGTATTCGTAGTCGCCGGTGACAACCCCCACCGCACTGATGGTCGTCGTCGATGCCAGGCAGACCACGACGTCGCCGATGGTGATCTGCTGGCTGAAGTTGTCGAGTGAACTCTGCACTTTCGTGCCGAGCTTCTGACCGACTTCGTTCAGGTCGGCTGTGTTGAGATCGCCAGCCTTGGGCCAACCAACGCGCGCCTCACTATGGGACAAGCAATACTTGCGCGTCTCGCCCGAGCTGCTGGACTCTTCGATGGACACCTTCCAAACCTTGGCGTCTTCGCGAATGCCGACATGCTCTTCAAGCTGCTTGTCGCGACGTGCGTCTCGACACAAGTCAGCGAACACGCCGTTCTCGATCGTATAGCTCACGCCCTTGACGGGTGCCCCTGCATCGTCGTCAACATTTGCTCGGATGCCTTCGACGAAATCCTCGTAGCTGAAGCTCTGATGAAAGGTCGTGAAGCGGACGCGCTTCGCACGTTCCAACTCCATGAAGCGGCGGCGCAAAGCCGCACGGACGCCTAGGTTCGCCGCCAGGTACGCAGGGTCAAGGATCGCTAGTGCGGCGTTGATGGTCTCAAAGGTCTTCCCGGTGCCCGGTGGCCCGTAGAGGATTTGATTCAAAGCCGGGGTGTCCAACTCGGGCTCCTTCGCTACGGGCGCCGCCTGGACAACGACGATCGATGGATCGGCTCCCTCGTAGGCGTCGCACAGCTTGTGAAGTGCCGCCATGTCCGGCACCGTCAGCTTGACGATGGGGTTGCCAACGGCCAGGGCCGGCGCGTTGGCCGCGATGTTGCTGGAACGAGGTTTGTCGGGTGCGTAGTGAACGACACCACCGAGGACGCTCTTGACATCTTCAAGCCACGTGCCAGGGCTGAGGTACAGGGTGGGTGTCTTGTTGTCGAGAGCGAGGGCAATCTCGGCGCCGCTCGCGCTTCGGAAGCCCGCCATCTTTTCGGTGGGCGGCTTCACTGGCTTGAATCGATCCGACCCCTTGAAGTACTCGAGAGCCTTGTCTGTGGTCAACTTTGCCGACTCGATGGCCTGAATCTCAGACCACACTTTGTCGCCGTAGGTCAGCACGTTTGCCTCGCCCCGCTGCGCCATCAGCTTGGCGTGCAGCTCGGCACATGTCACCTTGGCAGTAGCACCAGCGACGCTGCGCAAGCTGTCCAGCTTGTAGATCGGCAACACCGAGGGATTCGCCCTGTCCTGGTACAGGAACGCGATCTTCCATTTGGTGACGGTGCCCAAGTCAGCGGCCTCGACGGCAGCCAGATCGCCAGACCTGGCAGCCTTGGCGATTCCGAGGATGATGCCGTGAATCTTGGCAAACGCCGCTTGCGCGGTGTCGCCGTACTTGGCCATCCAGGCGTAGTCCGCACTGAAGTGGCGACCCTCTCCGTCAACTTGCTCGGACTGATCCTTGCGGGAATAAACGCCGAACTTGAACGACGAACCACCCCAAATCGAGCCCAGGCCCTCCGTCTTGGATTCCAGCCATTGCGTGAAGCAGTCCTTGTCACCGGCTGCCGTGTATTGAGGCAGTGTGAGCTGGCTCAGGTCTTCAAGAGGCCATCGCTGAAGAAAGGCGTCCCATAAAGCATTGCGCTCTGATGCTGAGGCTGTCATGTGATCGTTTCTGTGATTTGCGCTGCGGCGTCCGGCAGACGCCGGATCGGGCGAATGGCCACATGATCACATGCGGCAGGACGACTTTCGCTGGTCTACACAGTGCGCTGGCTCGCCGCGCGGGCATCGGACAACAAACTGCGGCGCACCTCGTTCCGCATGCCTACCAAGGAGCAATTCGTTGAACACGACTTGACCACTGTTGGAACCTGGGCGATCCGCACCGACGCTGAGATTGAGGGCCAGTCAGGTCACTTTTCCGGTGGGCGCCGGGCGGCCAGTGGGCTACTGCTCCAGCCTGAGGATCTCAAGCTGCTCGGCCACGGTCTCAAAGGTGCCGGTGCCTGCGGGCATCTGCATCAGCGGCTTGGCGTTTTCATCAAACAGCCACACGCTGGGGTAGACCAGCAGGCGGGCGCGCTCGTCGCCAATGCTGCGCTGAAACTCGGCATACGGCAGGCTGCGTGGGCCCACACGGATGAACAGCTTGCTGGCCAGCGTAGACAGGTTGCTGCGCAAATCAACCAGCAAAAAGTTGTGGCGGCTGAACTGCGGCACCAGTTCGTCGGCGTTGCGGGCCAAAAAGGCCTCGTAGCGGCGGCAATAGGCGCAGTCGCTGGCGCCCAGGTAAACATACAAGCGTTTGTGCTCGCGGCGCGCCCGGTCCAGCGCGGGGACCAGGTCAAACTCGGCGCGGTCGGGGCCGCCGCTGGGTTGCACCACCATCGCGTGATAGCGCTCAGGCAGAGCGGCCAATGCCCCAGTGCCGGGCAGCAGCAGCGCCGCTGAGCCCGCCAGCGCCACGATCAACCCACCCAGGTGGCGGCGCATCATTCCACCGCCAATCGGCCGGTGAAGCGCTGCTCGTGCGAGTCAACCACCTCGGCTTGCAGATCGCCCGGGCCAGGCGGCACAAAGTTGAAGCGCAGCGTGGGGTTTTCGCTGACCGAAAAATCAAGCTCGGCGTCAAACAGTGGCGCGCCGGCGTAGCCCACCCGCAGCGTGCGCACAAAGTGCGGCGGGATGTACATGACGGTGACCTGGTTCAGCTCGAAGCCGGTGTCGTTGGGGTGGACCACGGTGATTTCGGCGCTGTTGACCTCGCCAAAACGCGGCACGCCCAGCAGCTTGAACTGGGTGCGCCCGATGAGGTGCGGCGCGCTGCGGTTGGGCGGCGCCGAGCAACCGCCCGAGGTTTTGACGTAGCGTGCGTCGGTGTGCAGCGTACCGTCGCTCAGCTCGCTGACCACGCGTATGTGGCTGTATTCGTCCACCCGCAGGCGGATCTCAAAATCGGCCTGGCCCAGCGTGGGCGAGAGCGCCAGCACCGCTGCCACGGGGGATGGGTTTTTGTCGACCACCAGCGTGATGCGGCGCACCCAACGCTGCGGCGTTTGCGCCAGGCGCGAGACGATGCGCACCGGCACCGACGCGCCGTAGGCCGCGCGCAACGGCGCGATCAGCTGCACCACGCTGCCATCAGCCACCAGCGGCCGGTCGCCAAAAAGTTTGTCGCGCAGGTGGTCCCACTCGGGTGAGCTGTCGCCGTGCGCGGCCGACGGCAAGCCGCCGATGGCGGCAAGGGCAGGCGCTGGGCGAATGGCCCAGGCCAGTGTGGTGAGCGAAGCAAGTGAGGCCAGGGCGCGGCGGCGGGGCAGCTTGGCGTGATCGTGCTTGAACTTGGGCATGGAATGGATTCCTAACGCAACAGCAGATCACGCTCAAAGCGCAAAAAGGCGATCGACGCGTTGCGGCGGTGGATGGTGTCGTATGAGGCCCAATCGGCAAACTCCGGCAGCTCGGTCATCTCGGGCACGGTGAGCAGCGACGCGCCCTCGGCCACCAAAACGCGCGTGCGGGCCTCAAGCTGCGTGAGGTAGCGCTCAACCGCATTGATCAAGCTGGGCGGGCTGGGCGGGCCGTGGCCGGGCACCACTTGCGTGGGGTGCAGGGCCAGCAGCTCGGCCAAGGCGCGGTGCCAGCCGGGCAGGTCGGCGTCCTGGATGTCGGGGACGCGGCCGGCGTCCAGCAAGCCGCCGGCAAACAGCACGCCGCTGGCGACATCCAACACCGCGATATCACCTGGCCCGCTGCTGTGGCCGGCTTGCAGCAGTTGCACCGGCCGGCCAATGGTTTGCAGCAGTTGCGGGGCGTCAAACACCACGTCGGGCTTGTACATCGTGGTGCCTTGCATGGCCTCGTCGCCCACTTGCTGCACCAGCGCCTTGAGGCAGGTTTCGCAGCGGGCTGCCATCAACTGCGCGGTGCGTCTGTGCATCTGGATGGGGATGCCCTGCTCGCGGAAGGCGTTGCCACCAAACAAAAACTCGGGCCGCGTATGGGTGATCAAGGCCAGGCGCACCGGCTGCGTGGTGACGCCGCGAATGGCCGCCAGCAAGGCCCGGCCGTGGGCCAGCGAGGTGCCGGTGTCAATGGCCAGCACGCCCAGCGGGCCAACGATGAAACCCGCGTTGCCGATGCGGCCCAGGTTGTGCTCGTCGGCCACGCCCACAGCGCCGGGCAGCATGTAAACGCCGTCGGCCAGGCGCTGGGCCTGTGGCGCGGTGGCGGGTGTGTCGGTGGCCGCGTTTGTGGCGGCGTTTGTGGCGGAGTTTGTGGCGGAGTTTGTGGCGGCGTTTGTGGCGGCGGCTGGCGTTGGCGTGCCGGGTTTCAGCCCGCTGCCAGCGCAGCCCAGCAAGGCCAGCGAGACGACAACGGCGCCCAAGGCGCGCAGCCGCGATGGCCCGAGCCGCACGAAAGCGAGTAAATTGCCAGTTGATGAAATGAGCGACTGCGTCATGGCGGGAGGCGATGTGGCGCGGTGCACTGATCGCAACGCACTCAGCGCGTTTCAGCCAGCTTCTTGAGGTTGGCCAGGCCAGATTGGTAGACGCCCGTGACGGCACGCACCGCAGCCTCGTCGTTCAGTTCGGGCGGCGGGTCGTTGTTGGGGAAACCGCGGTAAAAGGCGCCGCGCCACTCCACCGTGCAGCGCTTGTCGCCATCGGCACGCACGCTGATCGTGGCGGTGTAGTTGCTCACCGGCAGCGCGCCGCCGTCCTTGGCGCGGTAGTTGTATTTCATTTTGGCGTCGTCGTGGCCCTCAAGCGTCTCGCTGAGTTCGCCGCCACCTTTGAGCGTTAGCTGCCGCGTAGAGCCTTCCTCGTTGCCTTTGTCGGCGGGGCTGGTGGCCACCGCCGGGTGCCAGTCCTTGAGCGCGTCAAAGTTGCGGATGCGCGCCCACACGGCGGCCGCAGGCGCGTCGATGCTGATCTTTTCGATGACCTTTTGGCGGGTTGGGCCGTGGGCTTGTGCAGCGCCGGTGAACAACAACATCAGGCCCAGCGTGGCCAGGCGCCGTTGCGGCGACGTTGGCCGCGATGGCGGGGCGGTTGAAAAGGGATTGGTCATCTGACGTCTACGGGTGGCGGGGGGTTGAAAGGAGGCGTAAACAGCAACTCAGGGCGGGGGCGGCGCGCCAATAAAAGCGCCAAAACCCCGGCTGCCCTGGCCGGTGGCGATGCGGCGCAGCAGGCGGCCGCTGTCGTCGTCAAGCACACTCACGTCGTCGTCCATCCAGTTGACGACATACACCTCGTGGCCATGGGCGGCAATGCCCTCGGGGTAGGCAAAACCTTTGAGCGTGTGGCTGACTTGCAGGGTTTGGGTGTTGATCACGCTGACGCTGTTGTCATGCTGGTTGGTGACAAACAGCTTGGTGCCACCGGCGGCCAGCGCCGCGCCATACGGCGCGCGGCCCACTTTGATGGTGGCCAGCACGGTGGGGTGCTTGAGGTCGTGCAGGTCGATCACCGAGAGGTCATCGCTCTGCACGTTGAGCGCGTAGAGGCGCTCACGCGGCGCGTCGATCAGCAGGGCAAAGGGGTGCGTGCCCACGCGCACGCGGGCCAGCACGCTGCGGCTGGGCAGGTCCACCACGGCCACGCTGTCGTCGTCGCGCTCGGCCACGAACACGGTGCGGCCATCGGCGGCGGCGGCCACGCCCGCTGGTGCCTGGCCTACTTTGATGCTCAGCGCTGCGGCCTGGGGCTGGCTCGGGTCGATCACCAGCAGGCGGTGGCTGTACCAGTCGGCCACAAACAACTGCTTGCCGTCGACCGATGCGTCAATGCCCACGGGGCCCTCACCGGCCGGCAAGGTGGCCACCACGCTTTGGCTGCGCATGTTGATCACCGAGATGTTGCGGCTGTCGGGGTTGGACACAAATACCAGCCCCGCCGCGCTGCACGCCACCACGCCCGCCGGCGAGCGCCCCACCGGCACGGTGGCCACCACTTGCTGGCTGGCCAGGTCGATCACCGACACATCGTGGCTGCCCTGGTTGGTGATGTAGGCAAAGGGCGCGGCCAGGGCGGGCGAGGGCGCACTGGCCAGCCCAACTGGCACCGCAAAAAACAGCGCCATTGACCACCGGCCCAGCGACCAATGGGCGGCCCGGCGCGGCGCGCGGCGGGTTGGCATCGTCGTGAGTCTCATGGCTCAGGGCGTTGCCACCTTCAAGGCATAACTGGCCGAGAAGTGGCGGTCATCGGTATCCACCACCCGCGCCAGCAGCTCGCCACCCGCGCCGGGCACCACAAAAAAGCGCAGGTGCGGGTTCTCGCTGATCGAAAAATCCACCTGCGCCGACAACACCGGTTTGCCCGCCAGCGTGACCTCAATTTGCCGCACAAACTGCGCCGGCGTGAACTGCCGCGTGAGCTGGTCCATCGCCATGCCCGAATGGTTGGGGTGGCTGATTTGCAGCTGCACGGCCAGTGGCTGATTGGCCACCGCCGGGCCTTCAGGCCGCATGCGGATTTGCCCCAGGCTGGCCAGCGCCGCCTGGGCATCACCACCGGCCGGCGCCGAGCAGCCGCCCGAGGCCTTGACATAGCGCAGCGCCATGTAGAGCGTGCCGTCGTTCATCTCGGCGATGGCGCGCACATGCGAATAAGCATCCACGCGCACCCGGAACTCCACATCGGCGCGGCCGCTGTCGGGGCTGAACTGGAAAATGGCGCCCACCGGCGAGGGGTTGCTGTCGATCACCAGGATGATCCGGCGCACAAACCGCTGCGTGGTTTGCGGCAAGCGTGATCGGATGGTGATGGGCACCACGGCGGCGTCCACCGCGCGCAGCGGCGCCTCAAGCAGCAAGGTGTCGGCGCTGGCCGCGATGATGGGGCGCTGTCCAAACATCGTGGCGCGCAATTGCAACCACACCGGGCTGGCTTCGGGCTTGTCGCCCGAGGGCAGCTGGGCGTTGGCGATCGTTGCCAGGGGCGCCAGTCCGGCCAACGCCATGCTTTGCAGGGCCAGTGCCGCGCGGCGCAGGCAGTCTCGGCGCCGGGCTTGTTGGCCAGTTTTTTGGGGCGCTGGCTTGCGGCTGACGGCCGAGCCTGTTGCCGCGCCAGTTGGGGGTTTGCACGCCATGGGGCCGGTCGCTGGGTGTATTGGGCGTGGTGGGTTGGCCAGGGCTCAGCGTGGCCCCATGCCGATGAAACAGGCCTTGTTGGCCTTGGCTTGCACGGCGCGGTAGCGGGCAATTTGCGGCTTCAGGCTCTCGTTGTCGCGCAACTCATTGCCACGTTCACCGCCAATGCTCATGGCGTTGCTCACGGTGGTCATGCTGACGTAGTCGTCGTGCGTCACTTCGGCGGCCACCACGTCCAGCGCGCATGAGCATTTGCTGACCATCTCAAAATTGGGCCCGGGGTGGTTGCGAATGCATTCCTGCACGTACAGCACACGCTCGACGGTGGGGTAGTCAAACGCTAACGCAGCGCCGCATAGGCTGAGCAGCAATAGGCCGAGGCCAAATTTTTGTGTCATGGGGCAACAGAGGGTCATGGAGAGGTTCGGCAGATTGGATCAGCAGTCGGGATCAGGGTGTGAACGAGGCGGCGTCAGGGCTGCTGGCGGCTTTTGGCCACGGCCGCCGCCACTTTGCCGGCCGTCTTGACGGTCAGTGCGGCGGCGGGTACTGCGCCCAGCAGGGCCATTTCTTCAACCAGCACCGGCGGCGAGCCTGGCATGGCGCCCGCCACCTGGGTGCGAATACTGTGCACACCGCCGGGCACGGCAGCCGACAAAGTGAACACGTATTGCTTGGCCGCCAACTGCTCGAAGCGCGCACGCAAGGGGTCATCCAGATACGGTGTCAGGGTGATCTCCTGACCGTCCACCGGCTTGCCGGCCCAGGCCACTTGCACGGGCCTGAGTGTTGCGCCTTGGGCCACCGCCATGCGGATGCGCTTGCGAAAGTAGTTGGGCTGGCCCTTGGTCAGGCGCTGCATCTCGCGGATGTCTCGCTCCAAAAAATAGAGCACGGCAGGGTTGCCCTGGGCCGACTCAATGTCGGGCAGCTTGAGTTGGCGATCACCGTGCAAGAACTCGGCGCTGGCATTGCAGCACGGCCCTTGGGCCGGGTTGCGCAAGGTCACTGCCACGGTGTCATCAAACGCCGCCTCCAGCGTGCCCGACTTGCGGTAGCTGAATTGCAGCGTGACCGGCGGCTTCAGCGCGCCGAGTTGGTTGTCCATGAACAGCGCACGCTCGGCGGCTGAAAAATCATCTGCCGCCCATGACACTGGGCCGAGCGTGACACTGGCCAGCAGCACTGCCGCGCACAGCAAGGCCTTGGGCTGAAAGAGTTTGGGAGTGACAGTTGACAGGGTCATGGGGTGCCGAGTTTGGGAGGGCTGCGGTAAATACGGTGCGTGCGCGCGAGTTTGGGCTTCAGGCGACAGCGGGACAACTCACGGCTGCCACGGTGCCTGTCTCGGGCAAGCGCTGGGCCGCCAGACCGGCAGACGACTCGGGCACAAGTTTGTCAAGTTTGTCGAGACGGGCTTGTGCTGTCTCGCGTTGGGGTTGCAGACGCAGCGCGCAATGCAGGGCCATGCGGGCTTGTGCGGGCTGAGCCAGTTGATCGAGGGCCATGCCCAGCAAGTACCAGGGCTCGCCGTCTCGTGCATCGTCTCGTGCATCGTCTAACAACCAGGCCCTGGCCAGCCCGGCCAGATCAAGCCAGCGCTGCTCAACTTGCAACATCGAGGCGCGCAAAAAACGCGGCTGCTGATCGCCCTGGGCCAACCAGAAAGGCGGGTCGGCGGTGTCCAGCGTTTGCACGGCTTGCAAGGCGCCGGCTTGAGCGGCCAACACCAGGCTGGCCACCCAGTTGGCGGGTGCCGCAAAGTAATGCTGCTCGGCACCACGCAGCCTGAAGGTCAATATGCCCAGCAAGCGGCCTTGATTGTCGAACAGGCCGCCGCCGCTGGCCCCCGAGTTGAAGCCGTTGGAGGTTTGCACCACGCGGCTGTTGTCTTGGCGGTGCAAGCCCACCACCAGGCCCAAGCTGTGTTGCAACCCCATGCCGCCGGTGTAGCCCAGCGCCAGCACACTTTGGCCAAGTTGCACGGCGTTGGCATCGGCCATGGCCACGGCGGGTGATTGCAGGCCGGGTGCCTGCAACAAGCACAGGTCGTGGGCGGCATCAACCACTTGCGCGGTCACGCGCCAACGCACGCCGTTGCGCACCACGTTCAGCCGAGTCGACTCACGGGTGACGTGGCAGTTGGTGATCACCAGATCGGGCCCCACTGTGACGCCCGAGCCCATGGAGAACCCACCCGTTGGTTTGGACGCCTCCACACGCAGCACGCTGCCCGACAAGCTCACGGCGGTGGACCGGTCAATCTCAGCAGACGGGCTGGGTTGAGCCTGGGCGGGACTGTGTGCGGCCAGGCAGACGGCCATGGCCAGCACGGCGACTGACACAGGCCAGGCCGGCAAGACGCGATGGGGTGAGTTCATCGAGAGGGCAAACACCAGGCTGGGTTCAGCGACCACCCGGTGACGCGTAACTGGCGTCGACCAGCGGCACGCCAAACTCGCTGAGGATGGCCGTGATCTCGGTCTGGCGTGATTCGATCAGCGTCTCAATCTGCTGCTTCCATTCACGCTCGCCGTAGCGCACACCCATGGCCATTTGAAAGTCGAACTTGACGCCGGGCTCTGACTTCATGGGCACGACTTGCAGCGTGGGCGTGGCGACGCGCTTGGCAAAGTAGCCGGCAATCGGGCCCCAGACGATGGCCACATCAATCTTGCCCGCCGCCAGGTCTTTTTCGATGATCTCGCCCGGGTATTGCTCGGGGTTGGCGTTCATGATCTGGTAGGGCCGGCCTTGCTCAACCAAGCCATGCTTGCTGAGCCATTCAGAGGCTGGTGATCGGTCATACAGGCCGATGCGCAGGCTGGCCAATTTGGCGGCATCCAGGCGCAAAAAATCATCGCTGCTCTTGACGCCGTCCAAACCTTGGCCCTTGGCAAACACCATGGCGTAGGTGGACCGGTAGTAGGGCTTGGTGACCGACACCTGGTCAAAGCCCACCGGCACGCCCATCACGATGTCACAGCGGAAATCCTCACCTGGCAGCTTGTAGCGCAGCGTATTGCGGATGAAGGCCAGGCGCTGCGGAAACGAGTAATAAGTGACCGGCAGGCCCAGCGCCGAGCCAAACAGGTCGGCGATGCGGTTCTCGATGCCCTCGCTGCGGGTGTTCGAGAATGGCAGGTTGTTGGGGTCTTGGCACACGCGCAAGGCCGTGCGCGGGGCGGGTGCTTCTTGCGCCTGCACGGCGCCCAGCGCCAGCAAGGGCACGAGGGCCAGCAAGTGCCGCGCAAAGCGCTGGGGCTGGGCCCAGCGCAGGGCTACTCTCTTGACGTCAAGCCTGGTTGCCGTCATGGCGTCTGTCATGGCATCAACTCGACCTTGGCGCGGGTGATGGCGCCATCGGATCGGCCTTTGAGGTAGGCGTACAGGCGGTCGATGTTGTCCATCACTTGCGGGCTGGTGCCAAAACTTTGCATGCCTTTTTCAAGCCGGCCGTCACGCACCGTCTTGATGAATTCGTCTTTGGTGAGGATCTTGAGGCTGTTGACCAGCGACGGGCCGACCAAGCCCTCTTGATTGGCGCCGTGGCAGCGGTCGCAAGCAGCGGCCCGCCACGTGCGAAAGCCCTTCAGGGTTTCGGCGTCCACCTTGTAGCCCTCAACCACCTGGTACAGCGGCGCCTGGGCCAGCGCGGCATGGCCAGCAAACATCGTGATCAGTGCGAGCAGAGATTTCCGAAGCATGTGCAAATCATCCATCGAGACAAGAAGTTGGGGGGACAGCTGGCACCGGGCCAACCGTCCCCCAAAACATGCTGAAGCCGGAGCCAGCACCCGAGACGGGCTGTGACTCCGTTTTTTGAACTTAGTTCGGAAGTGCGAAGACTGTCAGTGAACCACCGAGTTCGGTGTACTGGCCCAACTCGCGGTAGCCGCCCACTGCGCCCAGGCCGTCGGTGTCTTTCTCAAGCCCTGCCGCCATGCCGATGCCGGCCCAGCCGCCAATGCCCGAGAACACGCCGATGAACTGCTTGCCCTTGTGCTCATAAGCAAACACGTTGCCGATGATGCCCGACGGCGTCTTGAACTTGAACAGCTCCTTGTTGATGTCCTTGGCATCAACGCACTTGAGGTAGCCCTCCAGTGTGCCGTAGCAAGACAGGCCACCAGCGGTGTTGAGCGAGCCACTCCAGACCGAGAACTTCTCGGCATAGCTCTGCACGATCTTGCCGGTGCCGGCGTCCCAGGCGATGAAGTTGCCCATGCCACCGTGGCTGCCGGGTGCCGGGTACATCGACAAGGTGGCGCCCACGTACGGCTGGCCTGCGGTGTATTCAACCTTGAACGGCTCGTAGTCCATGCAGACGTGGTTGGTCGGCACGTAAAACAGCTTGGTGTTCGGGTCGAACGACGCGGGTTGCTGGTCCTTGCTGCCCAATGCCGCCGGGCAAATGCCCTTGGTATTGACGTCGGGGCCACCTTGCGCCGTGGAGTACTTGCTCACCACTTGCGGCCGGCCTGTCTTCATGTCGACGTGGGTGGCCCAGTTCACCTTGGGATCAAACTTCTCGGCCACCAGCAGCGCGCCGTTGGTGCGGTCCAGCGTGTAGCCAAAGCCGTTGCGGTCAAAGTGCACCAGCGCCTTGGTGGGCTTGCCCTTGACGTTGATGTCGGCCAGGATCATCTCGTTGATGCCATCAAAATCCCACTCGTCGAACGGTGTCATCTGGTAGACCCACTTGGCCAGACCGGTGTCGACGTCGCGGGCAAAGATGGTCATCGACCACTTGTTGTCACCCGGGCGTTGCGCCGGGTTCCAGGTCGACGGGTTGCCGCTGCCGTAGTACATCAGGTTGAGCGCCTTGTCGTAGCTGTACCAGCCCCAGGTGGTGCCGCCGCCGGTCTTCCACTGATCGCCCTTCCAGGTCTTGAGCGACGAGTCCTTGCCAACCGGCTTCATGGCGCCGTCGGTCCAGGTCATGGTTTTGTCAGGATCGATCAGCATCTCGGCATCAGGTCCGACGCTGTAGCCCTTCCAGGCCTGCTTGCCGGTGTTGATGTCGTAGGCCGCGATGAATCCGCGCACGCCCCATTCACCACCCGAAATGCCGGTGATGACCTTGTCCTTGAAGACGTGGGGTGCATTGGTGTTGACCGCGCCGATCTTCGGGTCGCCGTTCTTGACCGACCAGACCAGCTTGCCGCTCTTGGCATCCAGGGCGATCAGGTTGCTGTCGGCTTGCTGCAAAAACACTTTGCCTTCAGCGTAGGCCAGGCCGCGGTTGACGGTGTCGCAACACATTTGCGGGATCACCGCCGGGTCTTGCTTGGGCTCGTATTTCCAGAGGATTTTCTGGGTGTCCAGGTCAATGGCAAATACCTTGTTCGGGAAGGGCGAGTGCAGGTACATCTTGCCGTCGATCACCAGCGGCGAGCCTTCATGGCCGCGCAGCACGCCGGTGGAGAATGTCCAGGCCACCTGCATCTTGCCGACGTTGCTGGTGTTGATCTGGTTGAGCTTGGTATAGCGCTGATTGAAGTTGTCGCCCGCCTGGGTGGCCCAGTTTTTGGAATTGGCGATGTTTTTCTCGACGTCGGCGTTGGCTGATGCCAAGCCTGGCGCTGCTAGCAGCGCCAGGCCGACGTGCGACCACAAAAGCCGCCCGGAATACCTGGAAAGTCGCATGGATGTCTCCTATTAAATTGACCGGCTTCTGGTCGGTGACGTTGACACAAGCGTCGAACGTCACACGGCCTCGATGACTCGGCAGGGGATCAACCGCAATTTCTGCGCCCACGCTTTTGGGCCCCACACCGGTGGTGGGCAACTCTGGCATGGCGCAGCCCGGACATGCAGGCTCCGGCCTTGTTGTTTCGCAATATTTGGGCCGTCAAGTCTCCGGAGAAACCCTGAAAAAGTGCGGCCGCATACCAACATTCGCGCAACTTTGCGTGAGGTCTAGGGATCACCCCCATAGGGAATATCCCGGCCTGTCGCATGGCGTCAAACGCCCTCGGTGCGTCATCTGCACAGGGCTTGACAAGGCCGAGTTGCGTGCCGCGAACAAGGTGCGCCGAAACTGTTGCACAGGGGGCGGCACAGAGTGTTTCAGCACGCCTTGGTGGGGTGTGCAAGGCGATGCGGACTGCCATTGACACACCACCTGGCACACCGCATGCACACCGCAAAGCACCCACCTGACGCCGGTTTCGGGCCGGTTTCGGGCCGGTTTATCGGGTGATTGGGCGCTGGCGGCTTGGGTCTTGCTTAGGGATTGATTGGCCTGACCTGCGGCCGGCAGTTCCCTGGAGGAGCATGAACAACAAAGACGCGCTATTGGCCGATTGGCGCGACCGCGCGTTGGCGCTGGAGTCCGAAGTTGCCCGGGCGGTGATTGGCCAGACCCGGGTGATCCGGCTGGTCAACACGGCGGTTTTTGCGCGCGGCCATGTGTTGTTGCAAGGTGACGTGGGCGTGGGCAAAACCACGCTGCTGCGCGCTTTTGCGCAGGTGCTGGGCGGC
This sequence comes from Betaproteobacteria bacterium, assembly GCA_043779845.1. GTDB lineage: Bacteria > Pseudomonadota > Gammaproteobacteria > Burkholderiales > Burkholderiaceae_C > Pseudaquabacterium. The sequence continues at coordinate 827 of JAYWDK010000387.1, read as the reverse complement.
GCGTTTGCGCGCACCGAAGGCACGGTAGATTTGATGCCCGCCGACCTGATCTATTACACCTACATCACCGACGAAGGCCGGCCGGCGGTGGCGCCAGGGCCACTGATCGCGCAGGGTGAATCGCTGGCCATCTTTTTCTTCAACGAGATCAACCGCGCCCGGCCGCAGGTGCATGCCTTGCTGCTGCGGGTGATGGCCGAGCGCTCGTTGTCAGCCTTCAACCGCGAGTGGAGCTTTCCGCATCTGCTGGTGTTTGCCGACCGCAACCGGGTGGAGCGCGAGGAGACCTTCGAGATCTCGTCGGCCGCGCGTGACCGCTTCATGATGGAGATCACCCTGGAGGCGCCCGCCAGCGACGAGCAGCGTCGGGCATTGGTGTTTGACCCACGCTTCCACGACACCGAGCGCCTGGTGCACAGTTTGGCGGCGGCCATGCTGCCGCATGAATCGCTGAACGCAGTGGCCGAGGTGATCCAGCGCGAGGTGCAGGCGTCGGAGGCCTTGCAGCACTACGCCATGGCGCTGTGGCGGGCCACCGCAGAGCCCGCCCGTTGTGGTGTGCGCCTGAGCGACGTGGACACGGCCGAGATGATGCTGGCCGGCGCCAGCCCACGCGGCATGGCCATGCTGCTGCGGGCCGCGCGTGTCACAGCGTGGCTGGCCGGGCGCGGTTTTGTCACCCCTGAAGACTTGCAGGCGGTGTTCACTGAGGTCATCGCCCACCGCCTGTGTTACCAGCCGGTGTTCGAGATGCGGCGCCACGAGATATCGGCCCCGCTGATGCAGGCCATCCTGGGCGCGGTGGCCGCGCCATGATCTCGGCCACC
>JAYWDK010000386.1:0-23635 GCA_043779845.1 Betaproteobacteria bacterium | reverse complement strand
CAGTTCAAGAGCGCGCCGCGCATGCTGGCCAAGGCGAAAGACATGCACTACTGGACGCCAGAAGGTCGCCAGGTGCTGGACGCCGTAGCGGGTCTCTGGTGCGTGAATGCCGGTCACTCGCGGCCCAAGATCGTGCAGGCCATCGCGGAACAAGCCGCGGAAATGGACTTCGCGCCGCCTTTCAACATGGCTCATCCGAAAGCGTTCGAGCTTGCTGAAAAGCTGGTGACGCTCACGCCACCCGGCCTCGACAAGGTGTTCTTCACCAACTCCGGCTCGGAAGCGGTGGAGACGGCGCTGAAGATGGCGATCGCCTATCACCGTGCGCGCGGCGAGGGCCAGCGCACACGGCTGATCGGCCGCGAGCGCGGCTATCACGGCGTCAACTTTGGCGGCATTTCGGTAGGCGGCATCGCCGGCAACCGTAAAAGCTTCGGCACGATGGTGGGTGGCGTCGACCACATGCGCCATACCCACGACCTGGCAAAAAACGCTTTCTCTCGCGGCATGCCCGAGCACGGCGCCGAGCTGGCGGACGATCTCGAGCGCATCGTCGCCCTACACGACGCGTCGACCATCGCCGCGGTGATCGTGGAGCCGGTCGCCGGCTCGACCGGGGTGCTCATTCCGCCCAAGGGCTACCTCGAACGGCTGCGCGCGATCTGCGACAAGCACGGCATCCTGCTGATCTTCGACGAGGTGATCACCGGCTTTGGGCGCACCGGCAATGCGTTTGCGTCACAGACCTTTGGCGTCTCGCCCGACATGATCGTGATGGCCAAGGGCCTCACCAACGGCTGCGTGCCGATGGGCGCCGTGGCCGTCAAGCAAGGCATCCACGACGCCTTCATGACCGGCCCCGAGCACCTGATCGAGTTTTTCCACGGCTACACCTACTCCAGCCACGTGCTGGCCTGCGCGGCGGGCCTGGCCACGCTCGAGACCTACGCCGACGAAGGCCTGCTGACGCGCGCCGCTCAACTGCAAGGCTATTTTGCCGAGGCCGTGCACTCGCTCAAGGCCGAGCCCAATGTCATCGACATCCGCAATATCGGCCTGGTGGCGGGCATCGAGCTCAGCCCCCTGCCGGGAGAGCCCGCCAAACGCGCCACCAACGTGTTTCTGGATTGTTACGAAAAAGGCTTGCTGATCCGCACCACTGGCGACACCGTGGCGCTGTCGCCGCCGCTGATTGTCGAGCGCGCGCAGATCGACGAGATGGTGGACAAAGTGCGCGGCGCCATTCGCCGCAACGCCTGAGGCCAGGCCAGCTTCAGTCGCCCACGCATGCCACGCACGCTCCGCACCAAGGACATTGCCTAGCGCCGCGTATGCATTTTTCTAGCGTCGACCAAGAGCTGGCTCGCCACTCGTACTACGCCCAAAGCGCCGTGCGGGATGCCCGTTATGCCGCCTTGCAAGGCGACGCAAGTTGCGACGTGGCGATCGTGGGGGGTGGCTTGGCGGGGCTGTCGGCCGCCATTGAGTTGGCCGACAAGGGCTTCTCGGTGCGCGTGCTTGAAGCCCACGAGGTGGGCTTTGGCGCCAGTGGACGCAACGGCGGCCAGGCCATCCACGGCCTGGCGTGCGATCAGTCAACGATAGAAAAGCAGCTGGGCCTGGACGAGGCGCGGCGCATCTTTGCGATGACGATCGAGGCGCTGGACCTGATCCGCGCCCGCGCCCAGCGCTTCAACATCGACTGTGACTGGCGCGATGGTTACCTGGGCGTGGCCACCAGCGCCGGCAAAGCGCGCACGCTGATGGCCGCAGCCGACCACCTGGACCAGGCCTACGCTTACCCGATGGCCCGCATCCCATCGGCCGACCTGCCGCGCTGGATCAACAGCCCGCGCTACTGTGCGGCGGTGCACGACCCGCGCTCGGGCCATTTGCACCCGCTCAAGTACACGCTGGGCCTGGCGCGCGCAGCGCAGAGCCTGGGCGTGGTGATCCACGAGCACACCCAAGTGTTGTCACTCACGCCCAGCGCCAGCCCGGTGCTGCACACCGCCCAAGGCCGCATCACCGCCCGCCAGGTGCTGCTGGCGGGCAATGTCTACTTGCAAGGCGTGGCGCCGCAACTGGCGGCGCGCATCATGCCGGTAGGCACCTACATCGTGGCCACTGATCCCGTGGCGCCCGAGCTGGCGCGCCAGCTGATCCCCTGCGGCGCGGCGGTGTGCGACAACAATTTTGTGCTCGATTACTTCAGGTTCTCGGCCGATCAGCGCTTGCTGTACGGCGGGCGCGTCAGCTACAGCACGGCCACGCCCGCCAACCTGGCCGAGCGCATGCGCGGGCGTTTGGTTGGCACATTCCCGCCCTTGGCTCACTCAAAAATCAGCCACGCCTGGGGCGGGTTCGTCGACGTCTCCATGAACCGCGCGCCCGACTTTGGCCGCCTGCCCGAGGCGCCGCAGGTCTATTACTTGCAAGGGTTCTCGGGCCACGGCCTGGCGCTCAGCGGTTTGGCGGGCCGGGTGGTGGCCGAGGCCATGGCCGGCGATGCCAGCCGGTTTGATCTGTTTGCCCGCTTGAAACACCGGCCGTTCCCGGGAGGCCGCTTGCTGCGAACGCCCGCGCTGGTGCTGGGCATGGCCTGGTATCGGTTGAAGGACGCACTGGCTTGAAAACGCCCCATGAACCACGTCAATTGAGCGACTTGAGAGGCCTGACCCATGAACAACGCCGCATTGCCTCAAGGTCGAAAACCCTTGATTTTGGTGCCCGCGTGCAACCGCCAGCTGGGCGATCACCCGTTCCACATTGCCGGCAAAAAATACATTGACGCGGTGCGCCTGGCGGGCGCCACGCCGCTGATCGTGCCCACCGCCTTGCCCGAGGAGCTGGATGCACTGCTCGACATCGCTGACGGCCTGCTGCTCACCGGCTCACCGTCCAACGTGCACCCCAGCCACTTTGGCGAGCCCGTGCTCGACACCTCCTTGCCACTCGACCCCGACCGCGACGCCTGGACATTGGCGCTGATCCCCAAAGTTTTGGCGCGTGGTTTGCCCTTGTTTGCGATCTGCCGGGGCACGCAAGAGGCCAACGTGGCGCTGGGCGGCAGCCTGCACCAGGCCGTGCATGACGTGGCGCCCCACCAAGACCACCGCGCCACGCCCGGCCAGAGCGCCGAGCTGCAGTACGCCAGCTCGCACGACGTGCAAGTGGTGCCGGGTGGCCTGCTGGCGCAGATCGTGGGCAGCAAGCGCTTTGCCGTCAACTCGCTGCATGGCCAGGCCGTCAACAAACTGGCGCCCGGTTTGCGCGTCGAGGCCCGCGCCGACGACGGTCTGGTCGAGGCGTTTTCAGTGGCCGAGGCCAAAGGGTTCAACCTCTGCGTGCAATGGCACCCCGAATGGTTGGCCGCCAGCAACCCGGTGTCGATGCAGTTGCTGCAAGCTTTTGGCCAGGCGGCGCGTGCCTACCGCGACCGCCACAAACCCGGTGGGGCCAGCGCGGCCGGCGCCGTGCCCTAGGAGCCTGTCCATGACACCTATTACTGGCGACACGTTCGCGGCGGACAATAACGCCTGAAACTAGCGACAAGCCTACGCAAAAAGCGCTGTCCCAAACCCGGCACACGGCGGCCTCCACAAGAGCCGCCACTACAAATCCGACCCCAGGTGACCCCATGGTGAAAAAGCAAAACTTGACCTTCAGCGATTTGGAAAACTGGCTCAACGAGCAGCGCGTGACCGAGATCGAATGCCTGGTGCCTGACCTCACCGGCGTGGCGCGCGGCAAAATTTTGCCCCGCGCCAAGTTCACCGAGGATCGCGGCATGCGCCTGCCCGAGGCCGTGGTGGCGATGGGCGTGACGGGTGAGTTTCCAGAAGAAGGGCCGTATTACGACGTCATCAGCCCCACCGACCGCGACATGCATTTGCAACCCGACCCCACCACCGCGCGCATCGTGCCCTGGGCCATCGACCCCACCGCGCAAGTGATCCACGACTGCTATGACAAAGACGGCAAGCTGGTGCCGTTTGCGCCCCGGTCCGTGCTGCGCCGGGTGTGTGATTTGTACGCCGCCAAGGGCTGGAAGCCCGTGGTGGCGCCCGAGTTGGAGTTTTACCTGGTGGCCCGCAATACCGACCCCGACATGCCGCTGAAACCGCCGATCGGGCGCAGCGGCCGGGCCGAGACCTCGCGCCAGGCCTACTCGATCGACGCCGTCAACGAGTTCGACCCGCTGTTTGAGGATGTCTACGCCTATTGCGAAAAAATGGGCCTGAACGTGGACACGCTGATCCATGAAGTGGGCGCCGGCCAGATGGAGATCAACTTTTTCCATGACCACCCGCTGGGCCTGGCCGACGAAGTTTTTTTGTTCAAGCGCACCGTTCGCGAGGCCGCGCTGCGCCACGACATGTACGCCACCTTCATGGCCAAGCCGATTGCCGGCGAGCCCGGCAGCGCCATGCACATCCACCAAAGCGTGGTGGATGCGGTCACCGGGCTCAACATTTTCAGCAACCCCGACGGCACGCCGAGCCAAGAGTTTTATTGGTTCATCGGCGGCTTGCAGCGCTACATCCCGGCGGCCATGGCGCTGTTTGCGCCCTACGTCAACAGCTACCGCCGGCTGTCGCGCCACACCGCCGCGCCCATCAACATCCAGTGGGGCACCGACAACCGCACCGTGGGCATCCGCAGCCCCTTGGCCTCGGCGCAAGCCCGCCGGGTTGAAAACCGCGTGATCGGCGCCGACGCCAACCCCTACGTGGCGCTGGCCGCCACCATGGCCTGCGGCTACATCGGCATCGACAAAAAAATTGAGCCCAGCCCCGAATGCAAGGGCGACGCCTACCTGGGCGACTTTCAATTGCCGCGCAGCCTGGGCGAAGCGCTGGAGTTGCTGCGCGCCGAAACCGATCTGCATGATGTGCTGGGGGCGTCGTTCATCACCGTGTACTCCGAGGTCAAGGAGATCGAGTACGCCGAGTTCATGAAGGTGATATCCCCCTGGGAACGCGAACATTTGTTGTTGCACGTTTGATGCGTGAACCCAAGCAGCGCCCCTGAGTAGACAACCCGCAAGGACACGCCATGAGCAACGCACAAGCCTCCGCAAACGCCCCCGCCCCGCGCAGCACCGCCAGCTGGCAAGCCGCCGACGCCGCCCATTTTTTGCACCCGTTCACCGATTTTCAGTCACTCGCCAAAAAGGGCTCGCGCATCATCACGCGGGCCGACGGCATCTATTTATGGGATTCCGACGGCCACAAAATATTGGACGCCATGAGCGGCTTGTGGTGCGTCAATGTAGGTTATGGCCAGCAGGCGCTGGTCGACGCCGCCGCTGCACAGATGCGCGAGCTGCCGTTCTACAACGCGTTTTTCCAGACCGCCACCCCGCCCGCCATCGAGCTGGCCGAGCTGCTGTCCCAGGTCACGCCGCCGCAGTTCAAGCATGTTTTTTTCACGGGCTCGGGCTCGGAGGGCAACGACACCGTGGTGCGCATGGTGCGGCGTTATTGGGACATCCTGGGCCAGCCGTCCCGGCAAGTGATCATCAGCCGCCACAACGCGTACCACGGGTCCACCATGGCGGGCGCGTCGCTGGGCGGCATGAGCGGCATGCATGCGCAAGGTGGGCTGCCGATCCCCAACATCGTGCACATCGACCAACCCTATTGGGTAGAGCACGGCCGGCACATGAGCCGCGACGAATTTGGCCTGGTGGCCGCGCACTGGCTCGAAGCCAGGATTCTTGAAATTGGCGCCGACAAAGTGGCTGCCTTTATTGGTGAGCCCATCCAGGGCGCTGGCGGCGTGATCATCCCGCCCGAAACCTACTGGCCCGAGATCGGGCGCATCTGCGACAAGTACAACATCCTGCTGGTCAGCGATGAAGTGATCTGCGGTTTTGGCCGCACCGGCCACTGGTTTGGCTGCGAGCGCTTTGGCTTCAAACCCGACCTGATGACCTTTGCCAAGGGCGTGACCAGCGGCTATGTGCCGCTGGGCGGCGTGATGGTGGGCGAGCGCATTGCCCGGGTGCTGATCGACCAAGGCGGCGAGTTTGAGCACGGCTACACCTACTCGGGCCACCCGGTGGCCTGCGCGGTGGCGCTGGCCAACATCCGGCTGATCCAGCAGCTCAACTTGGTGCAGCACGTGCATGACGACGTCGGCCCGTATCTTGCCAAGGGCTTTGCAGCCCTGAGTGAGCACCCGCTGGTGGGTGACGCTGAAACCTGCGGCCTGATGGGCGCCCTGTTGTTGGTCAAGGACAAAGCCAAACTCACGCCGTTTGCACCTGAAGTAGGCATCGGCATGGTGTGCCGCAACCATTGTTTTGCCAATGGTTTGATCATGCGGGCCGTGGGCGGCCGAATGATCATTGCGCCCCCACTGGTGATGACGCGCACCCAGATGGACGAGATGCTGGCGCTGATTCGCCGTTGTCTGGATCTGACGCTGGCCGACGCCCAAAGCCAAGACTGGTTGTGAAATTTGCCATGAGCTTTGCCATGAATTTTGACTGCGCCGCACGCTGCCAACCTTGGCTTCTCTCGACACGAGCCGGCCAGCGCCCTGCGTAGACTCAAGCATCACCCGTCAAGCCTGCCCACCCTATCCCGAAGGACGTTTCATGAATCGGCTGTTCCGCAAATCAAGCACCTTGTTGAGCCTGGCCGCCACCCTGGCCATGAGCGCCGGTGTGGGCCCGGCCCAGGCACAAGAAGAAGACAAGGTACTGAACGTCTACAACTGGTCCGACTACATCGCTGAAGACACGATCAAGAACTTCGAGAAAGAGACCGGCATCAAGGTTCGCTACGACAACTTCGACAACAACGAAATCGTGCACGCCAAGCTGGTGGCGGGCAAAAGTGGTTATGACGTGGTGGTGCCGTCGTCAAACTGGGCCAAGCTGCAAGTGGACGGCGGCCTGCTGGCCAAGATCGACAAAAGCCGGATCCCCAACTACAAAAACCTCGACCCGGCGGTGCAGGCGCAACTGGCCCGCATGGACCCGGGCAATGAGTACATGGTGAACTGGCTGTGGGGCTTCACCACCGTGGGCATCAACGTCGACAAGGTCAAGGTTGCATTGGGCAGCACGCCGATGCCGGACAACGTATGGGATCTGGTGTTCAAGCCCGAGTACATCGGCAAACTCAAGGGCTGCGGCGTGGCGTTTCTTGATTCCGCGTCCGAAGTGGTGCCCGCGGCCCTGCACTACCTGGGCAAGCCCTCGTTCAGCAAGGTGCCGGCCGACTACCAAGCCGCGGCCCAATTGCTCAAAACCGTGCGGCCATCGGTCACCTTGTTCAGCTCCTCGGGCTATATCAATGACATGGCCAACGGCAGCATCTGCCTGGCCTTGGGCTGGTCGGGCGACATCAATATCGCGCGCCAGCGCGCCATCGATGGCAAGACCGGCCAAAACGTGCAGGCCTTGCTGCCCAGCACCGGCGGTTTGCTGTTTTTTGACGTGATGGTGATCCCTGTTGACGCCGCCCACCCGGGCAACGCGCACAAGTTCATCAACTACATGTTGCGCGGCGACGTGCACGCGGCGCTCACCAACAAGGTGTTTTACGCCAACCCCAACCTCGAATCCAAGAAGTTCATCAAACCCGAGGTGGCCAACAACCCGTCGGTGTTTTTGTCGCCCGAAAACCTGGCCAAGATGAAGGCACCCGACGCGCTGAACAACGACTTGCGCCGCTTGATGACGCGCACCTACACCGCATTCAAAACGGGTTTGTGATGGCGGGCTGGGTTCCCCCAAATGCCCATGCGCCACAAGGAGCCGGCGCCATGGCCAGCAACCCCAACCCAGCGCCCAGCAAGAGCGTTGCAAACGACGCCGCTTACCTGAGCATCCAGAACGTGGTGAAAGATTTTGACGGCTACAAAGCTGTCAACAATGTCAGCCTCGACATCGCCCGGGGCGAGATCTTTGCGCTGCTGGGCTCGTCGGGCTGCGGCAAAACCACGTTGCTTCGAATGCTGGCGGGCTTTGATTCGCCCACGTCCGGGCGCATCGTCTTGAACGGGCAAGACATGGCGGGCCTGCCGCCCTACGAGCGGCCGGTCAACATGATGTTTCAGAGCTACGCGCTGTTCCCGCACCTCACGGTGTGGCAAAACATCGCCTTTGGCCTGCAACGTGAACACCTGCCCAAAGACCGGGTGGCCCAGCGCGTGGAGGCCATGCTCAAGCTGGTGCAGCTGGGCAAATTTGCGCAGCGCAAACCGCACCAGTTGTCGGGTGGCCAGCAGCAGCGCGTGGCCTTGGCGCGCAGCCTGGCCAAGCAGCCGCAAATGTTGTTGCTTGATGAGCCCTTGGGCGCGCTAGACAAAAAACTGCGCGAAGAAACCCAGATCGAGCTGGTCAACATCATTGAGCAGGTGGGCGTCACCTGCGTGATGGTCACCCACGACCAAGAAGAAGCCATGACCATGTCGTCGCGCATGGCCATCATGAGCGAAGGCCGGTTTTTGCAAGTGGGCGCGCCAGCCGACATCTATGAAACGCCGGCCACGCAATTCGTGGCTGACTTCATTGGCAACGTCAACCTGCTGCCGGGCACGGTGCAGGCTGACGAGGTGGACCACGTCATCATTGCCTCGGCCGACTGCAAGCACTACGTGGGCCACGGCATCACCGGCACGCTGGGCATGCCGGTCACGGTGGCGCTGCGGCCTGAAAAAATCCATGTCTCGCGCCACAAGCCGGTGGATGATTTCAACGCGGCGCAGGGCACCATCAAGGAGATGTCGTACTTTGGCAGCTTCACGGTCTACCACCTTGAGCTGCCCAGCGGCCAGCGGCTCAAAGTGAGCCAGGCCAATACCGCGCGCCACAAAGACGACGAGCTGACCTGGGGCGACACCGTGTGGGCGCACTGGTCTCGCTCGGCCCACGTGGTGCTAACTCAATAAGGGCGCGTGCATGGCTGCCACCCTTCAATCACCTGGCTCCGTCGCGCAGCGGCTTGGCCGCACGTTCAATCGATTGTTCACCGGGCGCAGCGCCGTGATCGGCATGCCCTACGCCTGGCTGCTGCTGTTCTTTTTGCTGCCGTTTCTGATCCTGGTGAAGATCAGCGTGTCCGAGATGGAGACCGTGCGCTTCAAGGACCTGATCAGTCTCAAAGACGGCTTGCTGCTGGTGCAGCTCAAGCTGTCGAACTACGTGTTCATCACCGAAGACGCGCTGTACTACAAAACCTATTTCGCCAGCGTGCGCTATGCAGCCGCCACCACGGTGTTGTGCCTGGCCATTGGTTACCCGTTTGCCTATTTCATGGCGCGGGCCAAGGCCAGCGTGCAGCCGGTGTTGCTGCTGCTGGTGATGTTGCCGTTCTGGACCTCGTTTTTGCTGCGCGTGTACGCCTGGAAAGGCCTGCTCAGTGAACACGGTTGGGTGGCTGACGCCATCATCGGCCTGCGCCTGGACCAAGTGCTGCTGGCGATGGGCGCGATCTCGGCGCCGGGCCAGCTGATGCACACGCCCTTCTCTTTGGTGCTTGGCATGACCTACACCTACCTGCCCTTCATGATCCTGCCGCTGTTTGGCAATCTGGCCAAGATGGACTTGCGCCTGTTGGAGGCCGCCGCCGACCTGGGCGCCACGCCCTGGACCGCTTTCTGGAAAATCACCGTGCCGCTGTCCAAGGCCGGCATCGTGGCCGGCAGCATGCTGGTGTTCATCCCCTGCGTGGGCGAATTCGTGATCCCCGAGCTGCTGGGCGGGCCCGAGACGCTGATGATCGGCCACGTGCTGTGGGACGAGTTTTTCAGCAACAACGACTGGCCGATGGCGTCCAGCGTGGCGGTGGTGATGATCTTGCTGATCATCGTGCCGCTGGCGCTGTTCAACAAATACCAGGCTGAAGCGCAGGAGGCGGGGCGATGAAAACGGCGCGCTTCAACCCCTGGTTTGCCAAGGCCTGGCTGGGCCTGGGTTTTGCGTTTTTGTACCTGCCCATCGTCGCGCTGGTGATCTTTTCATTCAATGATTCAACGCTGCCCAACGTGTGGCGTGGTTTCACGCTCAAGTGGTACGCCGCGCTGCCCGACGACCATGAAATGCTGGGCGGCCTGTGGCTGAGCCTGCGCATCGCGTTTTTTACCGCCTGTGGTTCAGTGGTGTTAGGCACGATGGCCGCTTTTGCACTCGTCAAGTACAAACGCTTCACGGGCCGCACGCTGTTTTCAGGCATGGTGAACGCGCCCTTGGTGATGCCCGAGGTGGTGGTGGGCTTGTCGCTGCTGCTGATGCTGGTGTCGGTGCAGCGCGCCATCGGGTTCCCCGAGCGCGGTTGGATGACCATCTGGATGGGCCATTTGCTGCTGGGCCTGGCCTACGCCACGGTGGTGGTACAGGCCCGTTTGCTTGATTTGAACCCGCAGCTTGAAGAAGCCGCCATGGATTTGGGCGCGCGGCCCTGGCAGGTGTTCAGGCTGATCACGCTGCCGATGATCACGCAATCCTTGGCGTCGGCCTGGCTGCTGACCTTCACCATCTCGCTGGACGACGTGGTGCTGTCGGCGTTTTTGTCGGGCCCGGGCTCCACCACCATGCCCTTGGTGATTTTTTCAAGAGCCAGGCTGGGCCTGAACCCCAGCGTCAACGCCGTGGCCACGCTGATCGTGGCGGCGGTGTCAGTGGGCGTGGTGGCCGCCAGTTACTGGATCGCCCGCGCCGAGCGCCGCCGCAGCCAAGAGTTGGCGGCGGCGGGCCACGCCTGATCACCTGCCAAGTTAGCATCTATTCAAAGCTTGCCAACAACCCCGCCAGAGGAGAAAAAACCCATGAAGTTGATCCACGCAAGCACCCTGGCCTTGGCACTGGCCGCCGCGTACCCGGCCCATGCCCAGAGCAATGCCGACATCCTGAAAGAACTGCAAGCGCTCAAGGCCAAGGTCAGCGAGCTCGAAAGCCGGCTGCAGGCCCAAGCTGCCAAGGCGCCGGCCGCCACAGCACCGACGCCATCGGCGCAATGGGGCATGACACCCGAGCAAACCAAAGAGCTCAACCGCGTCAGCATCAAGTCTGAAGCGCTGGAAGATGCGGTCGAGGCGCAGGGCTTGAAGATGCTCAAGATTGCGGGCTACATCGACCCCAGCTACATCTGGAACCAACGCCAGCACCGCGCCGGCTTCCAGTTCTTGAACCCGGTGGCCAACGACGGCTACAACTACGACAACTCGTACTTTGGCGTGGCCAGCGTCGATTTCCAGAAAGAGATGGAAGGCGGCATCAAGTGGCGTTTGACCTTGATGCCTAACCGCGGCGCGGGCTCGATCGCCGATCCCGGCAACCACTCGGTGGTGCACGAGGCCTCCGTGTCGGTGCCCTTGGGTGACCTGCAAACCCGCTTCCTGGCCGGCCAGATCCCGGATTGGTCAGGCTACGAGTACATCCAGCCCACCCTCACCAAGCTGGTCACGCGGGGCTTGCTGCTTGACTTCACCGAGCCCACCGCCTACACCGGCGTGGGCATGGAATACATCCGCGACAAATGGGACGTGAAATGGCTGTTGGCCAACTTCAACACCACCAAGCAAAGCGCCAACGAGCGCTCGCCGGTGCTGGCGTATCGGGTGGATTATTCGAAGGGTGAGTTCCAGGGCTTTGGCTTTGCCGGCGTGCATGGCAAGGTGGCCAATTTCCGCACGCCGTTTGATGCCAACGGCGGCGTGGCAACCAACCCGGTGAGTGGCGAGTTGTACTCCACCGCCAACACGCTGCTCAACCTGTTTGAGGCCGACGCCTACTTCATCCGCGGTGACTGGACCTGGCAAGGCCAGATCGGCTTTGGTGGCCAGAAGCGCGCCGCCATCAGTGCCGACCCAGTCACCGGCGAACTGCGAGATTCAAGCTGGGTGGGCTTGTCCACGCTGCTGGCCTACAAGTTCATGCCACGTTGGGAGGCAGTGGTGCGGCTTGATCACATCCGCAACTCGAAGAACGGCGGCGGCTTGCTGGGCTACTCGTTGGCTGACAACCGAAATGGCCTGGGACACGACGGCAATCTGGTTTGCGACAGCACCGGCGCGGGCAACGCGGCCGAATGTGACAAGGGGGCCAACCGCAGCACGCTGGCAGTCGGCTTCAACTGGTTGCTCAATCTCAACACCACGTTCAAGGCAGAGTACAGACTTGACCACGCCACCCAGCCCGTGTTTTACGACGTGGCCACGGGCACGTACCGCAAGACGAACCAACTGTTTGGCACCTCGGTGGTCGTGAGCTTCTAAGTCTTTCGACTCAGAGCTTGAGAAGTAATCCAATGCGCCGCGTGATCAGTCGCCCGGCCCTTTTTGCATTCGATCAAGGATCAAGCCATGCCTTGCGCCGATATTGACTGGCACGCCCGCGCCCAAGCCCTGCAAATCGACGGCCGCATGGTCATCAACGGCCAGCGCTGCAACAGCGCCAGTGGCCAAACCTTTGCCTGCGTTTCACCGCTGCATGGCCGCTCACTTGGTGAGGTAGCACGTGGACGCACCGACGACGTGAACGCCGCCGTGGCCAGCGCGCGCGCCGCTTTTGACGACGGCCGCTGGGCGCATCAGCCGCCCGCCGCGCGCAAGCGCGTGCTGCAGCGCTTTGCCGAAGCCATCCTGGGCGCGTCAGATGAATTGGCGCTGCTCGAAACGCTGGACATGGGCAAGCCGATCCAGTATTCGCTCTCGGTGGACGTGCCCGCCACCGCCCGCTGCATCGATTGGTATGCCGAGGCCATCGACAAAATTTACGGCGAAATCGCGCCCACGCCGCGCTCTGCCTTGGCCTTGATCACGCGTGAGCCCCTGGGCGTGATCGGCGCCATCGTGCCCTGGAACTACCCCATGATCATGGCCGCCTGGAAGCTGGGGCCAGCGCTGGCTGCGGGCAACTCGGTGGTGCTCAAACCCAGTGAAAAAAGCCCGCTCACCGCTTTGCGCCTGGCCGACTTGGCGGTGGCTGCGGGCTTGCCGCCGGGCGTGTTCAACGTGGTGCCGGGCTTTGGCCCCGAGGCGGGCGAGGCGCTGGCGCTGCATGAGCAGGTTGATGCCATTGGCTTTACCGGCGCCACGCGCACCGGGCGGCGCATGCTGGAGTATTCAAGCCGCAGCAACCTGAAACACATCTACAACGAGCTGGGCGGCAAATCGGCCTTTGTTGTGTTTGACGATGTTGAAGACCTGCAGCGCGCCGCAGCCACCGTGGCCGGCGCCATGTTCTTCAACCAGGGCGAAAGCTGCAACGCGCCGTCGCGCGTCTTGGTGCATGAGCGCTTGGCCGATCAATTCGCCGCATTGGTGGCCGCCGAGGTGCCCAAATACGCCCCGGGCGACCCGCTGGACGCCGCCACCGTGATGGGCGCTCTGGTAGACGACACGCAGATGAACACCGTGCTCGGCTACATCGACCAAGGCCGGGCCGAAGGCGCCCACTGTGCCGCCGGTGGCCGGCAGGTGCGCGCCGACACCGGCGGCTTTTTTGTCGAGCCCACGGTGTTTGACGGCGTCAATAACGGCATGGTGATCGCCCGGGAAGAGATCTTTGGCCCGGTGATAGGCATCCAGCGCTTTGCCACCGAGCAAGAGGCCGTGGCGCTGGCCAACGACAGCCTGTATGGCCTGCAAGCCAGCGTGTGGACACCCAACATCAACCGCGCCCATCGCGTGGCCGGCGCGCTGCGCGCGGGCACGGTGCACGTGAACCAGTACGATGAAGACGACATCACCGTGCCATTTGGCGGTTTCAAGCAAAGTGGCAACGGGCGCGACAAATCACTGCATGCGTTTGACAAGTACACCGAGCTGAAAACCACCTGGATCCGCATCGACCGATGAGGCGGGTGGCCGAGCAATCGGCCGATGAACTGAACGCACAACCGCAAGGGACTGGCCATGAAAAACCTGAATGAACGCCTCGCCGCACAAGGCGTGCATACGCTGATTGCCCAGTTCACCGATATCCACGGCGTGGCGCGTGGCAAGTTTGTGCCGCTGGCCCACTTGGACGACCTGCTCACCGAGGGCGCCGGCTTCAGTGGCCCGTCGATCGCCGGCACGGGCTTGCCGCGCTGCGGCCCGCGCTCAGAGTATTGGGGGCGTGGTGCCGCCAGCACGGCGCAGGCCCTGCCCTGGTTGCCGGGCTATGCGCGGGTGGTGTGTGATGGCTTTGTAGCCGGCGAGGCCTTTGAGGCCTGCCCACGCCAGGTGTTGCGCCGCCAGGTGGCGCGTTTGTCAGCCAAGGGCTGGCACTTGCGCACCGGCATCGAACCCGAGTTTTTCTTGCTCAAGCAGGTCAATGGCCAGTGGTTGCCGGCCGACACCGCCGACTGCCTCAGCAAGCCCAGCTACGACCTTAAAAGCCTGCCGCGCCAGCGTGGCTTTTTGCAGGCGCTGCAACAAGCGCTTGAGGCCTGTGGGCTGGATGTTTTGCAGCTCGACCATGAAGACGCACACGGCCAGTTTGAGGTGAATTTTGGCTTCGACGAGGTGCTGGCCAGCGCCGACCACCTGATGCTGTTCAAGCAAGCCGCGCACGCGCTGGCCGAGCGCGAGAGCATGGTGTTTTCAATGATGCCCAAGCCCTTTGCCCACCAGCCAGGCAGTGGGCTGCATTTTCACGTATCACTGTGGGCCGGCTCGGCACTGGACCGCAACGGCAATGCGCGCAACCTGTTTGTGCCGCATCGGCCCGATGGCTCGATCGACCCCAGCCAGTTGTTGTCGGCGCTGGGCCGTCAGTTTGCGGCCGGCGTATTGGCGCACTCGGCAGCGCTGTGCGCGCTGGCCGCGCCCACGGTCAACAGCTACAAAAGGCTGGTGGTGAGTGAATCCATTTCCGGCACCAGCTGGGCCCCGGCCTACGTGGCGCAAGGGCCCAATAACCGCACGGCGCTGGTGCGCACCTTGCCGGGCCGCTTTGAATGGCGGCTGCCCGACGCCAGCGCCAACCCTTACCTGGTGAGCGCCGCCTTGATCGCCGCAGGGCTGGACGGCATCGACCGCCAACTCGTGCTGCCCGATGCGGTGGACGACGACTTGTTTGCGCTCAGCCTGGCGCAGGTGCGGCAACGTGGCCTGGAGGTATTGCCACAAAACCTGGGCGAAGCGCTCAACGCGCTGGCCGCCGACGACGTGGTGGGCGCAGCGCTGGGGCCGGTGCTCACGCAGCAGTTTTTGCAGCTCAAGCGCGACGAGTTCACCGACTTTGAGCGCCACGTCAGCGATTGGGAACTGCGCCGCTACGCGACGGCATTTTGAGGCCTGGCGCGGCCCGCCCACCCTGGTGGGCCTACGCCTGCCTGGCCGCCAGCATGGCCTTGGTGGGCAGTTATGTGGGCCTATCCAAGTTGCTGGTGGCCGTGTTTCCGGTATTTTTGCTGTCATGGCTGCGCTTTGGATTTGCCGCGCTGGCCATGTTGCACTGGGTGCACCGGGCGCCGGGCGAGGTGGTGCTGTCGGCGCATGACCGCCAGCTCTTGTTCTGGGAAAGTTTTCTCGGCAATTTCCTGTTTTCCATCTGCATGCTGACCGGCGTGGCACTCACCTCGGCAGTGTCAGCCGGCGTGGTGATGGCGGCCATTCCGGCGGCCGTGGCCTTGCTCAGCCGTTGGTGGCTGGGCGCGCGCATCAGCCGTCGCACGGCTTGGGCCATCGCCTGCGCCGCGCTGGGCATTTTGATGTTGGCCTTGGTGCGTGCGCCCACGATTGCCGTGGATGCCGGCAGCGCCCCGCCCGGGCCCATGAACGAGGCCGGGCTCGGTAATGGGCTGGTGGGTGGGCTGAAAGATGGGCTCGGTATTGCCCCGGGTTGGCGCAGCCTGGCAGGCCATTCGCTGCTGCTGGTGGCGGTTTTTTGCGAGGCAGCCTACGTGGTGATCGGCAAACGCCTGACCGCCAACGTGCCGCCGCGCCGCATCAGCGCACTGATCAACTTGTGGGGCCTGGCGCTGGTCACGCCGCTGGGCTTGTGGCAGGCGCTGCGGTTTGACTTCAGCGCCGTGTCCACCGCAACCTGGGGGTTATTGGTTTTTTACGCGCTGGCGGCCAGCATGGCCACGGTGTGGCTGTGGATGAAAGGCCTGGGCCACGTGCCCGCGCCGCAGGCCGGGGTGTTTACCGTGCTGCTGCCGGTGGCGGCCGCCGCCGTGGGCGTGCTGTTTTTGGGTGAGCCGTTTGGCGTCGGCCATTGGGCGGCGCTGGTGATGGCACTGCTGGGCTTGCTGCTGGCTACCTGGCCGGCGCGAGTGTCCACAAAAGCCTCCGAAAAAACGCCGTCAAAGCACCCGGCCGGCAATGCCTGACAAGCGCCGCACCATGGCTGGGTCTCGCGCCTCGGGTGCCGTGATCAGGGCATGGGCCAGCGCATGGCGGCAACCGCAGGCGGGGCCGTGAGCATCGTGGGTGACGGCGGCGGCGCTGCGTGCCACCAGGCTGCGGGCGGTGTCGGCGTTTTGCATCAGCACGGCCACGATGGCCTGCACGGTCACGTCGTCGTGACCGGGGTGCCAGCAGTCAAAGTCGGTCACCATGGCCACGCTGGCGTAACAAAGCTCGGCCTCCCGGGCCAGCTTGGCCTCGGGCATGTTGGTCATGCCGATCACGTCGCAATTCCAGCTGCGATACAGCTGCGACTCGGCAAAGGTGCTGAACTGCGGCCCCTCCATCGCCAGATACGTGCCGCCGCGCACGTGGGCGATGCCCATCGTGGCCATCGCGCTTTGCAGGTGATCACCCAAGCGCGGGCACACGGGCCTGGCCATTGACACATGGGCCACCAGGCCGGTGCCAAAAAACGAGTTTTCGCGCGCCGCAGTGCGGTCGATGAACTGGTCAACGATCACAAAAGTGCCTGGTGGTAAATCGGCCCGCAGGCCGCCCACGGCGCTGAGCGACAGCACGTCGGTGGCACCCAGTTGTTTGAGTGCAGCGATATTGGCGCGGTAATTCACGCTGGACGGTGGTAAGCGGTGGCCCCGGCCGTGGCGCGGCAAAAACGCCAGCCGCGCCGGCCCGGCCACGGTGGCCAGCGTGCCGGTCAGGATCTCGTCCGATGGCGCGCCCCAAGGCGTTTCAACCGCCACCCAGGCGGTGTCGGTCAGGCGGGACAGTTCATACAAGCCGCTACCGCCGATGATGGCGAGCAAGCCGTTGGGTGCGGCAGTTTGCGCGACATTGGCCGGGTTTGGCGCGCCGCCTTCGGCGAGGGATTTAAGGTCGGTCATCTTGATTTGCCGCTCATTTTGAATGTTGGGTTTCGGGCGAGTCGGTTGTGCCGACACCTGCACCGGCACGCGCCAAGTGTGCCAATCGTGCCACCTCGCGCACCGCCAGCGCCTTGAGCTTGTGGTCGCTCCACACCTGGCGCCACCGGCGCGCGCCGGGCTGGCCGTTCCACAAGCCCAGCATGTGGCGGCTGATGTGCGTCCAGGGCGTGTCATGGGCCGCCAGTTGCCGCTCGGCATAGCCCAGCATTTGATCTTCCAGCGTCATGCGCCAGTCGTCGTCGACCAGTGGCGCCACGCCGTCGAGCCAGAAGCGCGCGTCCCAATCGGCCATCACGGTGGGATGGTGGTAGGCCTCGCGGCCGACCATCACGCCATCCACCAGCGCCAGATGCCCGGCGATCTGCTCGCCCGTGGCGATGCCGCCGTTGGTGGCGATGGTGAATTGCGCAAACTCGGCCTTGAGCCTGTGCACCAGCCCGTGGCGCAGCGGCGGCAGCTCGCGGTTCTCCTTGGGGCTCAGGCCTTGCAGCCAGGCGTTGCGCGCGTGCACGATGAACACGTCGCAGCCGCCCTCGGCCACGGTGGCGATGAAGTCGCGCACGAACTCGTAGCTCTCGATGCGGTCGATGCCGATGCGGTGTTTCACGGTGACGGGCAGGTCGTGGCCCAGCACGTCGCGCATGGCTTTGACGCCGTCGCGCACCAGGGACGCCTCGGCCATCAGGCAAGCGCCAAACGCGCCGCGCTGCACGCGCTCACTGGGGCAGCCGCAGTTGAGGTTGATCTCGTCGTAGCCCCACTGCCGGGCCAGCTTGGCCGCCTGCGCCAGGTCGGTCGGCTCGCTGCCGCCCACTTGCAGCGCCAGCCCATGCTCTTCGGGGTTGAAGTCGAGGTGACGCGGCAAATCACCGTGTAGCAGTGCGCCAGTGGTCACCATCTCGGTGTACAGCCGGGTATGCCGGGTGATCAGGCGATGGAAAAAACGGCAGTGACGATCCGTCCAGTCCATCATGGGCGCAACCGAAACGCGCCACGGACTGAAGCTTTTTGGTCTGTCCATATCAATCTATCACTTGCGACGAAGTCGCTACATGAGGGTGCACAAAGCCAAACGGGTCAGAAGCCTAAGCTCCTAACCCGTTGATTTTTCTAATTCTTGGAGGCGCGACCCAGAGTCGAACTGGGCTAGACGGATTTGCAATCCGTTGCATAACCGATTTGCTATCGCGCCGCAGTTGAGTCCTGACGTGAAAAAAATCACATTACCAGTCCCAAACCTTTCAAAACAACCCGCTCAAGTTATTCATCATGAAAACGGGAAGCCTAGGCTTCCCGTTTCGAATATGGAGCGGGAGACGAGATTCGAACTCGCGACCTCAACCTTGGCAAGGTTGCGCTCTACCAACTGAGCTACTCCCGCATTGGCGGCTTTCACCACCCACCAAACCTAAACAGCACACTGCCAAATTTTTTTACTTGTGCGCTGCTACTTGGCCGGGCAAACGTCAATGACTTTTCAGTCACTCTCCGAACGAGACATTTCAGACGCGTCGAATTTTAAACCAATGAACAGCAGAGCTCTTATTCTAGATCGGATTTTCAGATCAGCGCAAGCACTAATCGAAACTTTTTCAGTGCGGCAAAGCGTCCGATCCACCCACAGTGGCGCTCACCTCGGTCGTGGCGACCTCACTCTTGACAGCAACGACCTCGTCCTCCGGCAATGCGGCGGGCATTCTCTCAAGCGCCACTTCAAGCACGCGATCAATCCAGCGTACCGGCACGATCTCAAGATGGTTCTTCACATTCTCCGGAATTTCTTGCAGATCCTTGACGTTGTCTTCAGGGATCAGCACGGTTTTGATGCCGCCACGGTGGGCGGCCAGCAGCTTTTCTTTCAAGCCGCCAATTGCGGTGATCTCGCCACGCAAAGTAATCTCACCCGTCATCGCAACGTCGGCACGCACGGGAATGTTGGTCAACGCAGACACAAAGGCCGTGGCCATCGCGGCCCCTGCGCTAGGGCCATCTTTGGGCGTTGCGCCGTCGGGCACGTGGATGTGAATGTCGCGCTTCTCGAACATCTCGTCCTTGACGCCCAACCGCCTTGATCGACTGCGAATCACTGATCGCGCCGCCTCCACTGATTCCTTCATCACATCGCCGAGAGACCCCGTGCGGATGATGTTGCCCTTGCCTGGCATCACAGCGGCTTCAATGGTGAGCAAGTCCCCACCGACCTCGGTCCAGGCCAGGCCAACGACCTGCCCAACCTGATTCTTTTTCTCGGCACGACCGTAGTCGAACTTGCGCACACCCAGAAAATCATTGAGGTTGTCGTCCGTCACGATGACCTTGCCGGTCACCTTTTTGAGCAAGATGCTCTTGACAGTTTTGCGGCAGATTTTAGAGATTTCACGCTCCAACGACCGCACTCCAGCCTCACGGGTGTAGTACCGAATGATCCCGCGGATAGCGGATTCGGTGACTTCCATCTCCTCGTCTTTGATGCCGTTGTTCTTGGCTTGCTTGGGCGCGAGGTAGCGCAGCGCAATATTGACCTTTTCATCTTCGGTGTATCCCGCCAGCCGAATCACTTCCATGCGATCCAGCAAAGCCGGTGGGATGTTCATCGAATTGGATGTGGCGATGAACATCACGTCCGAAAGATCAAAATCGACCTCAACATAATGATCGCTGAAGGTGTGGTTTTGCTCAGGATCAAGCACCTCCAACAAGGCCGAAGACGGATCACCCCGGAAGTCCATACCCAACTTGTCGATCTCGTCCAACAAGAACAATGGGTTTCGCACACCGACCTTGGTCAGGCTTTGCAACACCTTGCCGGGCATCGAGCCGATGTAGGTGCGGCGATGGCCGCGAATCTCGGCTTCATCACGCACCCCGCCCAGCGCCATTCGCACAAATTTACGCCCAGTGGCACGCGCAACGCTCTGGCCGAGCGAAGTTTTGCCCACTCCCGGTGGACCAACTAAACACAGAATCGGCGCCTTGACCTTGTCGACCCGTTGCTGCACCGCAAGATATTCAAGGATTCGTTCTTTGACTTTATCGAGGCCGTAATGGTCTTCGTTGAGCACGGCTTCAGCCAGCGGAAGGTCATGCTTGACCTTGCTCTTCTTGGCCCAAGGCAGGCCAATCAAGGTGTCAATGAAGTTGCGCACTACGGTCGCTTCCGCTGACATCGGCGACATCAGTTTGAGCTTCTTCAGTTCGCTGTCGGCCTTTTTTCGGGCCTCTTTTGACATCTTGGCGGCTTCGATCTTCTTCTCGAGTTCTTCGAGATCGGCACCGTCTTCGCCGTCACCCAATTCTTTCTGGATGGCTTTGACTTGCTCGTTCAGGTAGTACTCGCGTTGGCTTTTTTCCATCTGCCGCTTGACGCGTCCGCGGATGCGCTTTTCCACCTGCAGGATGTCGACTTCATGTTCCAGCAACTCAAGCAGTTTTTCCAGGCGCTTGGCCACCAAGAACAGATCAAGCACTGACTGCTTGGCTTCGAGCTTCAGCGGGAGATGGGCGGCAATCGTGTCCGCCAAGCGACCCGGATCATCAATGCCGGAGATCGAAGTCAGGATTTCGGGCGGGATTTTCTTGTTCAGCTTGACGTACTGGTCAAACTGTTGGGTCACCGCTCGGCGCAACGCTTCAACCTCAGGCGTGGCCTCACCTGCAGGCTGAACCGGCACGACTTCGGCCGTGAAGTGTTCGGCGGTGTCATGAATCTGGCGGGTCTCGGCACGCTGCACGCCTTCAACCAAGACCTTCACGGTGCCATCTGGCAGCTTGAGCATTTGCAGGATGCTGGAGACGCAACCCACCTCGAACATATCTTCGGGTTTGGGCTCGTCTTTGCCAGCGGCTTTTTGGGCCACCAACATGATTTGCCGACCCGCTTCCATGGCCGATTCCAGCGCCTTGATCGACTTGGGGCGACCAACAAACAGCGGGATGACCATGTGCGGGAATACAACCACGTCACGCAACGGCAAAAGCGGCAGCGTGATCGGGTCAGCGGGGAGAACGGGATGTCCAGACATGGGTAACCTTTCTATCTCAAGCCGACATGAGGCCTGAGCAGGCGAATGCAAGTGTGATGGCGGCACGGGCTGAAGCCCGGCGAGCCCAACTGAACCTCAGGCGCTGGCCTTTTGTTCGCGGTACACCAACAAGGGCTTGGCGCCTTCTTCGACAATGTGTTCGTCAATCACAACCTTTGCCACGCCCACCATGGTCGGTAGGTCGAACATGGTGTCGATCAGGGCGTTCTCCATGATCGACCGCAAGCCACGGGCGCCAGTCTTGCGTTTCAGAGCCTTGCGAGCAATGGCCGTCAGCGCCGACGGCCGAACTTCAAGCTCAACGCCATCCATGCCAAACAGTTTTTGGTACTGTTTGACCAACGCATTGCGTGGCTCGGTGAGGATCTGCACCATGGCGCTCTCGGTCAACTCACCCAATGTGGCGAGCACGGGCAAGCGGCCCACCAGTTCAGGTATCAGACCGAATTTGATCAAATCCTGTGGTTCGGCCTCACGGAACAAATCAGCCGCACGCTTCTCAGTCTTGCTGTGCACGGAGGCGGCAAATCCAATGCCTGATTTTTCAGTCCGGGCCTGAATGACCTTCTCCAGACCATCAAATGCGCCACCGCAAATGAACAAGATATTGGTGGTATCGATCTGCAGAAAATCTTGATTGGGATGCTTGCGCCCGCCTTGTGGTGGCACGCTAGCCATCGTGCCTTCAACCAGTTTCAACAGCGCCTGCTGCACGCCCTCGCCCGACACATCCCGGGTGATGCTGGGGTTGTCAGCTTTGCGGCTGATCTTGTCGATTTCGTCGATGTAGACGATGCCGCGCTGAGCCCGTTCAACGTCGTAATTGCAGTTCTGCAACAACTTCTGAATGATGTTCTCAACGTCTTCACCTACATAACCGGCCTCGGTCAGCGTGGTGGCATCGGCGATCACAAAGGGCACGTTCAACAACTTGGCCAGCGTCTGGGCGAGCAGCGTTTTGCCTGACCCAGTCGGTCCAATCAACAAGATATTGCTCTTGGTGAGCTCTACCTCGTCTTTGTTGGTCGACCCAAGATACTTCAACCGCTTGTAGTGGTTGTAGACCGCGACTGACAATGTGCGTTTGGCCGCATCTTGCCCAATCACATACTGATCCAGCGTGGTCTTGATTTCCATCGGCGCTGGCAGCTCGGACTTGCCCGTTTTTGCAGCACCTGTTTCGGCGGGAGCTTCATCACGGATGATGTCGTTGCACAGCTCAATGCATTCATCGCAGATGAATACCGACGGCCCGGCGATGAGTTTTTTTACCTCATGCTGGCTCTTGCCGCAAAAGCTGCAGTACAGAACTTTTTCGCCGGAGGCGCCCTTCTTTTCGGCCATGGATTTGATGTGCTTTGGAGGGCGAGTTGGTTGCAGAAAGATGATAGTGCAAGTGCGCTGGTGCTTTGTCCAACAGGTGCCGGTTGCCCAGCACGCCGGTCGGACTCAAGCGCGTTTGGCAATCACTTGGTCAATCAGGCCATACGACTTGGCCTCTTCAGGCGACATGAAATAGTCACGCTCCATGTCAGCGGTGATTTTTTCCAGCGACTGGCCCGTGTGATCCGCGTAAATGCGATTCAGTTGTTCGCGGGTTTTGATGATCTCGCGGGCCTGAATCTCGATGTCCGTGGCCTGACCTTGCGCACCACCCGACGGCTGATGGATCATGATCTTGGAGTTGGGCAAGGCAATACGCTTGCCCTTGGCCCCGGCCATCAACAAGAACGAACCCATGCTGGCTGCCATGCCCATGCACAGCGTCGAAACATCGGGCTTGATGAAGTTCATCGTGTCGAAGATCGACAGGCCGGCGCTAACGCTACCGCCAGGCGAGTTGATGTAGAGGAAGATGTCCTTGTCGGGGTTCTCACTCTCCAGAAACAGCATCTGCGCGACCACCAGATTGGCCGTCATGTCATTGACGGGCCCGACCAGGAACACGATACGTTCACGCAGCAAGCGGCTGTAGATATCGTAGGCGCGCTCGCCCCGACCCGATGTTTCAATAACGATGGGCACCATGCCCAAACCTTGCGTGTCCACTGCGCTCATGAGAATCCTCAAATGAATGTCTGAAGGGATTATGACCCCCGACGTGGGGGCTTGCAGACGATGAAAAACGGGGCGACGACCGGTCAGTCGTGCGCCCCGCTCATGGCTTGCGTCTGCTTGAACTTTTGCGTACGCGTCCTCAAGCCACTCAGAACATGGGTCTGATCAAGCCGTCATCAAGTCGTCAAAGGGCAAAGATTTGTCGTTGATCTTGACTTGACCGAGCACGTGCTGAGTCACGTTGTTTTCGATGACAACGGCCTCAACTTCAGCCATGCGCTGGCGATC
>JAYWDK010000385.1:0-9848 GCA_043779845.1 Betaproteobacteria bacterium | reverse complement strand
GGCCGTGCTCGCTTTCTGCACGGCGCCGGGATTTCGCCCCGGCGGGCGACTGGCTTTCTTTTCGGGCCGAAAAGAAAGTCAGCAAAGAAAAGGGCCTGAAAAACAGTTTCAATGGGTTTGCCCTTGATGTTTTCGGTCACGGTGCTCAGGACTCGCCTGCCTGCGCAGGCTCAGACAGTCGGCGTCTTTCAAGGTCATCAGTAACGCCACCAGTACGCGTCCAAGACGACCTTCGCATGGCGTCGTCCCGCGCCTTGCCTCGGCCGGCGAAAGAGCGAGGACATGAGGACTTCAACCGTTATCGTGCTGTAGCCCAGAACCACCACCTTGGACGCCAGTCAACCCGATCCCAAGTCGGTGGTGACAGACGCCGACTGTCTGAGCCTGCCCGGCAGGCGAGTCCACAACACGCCGTGCCTGAAAACATCACGGGCAAACCCATTGAAACTGGGTTCTGGCTCTTTTCTTTGCTGACTTTCTTTTCGGCCCGAAAAGAAAGTTAGGCGCCCGCCGGGGCGAATACCCGGCGCCGTGCAGAAAGCGAGCACAGCAGCCTGCAAGGCAGAAAATCAATTCCCCGCACCCGGGCGGTAGGGCTGGGTAGATGTAGAGGGGGCATTCGTTCGGTGCGAGAGTGGTGGATCACATTGCCAGTGTCAGCAGATAGAAAAAGCCGCCAGCGTCAACGCGCTGACGGCTTTTTCATTGAGGCAGCCCGGCCTTACTTGCCGTCGCCCGGCACGCGGCCGTCCACGCCCTTGACATAGAACTTGATGCCGCCCAAAAACGCGTCGTCGGCGGTTTTGTCTTTGTCGATCTGCAGCTTGCCGGTGTTGTCGGTGAGCGGGCCCTTCCAGATCACGAAGCTGCCGTCTTTCAGGCCCGCCTTCACGTCGTCAAGCTTCTTCTTGATGACGGCCGGCACGTCGTCGGCGACCGAGACAAAGTCGATCGCGCCTTCTTTGACGCCCCACCAGGCCTGGCCCGTGGCCCACTTGCCGTCAAGCGCGTCACGCGTGGCCTTGATGTAGTACGGCGCCCAGTTGATGACGGCCGAACCCAGGTGCGCTTTGGGGCCGTAGGCCGTCATGTCGCTGTCCCAGCCAAACGCGCGCTTGCCTTTTTCTTGCGCGGTTTTCAGCACGGCCGGCGAGTCGGTGTTTTGCATCAGCACGTCAGCGCCGCCGTTGATCAGCGAGGTGGCAGCTTCGGTCTCCTTCGGCGGGTCAAACCACTTGTTGACCCACACCACCTTGGTCTTGACTTTGGCGTTGACGCTTTGCGCGCCCAGCGTGAACGCGTTGATGTTGCGTATCACCTCGGGGATGGGCACCGAGCCCACCACGCCCAGCGTGTTGGTTTTGGTCATGCCCCCGGCAATGATGCCGGCCATGTAGGCGCCCTCATAGGTGCGGCTGTCGTAGGTGCGCAGGTTCTCGGCGGTTTTGTAGCCGGTGGCGTGCTCAAACTTCACGTCGCGGGCATCGGCCGCTATTTTGACCATGGATTCCATGTAGCCAAACGTGGTGCCAAAAATCAGCTTGTTGCCGGTGCTGATCATGTCGCGCAGCACACGCTCGGCGTCGGCCGATTCGGGCACGTTTTCAACAAAGCTGGTGCTGATCCTGTCGCCAAACTCTTTTTCAAGTGCCCGGCGGGCGTTGTCGTGCGCAAAGGTCCAACCGCCATCACCCACCGGGCCAACGTAGGCAAAGCCGATCTTCAGCGGCGCGGGCTTGGCGGCGGCCGTCGGGGCACTGGCGGCAGCCGGTGCGGACGCGGGCTCGTTTTTTTTGCCGCAGCCCACCAAGCCGGCCGTGGCCGCCAAGGTAGACCAACCCGCCGCTTTGAGCAGCCAACGCTTCGTCTTCAAGGTCATGGTTTCTCCACAAGTTAAGGCGCCCAACATCAGGCGCCGGCCATCAAAAACACCCGCAAATTATGGGCCGCCGCATAGGAATCACGACCCCGGGAAAAACGGTTTGCCCAGCGAGGCGGGCATATTGGCCTTGACCCACGCCGGGTTGCGCGAGATCAGCACCAGCACCACGATGGTGGCCAGGTAGGGCAGCATCGACAGCCACTGGCTGGCGATTTGCACGCCCTCGCCTTGCAGATGAAATTGCAGCATGGTGACGCCGCCAAACAGATAAGCGCCCAGCAGCACGCGGGCCGGCCGCCAGGTGGCAAAAGTGGTGAGCGCCAGCGCGATCCAGCCCTTGCCGGCCACCATGCCCTCTACCCACAGCGGCGTGTAGATCACCGAGATGTAGGCGCCGCTCAGGCCACATAGCGCGCCGCCCACCACCACGGCCCCCAGCCTGATGCGCCGCACCGGATAACCCAGCGCGTGTGCGGACTCGGGCGATTCACCCACCGCGCGCAGCACCAGGCCGGCGCGCGTTTTCACCAAAAACCAGGCCAGCAAAAAGGTGCCAACCATGGTGATGTAGACCATCGGGTGCTGCTTGAAGAACGCCGGCCCGATGAACGGGATATCGGACAACAACGGCACTTCAAAACGCAGGCGGTCGCCGATTTTTTCTTGGGTGTAGCGCAGGCCCACAAAGGCCGAGAACCCCGCGCCAAACAGGCTGAGCGCCAGGCCGGTGGCGTACTGGTTGGTATTAAGCCAGATCACCAACACGCCAAACACCGCCGCCAGCGCGGCGCCCGTGGCCATGCCGGCGGCAAACGCCAGGGCATCGCTGCCGGTGTGCACCGCAGTGGCATAACCCGCGATGGCCGCGACCAGCATCAGGCCCTCGGCGCCCAGGTTGACGACCCCGGCGCGCTCATTGATCAACAGCCCCAGGCCGGCAATGGCCAGCACGGTGCCCGCGTTCAGCGTGGCGGCCAGCAGCAGTGCGATGGCGTCCATGTCAGGCGGCTTTCGGTACGGTGGGGGCGGTGGGGGCGGCTACGCGCCGCACCCGGTAGTGGATCAAGGTGTCGCAAGCCAGCAGCGCAAACAGCAGCAGGCCCTGGAACACGCCGGTGATGGACTTGGGCAAACCCAGGCGCGATTGCGCCAGCTCACCGCCGATGAAAAACATGCTCATCAGGATGGCCGCCGCCACCACGCCCAGCGGGTGCAGCCGGCCGACAAAGGCCACGATGATGGCCGCAAAACCGTAGCCTGCCGGCACATGCGGCGTCAGCTGGCCCAGCGGGCCGGCGGCCTCCAGCCCACCGGCCAGGCCCGCCAAACCACCCGACACCAGCAGCGCCACCCACAGCGCGCGGCTTGACGAAAACCCGGCATAACGCGCAGCCGCAGGGGCCAAGCCGCCCACTTGCAGCTGGAACCCGGCGTAGGTGCGGAACAGCAAGAGCCAGCCCGCCACCACCGCCGCCAGCGCGATGAACACGCCGATGTTGGCGCGTGAACCCGCCACCAGCTTGGGCACTTGGGTGACCGACAAAAAGGGGATGGTTTGCGGAAAGTTGTAGCCCTTGGGGTCTTTCCAGGGGCCATAAACCAGGTAGCTGAGCAGCAGCTCGGCCACGTACACCAGCATCAGGCTGACCAAAATCTCATTGGCGTTGAAGCGATCCCGCAGCAGGGCCACCAGTCCCGCCCACACCATGCCGCCCAGCACGCCGGCGCCCAGGATCAACACGACGATGAAGCGTGTGCTGTCGGGCCCGGCTTGCATGGCCACACCGCCGGCAAAAATGGCGCCCAGCACAAACTGGCCCTCGGCGCCGATGTTCCAAACGTTGCTGCGGTAGCAAATCGACAAGCCCAGGGCGATCAGCGCCAAGGGCGTGGCCTTGATGGCGATCTCGCCCCAGGCGTAGGCATTTTTGATGGGCTCGTAAAAAAACATCTGCAGGCCGCGCAGCGGGTCTTTGCCCAGCGCGCTGAACAACACCATGCCCAC
Organism: Betaproteobacteria bacterium; assembly: GCA_043779845.1. Taxonomy (GTDB): domain Bacteria; phylum Pseudomonadota; class Gammaproteobacteria; order Burkholderiales; family Burkholderiaceae_C; genus Pseudaquabacterium. Next base: position 5,961 of record JAYWDK010000385.1, on the reverse strand, counting down.
CAACATCGTCACCAGCAGCGCGATCAGTGGCGACGCCACCGTCATCCACTTTGAGGCCTGCGGCCGGGCCTCAAGCTTGAACATGGCCCGCCTCCATCGACGTTGTTGGCGCGGCGTCGGGCGCCCACAAGCCCGACATCCAGATGCCGATCTGCTCGACCGAGGCCTGCGCCACCGGCACGCTGGGCGACACCCGGCCCTGCGCCATCACCAGCAGGCGGTCGCTGAGCTCGAACAACTCATCCAGCTCTTCACTGACCACCAGCAGCGCGCAGCCTTGGTCGCGCAGCTTGAGCAGCGCGCCCCGGATCACCGCCGCCGCGCCCACGTCCACGCCCCAGGTGGGCTGCGAGACGATCAGCAGCTTTGGGCCTGCGTCGATCTCGCGGCCCACGATGAACTTTTGCAGGTTGCCGCCCGACAGGCTTTGGGCCGAAGCAAGCGCGCCGCCCGCCTTGACGTTGAAGCGCTTGATCAGCGCGTCGGCCAGTTTTTGCACCGCCGCCATGTTGATCCAGCCGCTGGCCGACACGCTCTCTGTGCGCGTTAGCAAAGTGTTTTGAGCCAGGCTCATGGTGGGCACCGCGCCCCGGCCCAGCCGCTCTTCGGGCACAAAGTGCAGGCCTTGGGCGCGGCGCTGGGCGGGTGGCGCCTGGGCGATATCGGTGCCAAACAGCGTGACGCTGCCGCGCTGGGCGCGCGTGTCTTCACCGGACAGCGCGGCCATCAGCTCTTGCTGGCCGTTGCCCGACACACCGGCCACGCCCACGATCTCACCGGCGCGCACTTCAAAGTCAACATCGACCAGCGTCATGCCGAACGGGTTTTGTTTGGCCAGCGACAAGCGGCGCACCGCCAGCGCCACGGCGCCCGGTTGCGCCGGGCGGTGCGCCAGCTCGGGCGGCTCGGCGCCAATCATCAGCCGCGACAGGCTGGCATTGCTTTCTTTGGACGGATCCACCTCACCGGTGACGCGCCCCGCGCGCAGCACCGTGCAGTGGTGGCACAGCGCCCTGATTTCATCGAGCTTGTGGCTGATGTAGAGGATGGCGCAGCCCTGGACTGAGAGCTTGCGCAGCGTGATGAAGAGCTTGTCAACGGCCTGCGGCGTGAGCACCGACGTGGGCTCATCCAGGATCAGCAACTGCGGCTGGGTGAGCAGCGCGCGCACGATTTCGACGCGCTGGCGCTCACCCACGCTGAGCGTGTGCACGGGGCGCTGCGGGTCCACCTCCAGGCCATATTCAACCGATACCGCGCGGATGCGCTCGGTGACTTGCGCCAGGCCCCCGCTTTTGTCCAGACCCAGCCAGACGTTCTCAGCGGCGCTGAGGGTGTCAAACAATGAGAAATGCTGAAACACCATCGCGATGCCCAGCGCCCGCGCCTGCTGCGGGTTGGCAATGTTCACGGGCTGGCCGTTCCAAAAAATCTGGCCCTCGTCGGGCCGCACCGCGCCGTAGATGATTTTCATCAGCGTGCTTTTGCCCGCACCGTTTTCACCCAGCACGGCATGGATCTGGCCCGGCGCCACGCACAGCGACACACCGTCGTTGGCGCGCACGGCGGGGTATTGCTTGCTGATGGCTATCAGCTCAAGTCGGTGGGGGCCGTTGGGCGTCATGGTGGGCTAGTGGGTTGGCTGCGGCGTCAGGGGAACTTCGGGCACGGTGCGGGAGCGGTGCTTGATTCGATTTTTCTTCGGTGTCAGCCCCGGGCGAAGCGGCGCACGCCGCCCACCCAGGCTTCAAGCAGGCAACGCTCGTCGCTGAGCGTGAGCCAGGCAAAAACACGCTCATGCAACTCGCGCGCCAGACTGTCGCGGCGCAAGGCCACCGGGCCCACAGCCCAGTCCCACAAGCACACATCGGCCATGGCGCCAGGCGCCAGCGTGCCGATCTCGTCGCCGAGTTGCAAGGCCCGCGCCGCGCCGCGCGTGGCCGCATGCAGCAAAGCCCAGGCCGTGAGCCGGGTGCCGGCCAGCGCCTGCACCTTGTAGCCATCGGCCATGTTGCGCTGCATCGACAAAGACGTGCCGCCGCCCACGTCGGAGCCCAGGCTCACCGCCACGCCAGCGTCCGCCGCCGCTTGCCAGCCAAACAGCCCGCTGCCCAAAAACAGGTTGGATGAGGGGCAAAACGCGATCTGCGCACCATGGCCGCGCAGCAGTGCACGGTCGGCGCCATCCAGCCAGATGCCGTGGGCCAACACGGCGCGCTGGTTGAGCAGGCCATGCCGCTCGTACACGTCAAGATAGCTGCGCGCCGCCGGAAACAGCTCGTGAATCCAGGCCACCTCGGCGCGGTTTTCAGCCACGTGGGTTTGCATGTACAGCCCGGGCTCGCTGGCCAGCAAACGCCCGGCCATGGCCAGTTGCTCGGGGCTGCTGGTGATGGCAAAACGCGGCGTCACGGCATAAGCCAGCCGGCCCTGGCCGTGCCAGCGATGGATCAAAGCGGCGCAATCACGCTCGGCACCAGCTACGTCGTCGCGCAGGTTGTCGGGGGCGTGGCGGTCCATCAACACCTTGCCGGTGATCAAGCGCATGCCACGCGCCTGGGCACCCGCAAACAGCGCCTCGACGCTGGCCACGTGCACGGTGGGGAACACCACCGCCGCTGTGCTGCCATGGGCCAGCAGCGCGTCCAAAAACAAAGTGGCGCCGGCCCAGGCCACCGCCGGGTCAGCGTGGCGGGCCTCGGCCGGAAAGGTGTACGTGTTGAGCCAGTCCAGCAGCTCGGTGCCCCAGGAGGCCATCACGTCAAGTTGTGGGCTGTGCACGTGGGTGTCGATGAAGCCCGGCATCAGCAACTGGCCGCTGTGGTCAATCTTGAGCCAGTCATCGCCCGGCGCATGGGGCTGCACGGCCTGGATGCGGCCGTGCTCGTTGATCAGCAGCCAATGCGCGGGGCGCCAATGCACGCCGGCAGCGGCGCGGTCGGCCAAGCCGGGATCGGCGGTGAAATCAAGCAAGTCAGCCAGGATGGCTTGCTTGGTGGGGCGGGTGGTGGCGAAATTGGCGCCAGTCATGCACGCACCGCCACCAAGCCACGCGCGACATCACGCACTTGCTCGCGCAGCCAGCGCACGGCGGGTGAGGCGTGGGTGAGCTCATGCCACAGCTGGTAGTAGGCCAGCGCGGGAAACACCACCGGGCAGCGCACGATGCGCACCGGCAACGCGCCGATGTAGCGGCTGCAAAACTGGCGGCCGGTGGTGAGCACCAGGTTGGAGCGCGCCACCATGGCCGGTGCCAGGCCAAAGTGCGGGCAACGCACCACGATGTTTCGCAACAATCCTTGCGTCTTGAGGTGATCGTCGACCACGCCCACGCCACCGGCATGCAAGGGTGTGGGCGCGATGTGGGCGCTGGCCAGGTAGGCCTCCGGCGTCCAGCGGCGCGGCGCGCGCACCGCCGGGTGATCGGCCGCCACCAGGCAAACGATGTCGTCGCTGATCAAGCGGCCCAGGTGCAGCTCTTCGGGCGGCGCCAGCCAGTTGCCGATGACGAGATCAACCTCGCCACGGGCCAGGTGGCCGCGGTAGTCGTAATCACGGGTGAGCGGCAGCAAGTCCAGCATCACGCCCGGCGCCGAGGCGCGCACGCGGGCCACCAGCTCGGGCAAAAAAAGCGGGTCCAGGTAATCACTGGCGGCGATGCGGAAGCTGTGGCTGGCCAACTCGGGCGCAAATACCTGGGCCGCTGCGTGGCCACCAAACAGCGCCTGCGCGCCTTGCAGCACTTGGGCCGCCGCCGGCAACAGCGCCAGCGCCACGGCGGTGGGCGCCATGCCGTTGCCGGCGCGCACCAGCAGCGCATCGCCCATCAAGCCGCGCAGGCGCTTGAGCTGGCTTGATACCGCCGGTTGGGTGCTGTGCAGCTTGAGGGCAGCGCGCGAGACGCTGCGTTCGGTGATCACGGTGTGGAAGGCCCGGATGAGAGAGAGTTCGATCTTGTCGAATGCGGAGCCGCTTGCCATGTTGCTGATCTTATAGAGCTTATGGGTTTGTTCGTATACCGCCAGCCCGTGCAGCGGCTACCTTACGGGTATGTCCCAGGCCACCATTTCCACCATTGACCAGCCCACGCGGGGGATCCGCTTTTTTCACCAGGGCGAGATCATGAGCGTGTCGGGCCTGGAATCCACCACCTCGGTTTTGGCCTGGCTGCGTGAGCACGCCGGTTGCACCGGCACCAAAGAGGGCTGCAACGAGGGTGATTGCGGCGCTTGCACCGTGCTGGTGGGTGAGCTGCAAGCTGATGATCAAGTCGCGTTCAAGCCCGTCAACAGCTGCATCCAGTTTTTGCCCACGCTGGATGGCAAGGCTTTGCTGACCGTTGAGAGCCTGGGCGGCCAGCACCCGGCGCAGCAAGCCCTGGTGGCCTGCCACGGCTCGCAATGCGGCTTTTGCACGCCGGGCTTCGTGATGTCGTTGGCCGCGTGCCTTGAGCGCCATGCCGGGGCTGGCACGGTGGCCACCCGGGCGCAACTGGCCGATGACCTGTCGGGCAATTTGTGCCGCTGCACGGGTTACCGGCCCATCCTGGACGCGGGTGAGCAAATGTTCAGGCTGCCCTTGCGGCGCCTGGCCGATGTGGCGTCGGGTGGCGTGCCGGGTGCGGCATCGGGTGCGGCCATGGTCGCGGCGCTCAAGTCGCTCCGGGATCAACAAGCCGCTGCAGCGCTGCATTACGCCGCGCCCACGCCGTTTTTTGCGCCACGTACCGTGGCCGAGCTGGCGGCGCTGCGCCTGGCCATGCCCGAGGCCCGCTTGCTGGCCGGCGGCACCGACATAGCGCTGTGGGTCAACAAGCAGTTTCGTGCGCTCGGTGAGCTCATTTATCTGGGTGGTGTGGCCGAGTTGAAGCCAATCCAAACCACGGCAGGCTGGCTGGAGATCGGCGCGGGCGCGTCATTGCAAGCCGCCTGGGCGGCATTGGCCCAGCACTGGCCCAGCACGCTGGACATGGGCCGGCGCTTTGCGTCGCGCCCCGTGCGCGAGGCCGGCACGATGGGCGGCAACGTGGCCAACGGCTCGCCGATTGGCGACAGCGCGCCGGTGCTGATCGCCCTGGGCGCACAGATCGTGCTGCAGCGCGGCAGCGAGCAACGCACGCTGCCGCTGCAAGACTTTTACCTGGCCTACATGCAAACCCAGCTTCAGCCGGGTGAATGGGTGCGGGCTTTGCGGGTGCCGCTGCCGGCACCACAAGCGCTCGCACAATCGCCGCCCGATGCCGCCGGACCGCTAACGTCTCACCTGCGCGTCCACAAACTTAGCAAACGCTTTGACTGCGACATCTCGGGCCTGGCCGCCGGACTATGGCTGCAGTTGCAAGGCGACAGCGTGACCGACTGCCGCTTTGCTTTTGGTGGCATGGCCGGCATCGTCAAGCGCGCCGCCGGCGCCGAGGCCGCCGTGCGTGGCCAGCCCTGGACCGAGGCCAACGTGCAACTGGCGATAGTCGCACTCGACGCTGATTTCCAGCCGCTGAGTGACTTGCGCGCCAGCGCCAGCTACCGCCGCCGCGCGGCGCGCAACTTGCTGATGCGGCTGTGGCTGGAGACCCGCAGCAACGCACCGCTCGCGGCCGATCAGCTGAGCGTCTGGAGCGCACCATGAACCCCCCTGCACCATCCGTTGACGCGCTGCTGGCCCTGAGCGCCGACCGGGCCGGGCGCCCCACCGACGGCGCGCGCGTGGGCATCAGCCGCCCGCATGAATCAGCCCATCTGCACGTGGCCGGCACAGCGCCCTACATCGATGACCAGCCCGAGCTGACCGGCACGCTGCACGCCGCGCTGGGCCTGTCCCCCATCGCGCACGGCAAGCTGTTGGGCATTGACGCGGCCACGCTGTGCGCCATGCCCGGCGTGGTGGCGGTGTTCACGGCCGCCGACATCCCCGGCCACAACGACATCGGCCCCATCGTGCACGACGACCCGATCCTGGCCGACG
>JAYWDK010000384.1:0-3507 GCA_043779845.1 Betaproteobacteria bacterium | reverse complement strand
AGCAGCTGACCAATTTCAGGGATCATTTTGAGGCTCCGGTGGAGGGCGATATCGCTGCAGCCGGGACTGGTGCCGGGGAGGTTGCCCCCACCAGCGTGCCGGCCATCTTGGCGCGCATCTTGTCGGCGCGTTGCAACGCGTCGGCGGCTTCGGGCGGCATGTAGTTTTCGTCGTGCTTGGCCAGCACCTCGCGCGCGGCAAACACACCATCGGCGCCCAGTTGGCCTTGCGCCACCACGCCCTTGCCCTCTTTGAACAAATCGGGCAGCACGCCTTCAAAACGCACGGGCACGGCTTTGATGGTGTCGGTGACGATGAAACGCACGGTGACGCCATCACGCACCACCGTGCCCGCCTGCACCAGGCCACCGATGCGGAAGGTGCGGCCCTGCGGCGCCTCTTTGGCCGCGATCTGCGTGGGCGTGTAGAAAAACACCAGGTTGCTGTTGAAGGCGTTGAGCACCAAGGCCGCCGCCGCGCCCACGGCGCACAGCACGCCCAGCACGATGGCGGCGCGTTTGTGACGGGGTTTCATTGAAAGGTCTCCAGGTCGCTTGAGGTTGCCAAGGCGGCTTTGGCGGCAGCCAGGCGCCGCCGCGCGAGCGTGGCTTCGGCCAGCATCACCACCAGGGTGGCGCCGTACGAGCCCCACACATACAGGCCGTAGCCACCCATGTGCAGAAATTGATTGATCGAGGTCCAGTTCATGTCGGCCCGTGATTCTTGAATTCAGCGAGGTTCATACCCGATTCATGGCCCGTCATTTCACGAGCGCCCTGACCCATTCGGTGTCGGATTCTTGTTCAAGCACGATGGCCCGGGCCCGGGTGAACACCACGGCAAAACTGTAGGCCCAAAAGCACAACGTCATCAGCAACATGGCCGTCAACATCGTGGCCACCATCTTGGGCGCCGATGTCATGCTGATGCTGGAGCCCTGGTGCAGCGTGTTCCACCAGCGCACTGAAAAATAGATGATGGGCACGTTCACCGCGCCCACCAAGGCCAGCAAGGCGCCGGCGTTGGCCGCGCGCTTGGGGTCGTCGATGGCCTCGGTCAGGGCGATGTAGCCGCCGTACATCAGCAGCAAGATGAACTCGGAGGTGAGGCGGGCGTCCCACACCCACCACGCGCCCCAGGTGGGCTTGCCCCACAGCGCGCCAGTCCACAGCGCAATCACCGTGAACAGCGCGCCGGTGGGCGCCAAGGCGCGCGCGACCATCGACGCCATGCGGGCGTTGAGCATCCAGCCCCAGGCGGCCCAAAAGGCCATCACCAGGTAGATCAGCATCGACATCCAGGCGGCGGGCACGTGGATGAAGATGATGCGGTAGGCATCCCCCTGCTGAAAATCGGTGGGCGCGATGGCGAAGCCGATGTAAAGCCCCGCCAGGCCAAACAACCGCGCGGCGGCCCAAAACCAGGGCACCAGCGTGCCGGCCAGCGCATAAAAGCGCGACGGCGCGGCAAAGGTGTTGAAACGCAGGTTCATGGAAGTTGATCAATACGTGAGGAAATTCGGCGTCAAACAGGCGACGTTAAACAGGCCGCGTCAATCAAGTGATATGCGCAGCGCCGCCGCCGTGGCCCAGGGCGCGCCCAGCAGGGTGAGGATCAGCAGCGCGCCCATCAGTGAAAAATGCGCCTGTGCCGACAAGCCGCTGTCCACCGCCACCACCGCACCCGTGCCAAAAATCAGCGCCGGCACCGTGAGCGGCAATACCAACAAAAACACCAGCGCGGCGCCGCTGCGCAGGCCCAGCGTGAGCGCCGCGCCCACAGCGCCCAGCAGGCTGAGCATGGGCGTGCCCAGCAACAGCGTGAGCGCCAGCGTGATGATGGCGGGCGGGTTCATGTCGAACAGCACGCCGATCAAGGGCGCGGCCAGCACCAGCGGCAAGCCCGACGCCAGCCAATGCGCCAGCACCTTGCCGCCCACGATGGCCATTAGCGGTTGCGACGCCAGCAGCATTTGCTCGAGTGAGCCATCCTGATGATCGCTGGCAAACATCTGCGTAACCGACAGCATGGCCGCCAGCAGCGCGCAAACCCACACCACGCCGGGCGCGATCTGGCGCAGCGTTTGCGGCTCGGGGCCAACGCCGATCGGAAACAAGCCTGCCGCCACGATGAAAAACCCCAGCGGCAGCAGCGCCTCGATGCGGCGACGGCGCGCCAGCAGCAAATCACGCTGGGCGGTGACCCACATCAGCGCAAACGCCGACCCGTTTGATGCCACGTTTGACGCCATGTTCGGTGCGGCGGTGGTTGCGGCAGTTGTTGCGGCGCTTGCAGTCGCTGCCGGCGCCACATTTGGAAAATTCTTGCCTGGCGTCGCGCTCATCGTGCGCACCAGGGTTCAAGGTCAAGCGCCACCGCGCCAGCCAGATCCACCGCATGGTGGCTGGTCAACAGCACGGCACCGCCCCGTGCGGCGTGGGCAGTGATCAGGCCCGAGAGCGTGCCCACGCTGGCAAGGTCCAGCGCGTCGTAGGGCTCGTCCAGGATCCACACGCGCGGCGTGTCATCAAGCGCCAGGCGGGCCAGCGCGCCACGCCGCCGTTGGCCTTGCGACAGCGTACGCACCGGCGCATCACAGCGCGACGCCAAGCCCAGGCGACCCAGTGCCGCGCGCGCTCGTTCAGGGGCGCAGGCAATGCCTTGCAACCTGCCCAAAAAAGCCAGTGCCTCGGCGAGCGTGAGGTCTTCTTTCAAGGCGTTGGCGTGGCCGATGAAAATGATGTTTTTACGTGCCTGGTTGCCCGCTTGTTGCAAGGGCTGACCGTTCCAGCGCACATCGCCCTCGGCTGGCGTTGACAGCCCGGCCAAGATACGCATCAGGCTGGTTTTGCCGCTGCCGTTGGTGCCCCGCAGCCAGGTGATGCTGCCCGGCTTGAGCACCAGATCCAGCCCGCGAAACAACCAGCGGCGGCCCCGCCTGCAGGCCAGCGAATGAACCGCCAGGATGCCTGCACCGGGCACAACAGGCGCGTGATGTGCGCCACCCAGATCAACGCCCACGGATGCCGGCCGTGACCCGGCGAGCGCTGGCGCGGCGTTGCAGGATGGAATAGGGCTGGGGGTAGACAGAAACACCCCACCATGCTAACGGCGCCAACTTTGGCTTCGCTTAACAAATGTCAAAAAACAGCCGACTGACCAAGGCAGCGGCGGCCCTGCGGCGTCACTCGTCCGCGTCCTTGCATTCCTTGGGCAAATGGTGCGCGATGCCCTTGTGGCAGTCATCACAGGTGTTGCCTTCGGCCTGCGCGGCCATGTGCTTCTTGTAGACGCTCGGCTTCTGGATCTCGCCGCTCATGGCGTCAAAGTTGTGGCAGTAGCGGCACTCTTGTGAGCCCGAGGCCTTCATGCGCGCCCACTCGTGGGTGGCCAGCTGCATGCGCTTGGCTTCAAGGGTGGCCCTGGACAACACCGGGTCGGACTTCACATGAACCGCGTGGCATGACGAGCACGGCACGTCGCGGCTTTGGTGCTGGCTGGCGTCCC
>JAYWDK010000383.1:0-3510 GCA_043779845.1 Betaproteobacteria bacterium | reverse complement strand
CGCGCTTGGGCTCCAGCTGCATGCAGCGCGTGCCACTATCAAAAGTGCCGGCTAACGACTAAGGATAGATCGCGCAAAGCCGCGATCTGATCCGTTGTGCGCTCAGCATGGGCGCGGTCCTCGGGGTGCAAGTCCCCGGCCGCGCTGGTCACAGCGAGGCAAGCGAAGCGCAACTGCGTGAGGGTGACCGAGGGTGGGGAGGAAGCGTGGAGCGTAAACCGTGAGCCGACGAACCGGGCTCGGAGTTGACCACCGTTCAAAGCAAGAGACGTGATGCGCGGCCGGTCCGCCACCCAGACCACGCCAGAACCACACCATCATGAAAAAAGGCCCGCAGGCTCGTTGGTTTTGGCGCTCGTGAACCTCAGTCCATCACCGCCCCCTCAACCTCGGCCCAGCCCAGTCGGCCGATAGCGGCCAGGGCGGGGCGCACGTCTTCGGGGTTGTCAAAACGGTCCATCACGCGCCCGGTCGAGAGGGGTGGTGGCGCACCGTCATCCGTTGAGGCGGGCGAGTCGGTCAGGAAGCTCAGCAGATCGGCCACCGTGCTGGCATTCAGGCAGCTGGCGTCCACCGCCACGGTGTCGCCGTCGCGGGCCAGCAGGCGCTGTTGCAGGCTGTCTTGCTGGCGTTGTTTCATGTCGACGAAGCGGCTGAAGCGCTCGGCCTCAAAGTGCAGCGGCGCGCCTGCGGATGGCGGGGCTGACGTGGCCTGAGCGGCATGCACGGCCTGTGCGGCCAGCACATCGGCAAACTCCGCCAGCAAGTTGCTGCGCACCAGCACCACGATGCGCAGCGCGGGCTCGTTGATCGCCCAGTCCAGCGCGGGGCTGTCCCATGTGGGCGCCAGCGTGAACCCGCGCACCGGCACGGTGCTCAGGTCGCGGCCCGTGGCGTCATGGCAGCGGCTCATCATCATGCGGGCAAACCAGGCGGGGTCTTTGTCACGCATCTGGAGCAGGGTGTGGCGGCTGGTGGCGGGCAGGGCGCCGCCGCCCGCGCCGATGTGCGCTGGGTGCAGCAACTCGCCATCCATGAACACCTGGCCGCCCCGATTCAGCGCGGCCACCAAGCCCGCACCGCCACTGTGTGGCCCGGCCAGCAGCACGGCGCTGCGCTCGGGCAGGTGGGCGGGCACCATGGCCTCGATGTCATACAGGCCACAAAAGGGCTCGACCAACTCGGGGTCCAGCATGCTCAGGCGGGCGTAGGTGCAACGCACCTCTTGCAGCAGCAGCGGCGCACCGCTTTGCACGGCCTGGCCCAGGTAGACGCGGTGGCCGTTGTTGTCGCCGCAGAGCGAAAAACGCACCGTGGCCTGGCCATCAGGGCCGGCCAGCTCAAGCTGGCCCGCGCGCAGCGCCCAGTGAGTGGCGCCCGGCGGCGGGCTGAGCCCCACCAGGCCGTTGTCACGCAGCCGCACCAGGCCCAACAATGCGCCGTCTTGCTGGCGCAGCAGGTAGAGGCGGTTTTCTTCGGGCGCGGTCATCAGCGTGGGCACGGCCTCGGCGAGCGCAAGCAGCAAGGCCTGGTGCGGTGATTGGGGCTCGGCCTGGGGCAGGGCCACGCGGGCGGCGGCGCTGGCGTCTTCCAGCTGGCCGCGCTGGCAGGCTGCGGTCAGTTGCGTGGCCACTTGCTCAACACAGTGCGCCGCAGTCAGCGCCAATGCGGCTGGTGACGGGGGCAGCTCCGGGGCCATTGCCTGCGCCTTGGGCGACAGCGGGCTGGACAAGGGCAGGGACTTTGGCGTGGCCAGGGCAAAGGCATTCATTGCGGAGTTCTCCGTCAATCTTGGAAGCCCAGTCTAGGCAGCAGCCCTTGGGTGCCAAACCCAGATAAGGCCGGTGATCCCGGTGCATTGGTGCTGCATGAGCGCCCCAAGGCCGGCCGGGGCCGGCCGTCCCTCACGGGGACCCCGGAAAGTGGCAGAGCCACATTTCCTTGAGAGCGCTGTTTTCGTGACCGGCGTGGCGCTGCGTGCCGCCAACCTCCCCAACAAGCGCCCTGACAAGCGCCCTGACAAGCCGCCCTGACAAGCCGCCCGCCGGTTTGTAGGACTTTGCCTGACAAGGCCCGCAGACGAACAAGGACTCAAGATCACGAATTGGACTGATGTTGCGGGTTTGTTTCGATCTCTACAGTTCGTTTCACACCAGCCCCACTTCTCAACACAGCAAGCGCACCGGAACAGCCCCATGAACACCGACCAGATCCTCGCCGAAATCCGTGAAGCCAACCTGTCCTACCTGATGCTGGCGCAGACGCTGATCCGCACCGATCGCGACCAGGCGCTGTACCGCCTGGGTCTGAGCGAAGACAACGCCGTGCTGATTGCCGCGCTGACGCCGGCCCAGATGATGAAGATTGCCTCGGGCAACACCTTGCTGTGCCGCATGCGCTGCGACGACGACCTGGTGTGGGGCTTGCTCACCAGCCACGGCAAGGGCGCTGCCAACGAGAGCGTGTCGCGCCTTCATGCGTCCATCCTGATGGCCGGCCGCCATCAAGAAGCAGCCTAGACATGCGCCCCGGGCGCATGGCGCCCACCCTCTGGGGGTTGCCGGCCCGGCTTGGGGCGGCCCGGCGCTCGGTCCGGCCCCTTCGATGAAGTTGTGAAATAGAGGACAGAGAACCATGAGAGTCAAAAGCATCCTGACCGAAGCCAAGCAGATCGACACCGCCGTGGAGCTGATCCGCCTGGGCGCCCGTCTGCAAGTGCTCGAAAGCGAAACCGACCTGAGCTACGAGCGCCTGCTCCGCCTGTACAAAGAGGTGGCGGGCAAGAGCCCCAGCAAGGGTCAGCTGCCGTTTTCGACCGACTGGTTCATGACCTGGCAGCCCAACATCCATGCCAGCCTGTTTTTGAACATTCACGAGTACCTGAACAAGGTGGCCGCGCTCGACGAGATCGACTCCGTGATCAAGGCCTACAAGCTCTACATGGAGCAAGTGGGCGCGCAAGAGCTGGAGCCACAGCTGTCCGTGACCCGCGCCTGGCGCCTGGTCAAGTTCATTGATAACGGCATGCTCACCATGACCAAATGCAGCAAATGTGGGGGGCACTTTGTGACCCATCCGCATGAAATCGCCCGCCACTACGTGTGTGGCCTGTGCAACCCACCGGCGCGCGCCGGCAAGGGCCGCAACGCCGGCGCCATCCGCTTGCCCAGCGCGCACGATTGCGTGGCGCACTGACCACCCGCGGTGCCGCCCCTAACGGCGCGCCGCAGTAGGCAACGGAAACGTGATTTGTGTCGGGTTTTAGGGTGTTTGTCGTGGGGCAAGGCAACACCCAGGCCTTGAGCCCACTCGGTGGCGGCCGATAAATGATTTGTGCAGGCTTTGCGGTGGTTTGATTTTTTCCAGTGTGATGTTTGTGTTTGACTGCTTGTGTTTCATGCTTGTCTCCTCCTAGGAGCCTGTCGGGCTTGGGGTCGGGCCCGCGCCGGGGAGAGTTTCGGTGCCGGGCTAGGCGTCGACGAGGCGTGTGGCCCAGCCACACAACGAGTC
>JAYWDK010000382.1:0-9931 GCA_043779845.1 Betaproteobacteria bacterium | reverse complement strand
CGGCCGGCCGAGTTGCAAGGCGTCGGTGAGTCGTTCAACAGCCTGTCGCGCAATTTGGCCGAGTTGATGCAGCGGCTGTGCGACAGCGAGCGACGCTTGCGCGACCTGTTTGCGTCGGCGCCCGACGCCATGCTCACGGTCACGCCCGACGGGGTGATCGAATCCTTTAACGCGGCAGCCGAGCGGCTTTTTGGGTACCCGATGGCCGCGATGCTGGGCCAGCCGCTGGCTTGAAGACGCCGGCCTGCGCGCCGGCGTGGCGGGCGATGCCTTGCAGGCGCTGGCGCGGGTGAAGGCCGGCGCCTACGACCTGATCCTGATGGACGTGCAGATGCCGGTGATGGACGGCTTGGCGGCCACACTGGCCATCCGCGCCCTGCCCGGTGGCTTGCACCTGCCCATCCTGGCCATGACTGCGGGCGTGCTGGCCGACGACCGCGAGCCGGGCCACGCCGACGAGATCACCCGCTTGCCACAGCCTGAAGAGCGTGGCGGGCGCGGTGGGCGCCAGCGCGCTGGCGGCTTTGGCGTCGCGGGTGGAAGCGGGCTTGTTGGGCCGGCCCGAGGTGGACGGCGCGCTGAACGCCGAGCCCCTGTCGCCCGCAGAGGTGCCGGCGCTGGCGGCGGCGCTCGACGCGCTGCTGGGCTCCATCGCCGCGGCCTTGGCGGCAGAGCTGGGGCCCGATTGAGGCCTTTTTTGATGCACGCTTGATACCCTGGCGGGTATCAAGTAATATACCCAGATGGGCATCAACCAGCATCGTTTTCAGGCCGAACCAGGCAGCGTTCGCCCCGTGGCTTTTGGGGCCGCATGGGCTTGTGCGCTGGCGCGGCGGGTGGGCGCCGGGGCCTTGGGCATTGGCTGGATGATCGGTCTGGGCTTGATGGGCGCCGCCGCCACGTTGCAAGCCGCGCCGGTGGCCACGGCGGTGGCGCGGGCCAGCGCGGTCAATAGCGCTTTGACACTGGATGGCGTGCTGGTGCCGGTGCGCCAAGCTACCGTGGCGGCGCAGGTGAGTGGCAACGTACTGGTGCTGGCCGTCAAGGCCGGTGACCGCGTGCGCGCCGGGCAGTTGGTGGCCCAGGTGGACGCCAGCGAATCCCAGGCCGCCGTGCAGCGCAGCGACGCCGCCGTGGCGCAAGCCGAGGCCGAGGCCCGCAACGCCAGCCTGGCGGCCGAGCGCAGCCGCAATTTGCGGGCGCAAGGCTTTCTCAGCCAGGCCGCGCTTGATCAAGCCGAAACCCAGAACAAAGCCGCGATGGCCGGCGTGCAGCAAGCCCAGGCCGCCCGTAAGCAAGCCACGCTGGTGCGGGGCTTTGCCAGTGTCTACGCGCCGTTTGACGCGGTGGTGCTGGCCACGCACCTGGAGGCCGGTGACCTGGCCACGCCGGGCCGCCCGATGGCCACCGTCTACGCCCCGGGCGCCCTGCGCGCGGTGGTGCAGGTGCCGGCATCGATGGCTGGCGCGGCACGTGGTGCTGCCAGCGTGACGCTGACCCTGGCCGACGGCCGCCGCGTGCTGCCCAGCAGCCGCAACCTGCTGCCCACCGCCGACCCGGTATCGCAAACCGTGGAATGGCGGTTGGAGTTGCCCCTGCCCACAGGCGACGCCGCGCCCATGCTGCCGGGCCAGGCGGTACGCGTGGTGTTTCAAGGGCCGGAGGCCGGCGTCACGTCGCCCGCATCAACCCTCGCGCCCGCCGCCGCCCAGGCCTTGATGTTGCCCCCGGCCGCCGTGCTGCGCCGGGGTGAGCTCACCGCCGTTTACGTGGTGCAAGACCAGCGCTTCGTGCTGCGCGCGGTGCGCGTGGGCGCGGCCAGCGCGGCGGGCGTGCAGGTGCTGGTGGGCCTCAAGGCCGGCGAGGTTTACGCGCTTGACGCCGTGGCGGCCGGCTTGGCGGGCGCTGTGCCGACACCGCCACCAACCCCCGCACAGACGCCCGCAGCAAGCTCAGCGCCTGGGGCGGGTCAATGAGCTCGCTGGGTGTCTCGGGCCGCTTGGCCCGCACCTTTCAATCCCACGCGCTGACCCCGCTGCTGGCGCTGGTGGCCATGCTGCTGGGACTGTTTGCCGTGCTGGTGACCCCGCGCGAAGAAGAGCCGCAGATCAACGTCACGATGGCCAACGTGCTGATCCCGTTCCCCGGGGCCAGCAGCGCCGACGTGCAAGCCCTGGTGGCGCGCCCCGCCGAGCAGGTGTTGGGCCAGATCGCCGGGGTGGAGCACAGCTACTCGGTGGCGCGCCCGGGCGTGGCGGTGCTCACGGTGCAGTTCAAGGTGGGCGTGCCGCGCACCGAGGCGCTGGTGCGCCTGTACGACGTGCTCAACGCCAACCAGGATTGGTTGCCCGCCGGCCTGGGCACCTTGGCCCCCATCGTGCGGCCCAAGGGCATCGACGACGTGCCGGTGCTGGGCATCACGCTGTGGGCGCCCGATGGCCGCAGCGCGGCCGACATCGAGCGCGTGGCGCACACGCTGGAGGCCGAGCTCAAGCGCGTGCCCGGCAGCCGCGAGGTGGTAAGCATTGGTGGCCCGGGCCGGGTGGTGCAGGTGGCGCTGAACCCGGCGCGGCTGCGGGATCGTGGTGTTGATTTGCTGCGCCTGAAAGCCACGCTGGCGGCGGCCAACTTCGGCATGCCGGCGGGCGCGGTGCTCGACACGGTGGCCGCCGCCAACGGCCGCGCGCAGATGCTGGCCGTGCAGACCGGTGAGTTTTTGCGCTCGGCCGACGAGGTGGCCGACTTGGTGGTGGGCGTCAACAACGGCCGCCCGGTGTACCTGCGCGAGGTGGCCGACGTGCAAGCCGATGCCGCTCAGGTGCAGCGTTATGTGTGGTTCACGCCGGGTGCGGGCACTGCGTCCAGCGCGCAGGCTGGCGCCAGCGCCCCGCCCAGCGCCGGCCAGGCGGTGGGCCAAGTGTTCCCCGCCGTCACCTTGACCCTGACCAAGCAGCCCGGCAGCAACGCGGTGGACGTGGCCGCCGCCGCGCGCGCCCGCCTGGCCGAGCTGAACAACACGGTGATCCCGCAGGGCCTGCAAGCCACCATCACCCGCGACTACGGCCAGACCGCCGCTGAAAAAGCCCACAAGCTGATCCAGAAGCTGGGCTTTGCCACCGCCTCGGTGATCGTGCTGGTGGGCTTGGCGCTGGGCCGGCGCGAGGCGGTGATCGTGGGCGCGGCGGTGATCCTGACGCTCACAGCCACGCTGTTTGCCAGCTGGGCCTGGGGCTTCACGCTCAACCGTGTGTCTCTGTTTGCGCTGATTTTTTCCATCGGCATCCTGGTGGACGACGCCATCGTGGTGGTTGAAAACATCCACCGCCACCAGGCGCTCATGCCCGACAAATCGCTGCGCGAGATCATCCCCGAAGCCGTCGATGAAGTGGGTGGCCCCACCATCCTGGCCACGCTCACGGTGATTGCCGCGCTGCTGCCCATGGCCTTTGTCAGCGGCCTGATGGGCCCGTACATGAGCCCCATCCCCATCAACGCCAGCCTGGGCATGGCGCTGTCATTGATGATCGCGTTCACCGTCACGCCCTGGTTGGCGCTGCGGCTGATGAAGCCCAGCAGCGGCCATGGCGGCGAGGCGCATGTCACGCAACCCGCCACGGCTCATGCCGCACAACCTGCCGCCCCCACCGGCCTGTCGGCCAAGCTGGCCACCGGCTTTCAGCGTTTGCTGATGCCGTTTTTGAACAGCGCGCGCCGGCGCTGGGCCTTGGCCGCCGGCATCGCCGTGGCCCTGGCCTTGTCGGTGCTGCTGGCCGCCGTGCCGGGGTCAGTGGTGGGCGTGGTGCTCAAGATGCTGCCGTTTGACAACAAGAGCGAGTTTCAGGTGGTGGTGGACATGCCCGCCGGCACGCCACTTGAGGCCACCGCCGCCGCGCTGCAAGACCTGGCCGCGTTTCTGGCCAAGCAGCCCGAGGTGCTGGACTTGCAGGGTTATGCCGGCACCGCCAGCCCGATCACCTTCAATGGCCTGGTGCGCCAGTACTACCTGCGCGCCGACGCCGAGCAAGGTGATTTGCAGGTCAACCTGGTCGACAAAAAACACCGCCACGAAAAAAGCCACGCCATCGCCCAGCGCCTGCTTCCTGCGCTGGAAAAAATCGCGCTGGCCCACGGCGCCAAGCTGAAGTTGGTTGAAGTGCCGCCCGGCCCGCCCGTGCTCAGCCCGCTGGTGGCCGAGGTGTATGGCCCGGATGAAGCGGGCCGGCAACGCCTGGCCGCGCACGTGGCCGCAGCCTTCGCCAGCACGCCCGACATCGTGGCCATCGACACCACGCTGGCGGTTGATGCGCCGCAGGCGTTTTTGCGCGTGCAGCGCCAGCGCGCCGAGTCGCTGGGCATCCCCGTGGCCATGGTGGCGCAAACCGTGCAAGCCGCCTTGTCGGGCACCGACGCCGCCTGGCTGCACGACGGCCAGGCCAAATACCCCATCCCCGTGCGTTTGCAGTTGCCACGTGCCGCGCAAGTGGGGCTGGACAGCTTGCTGGCCTTGCCGCTGCGCAGTGCGGGCGGTGGGCTGGTGCCGCTGGGTGAATTGGTGACGGTGGAGCGTGGCGTGATCGACAAGCCGCTCTTCACCAAGGACCTTCAGGGTGTGAGTTATGTTTTTGGCGTCATGGCCGGCAAGCTGGACTCACCGCTGTACGGCATGTTTGCCATTCGCAACAAACTGGCCGCGCTGGATCAGGTTGATGGCGCCGGCAAACCCGGCGAGTACTGGATTCACCAGCCCAGTGACCCGTTCCGCGAGTACGCCATCAAGTGGGACGGCGAATGGCAGATCACTTTTGACACCTTTCGCGACATGGGCGCCGCCTACGCCGTGGGCCTGATCCTGATCTACCTGCTGGTGGTGGCGCAGTTTCGCAGCTACACCACGCCGCTGATCATCATGGCGCCGATTCCGCTGACGCTGATCGGTGTGATGCCCGGCCACGCGCTGCTGGGTGCACAGTTCACGGCCACCAGCATGATCGGCATGATCGCGCTGGCCGGCATCATCGTGCGCAACTCCATCTTGCTGGTCGACTTCATCGAGCTGCAAGCCGCCCAGGGCATGGTCTTCAAGCAAGCCGTGGTGTCGTCGGCGGCGGTGCGCGCGCAGCCCATCGCGCTCACCGGCCTGGCGGCCATGATCGGCGGGTTTTTCATCCTCGACGACCCCATCTTCAATGGCCTGGCGGTGTCGCTGATCTTCGGCATCCTGGTGTCCACGCTGCTGACGCTGGTGGTTATTCCGGTGCTGTACTTTGCGGTCTACCAAGGCCGCCATCCCGACCGCGTGGGCCCGGCGACCGCATTGCCGCCAGCTTCCCCGGTTCCCCCCGTTCTCATTCAGGAGTGATTCGCTATGACCGTCGACCGTTTGATCCACATTTTTGCCGGCCTTTTCATCCTGCTGTCGCTGGCCCTGGGCGTGCCCACCAGCCCGGTGTTCGTCAACACCTGGTGGCTGGCCTTCACGGCATTCGTGGGCGCCAACTTGCTGCAGTTTGGCTTCACCAACGTGTGCCCGATGGGCTTTGTCCTGAAGAAGCTGGGCGTGCCTGAATCGGCGAGTTGTGTTCGCTGAATCGCCCGCGCAATAGCCGGTGATCCTCGCCAGTTCAGGTGCCAAGGTGACAATGCGCGCACTCTCAGAACCGCGCGCCGTTGTGGCGCCTTGCACCATGGCCAAACTCACCGAAGACAGCGCGCGCACGGACCTGCTCAACCGGCTCAAACGCGCCGAAGGCCAGTTGCGCGGCGTGCAACGCATGATCGAAGGTGGTGAGCCCTGCCTGGCCATCGCGGGGCAAATGGCCGCCGTGCGCAAGGCCCTGGACAGCGCCTACGTGCGCATGACGGTGTGCTTCATGCAGCAAGAACTGCAGGCCAGGTTGGCGCCCGATGGCAGCCGCGAGGCCGATCTCACGGCGGTTTTGGACGACGTGCAAATCTTGCTGGGCAAGGTGCGCTGACGCACGGTGGCGCGAGCTCCGTCGGTCGGATCATCTACCCGGTCAACCCTGAAGGAGCCGCCATGAGCGACACCAACGTCACCGTTCGCCTGACCCAGCGTCAGGACTACCAGTTCGACAACCAGTTCGGCGCCGGCGTGCCCGACTTGCTGGCCGACGAGCCCGCGCCGCTGGGCCAGGGCGCCGGGCCGTCGCCCGCGCAATTGCTGTGCGCGGCGGTGGGCAATTGCCTGGCGGCGTCGCTGCTGTTTGCGCTGCGCAAGCTCAAGCAACCGGCCGAGCCGATTGGCTGCGAGGTGGAGGCCGAGATTGGCCGCAATGCCGACAAACGCCTGCGCGTGCTGGGCATGACCGCCCGTCTCACGCTGGGCGTGCCGGCCGAAGCCATTGAGCACCTGGAGCGGGTGATGGCCTCGTTTGAGGACTACTGCACCGTGACGGGCAGCGTGCGGGCCGCGATTCCGGTGACGGTGCTGGTGTTTGACGCGCACGGCGCGCAACTCAAGTAGCGCGGCGGGGCCTGGCCCTGCAAAACAGCGCTGTCAGCGCACGCCGGCCGGCAGCAGCCGTTCAGCGGTCGGCACCACGGTTTGTGGATCCAGCTCAATGGCCACTTGCGTGCACACCGCGCGGCACAAGGTGGCCACACGCTCGCTTTGCAGCCGGTAATAAATTTGCGTGCTGTCGCGCCGCTTGCCCAGCACGCCGGCACGGTACAGCGTGGACAAGTGCTGCGACATGTTGGGCTGCGTGGTGTCGATCTCGCCCAGCAGCTGCGAGACGTTTTTTTCACCGTTGCACAGCGCGCCAATGATGCGCAGGCGGATCGGCGTGGACAGCAATGAAAACAGCTCGGCCACGGACTCAAACACCGCGTCGGCATTCTGGTTGGGTTCCATGGGGTTTTGTTCCTGCCGTTGCTGTGGACCGCATTTTATGCGTACACACTGATACTTACGCCAAGCTGCTTTTCGGGTGGTGATCGGCAACCCCGTGGCGAGTCATTTGAAGTGGCAATGATCCCGCAGCAAAACCGCTGCCACGGCGGCAATGTCTTCCGGGACGTGATTGGCCCTCAATCTCAGCTTCGGCGCGGATCGCCCCCCTCGCCCGCTCGCGGGAGCGGTTGGGGAGAGGGGGCTTTGGGGCTGTTTGGCCTCTTGGCCTCTTGGCAAGCGGTGTTTTTGACGCCCGGCACGGGCTGTGCTCGCTTTCTGCATTGCGCCGGGATTTCGCCCCGGCGGGCGCCTAACTTTCTTTTCGGGCCGAAAAGAAAGTCAGCAAAGAAAAGGGCCTGCAACCCAGTTTCAATGGGTTTGCCCTCGACCGCTTCGGGCACGGTGTGTTGTTGACTCGCCTGCGTGCAGGCTCAGACATTCGGCGCCTGTCATGGGCATCGAGTAACTCCGACGGTACGCGTCCAATTCGACCTGCGCATGGCTTAGTTCACTGCTTGGCTGGCGCCTTGCCCCCTCACCCCAACCCTTTCCCCGGGTTCGGGGGAGGGCTGGGGTGAGGGTCTCAAGCACGCACCGTGCTGTAGCCCAGAGCAACCGCCTTGGCCGCCATGCAGCCAGAACCCATCACGGTGGTGACAGACGCCGAATGTCTGAGCCTGCACGCAGGCGAGTCCACAACCCACCGTGCCCGAAAAGGTCAAGAGCAAACCCATAGAAACTGTTTTTCAGGCCCTTTTCTTTGCTGACTTTCTTTTCGGCCCTCGAAAAGAAAGTCAGGCGCCCGCCGGGGCGAATACCCGGCGCAATGCAGAAAGCGAGCACAGCCCGTGCCGGGCGCCAAAAAACCAGGTGCCAAAGAACCCATACAGCCCCCTCACCCCAACCCTCTCCCCCGGGTACGGGGGCGCGGGCGCGATGAGCCGGTGGCGCCGGGTTGGGCGGGCGGGCGTTGGTGGGCGTCATGCGGCGTCTCCGGCCGGTAGGGATGGCGTGAGCTGACGGCACAGGCAGCCATCACGGCGCCTCGTGCTCCATCAGCAAATAGGTGTTGTACGCGTTCATGCGGTTGGCCGCGCCAAACAGTGGCAACGCGGTAAAGCGTGACCAATCGGTGCGGGCATAAGCCTCGTCAAACGGCTCCAGGTTGCGCGCCGCCTCGCCCATGGTTTGGCGCAAATACTGCAAATAATCCCGCGTGAGTTGCAGGTCGGCGGCGGGTGCTGTGGACAGCGGGCCATGGCCTGGCACCAGCACGCGGGGCTGCAAATCAAGCATGCGATCGAGCGTGCTGATCCAGCGGCGGCTGTCGGCCTGGCCCACAAAAGGCAAGCGGCCGCGGAACACGATGTCGCCGGCAAACAGCACGCCGGTGCTGGCGTCAAACACGATCAAGTCCTCCACCGTGTGCGACGGGCCGGCGTGGCGCACGCGCAAGCTTCGGTTGCCCATCCGCAGCAGCACATCGGCTTCTTGGCCGCCCTCGCCCAGCCACTGTTCAGGCGCGGTGAGTTGGGTGTTTTCGTCCACCCACGGGAACAGATCTTGTCGGCTGGCGGCCAGGCGCTGTTTGGCCGTGTCCGACGCCAGGTAATCACGGCAACCCACGTGGCCCACCAGCGTGGCGCCGGCCTCTTTGAACACCTGCAAGCCGTAAATGTGATCGGCGTGGCAGTGCGTGACCACCACGTAGCGCACCGGCAGCGCGGTGATGTCGCGGATCTTGGCCAGCAACTGGCGGGCCAGCGGCGGCGAGCCCAACGCATCGACCACCAGCACGCCGGTATCACTCACCACAAAGCCCGCGTTGGAGATGAAATTCTGGTTGGCGGCCGAGCCCAGGGCCGATTGGCCTTGCACGAACCAGGTGCCGGCCGCCACCGGCTCCAGCACCATGCGCACCGTGCTGGGGGGTGTTGCGGGGGCGGATGTTGCAGGGCTTTGCGCCTGCGTGGTGCCCCCGGCCAACAGGCTCAGACCCAGCACCAGGCACCCGACCCAATGTGGGGCAAGCCGCTTGGCAATGGGTCGATCAAAACACAGCAAGCAGGGTTGAGGTTTCATAGGGATAACACTACATGCAGATGCACTGATATTTTGGACACTATACCGCCCGGGTTGAGGTGCTGGCAAGGCGCCAGGGGCTCAAAACCCGCTGGCTGACCCGGCCGCCAAAGCCTGCCAACATGGCCGGCGCCAAGGCCCGTGCCCCGGGTTGGCGCAACCAAGGAGCAACGTTGATGAAGCGATCCCTCACGACCCCGGGCAGCCACCTGCGGCCAGGGCAATTTGGCCGGCGTTTGGGCCTGTTGATGGGCCGATTGGTGGGCCTGTGCCTGCTCGTGCTGGGCACCAGCAGCGCCTGGGCGGCCGACGTGCAGCGCCTGCGCACGCGGGCTTTGGCGGCGTCTTGCGCCCAATGCCACGGCACCGATGGCCACGCAGTGCAAGGCGAGGCGCTGGTGCGCTTGGCCGGCCTGCCGAAAGACTATTTGCTGACCCAGCTCCAGGCCTTCAGAACCGGGCAACGGCCCGCGACGATCATGCACCAGATCACCCGTGGCTACTCGCAAGAGCAGCTCGACGAGGTGGCCACCTACTTTGCTGCGCAGAAGTGACGGAGCCCACATGAACAACACAACCATGAACCGCCGACGCTTGCTGCAAGGCCTGATGCGCGGCACGGTGCTGGGCGGCGCGGCCGGCTCGCTGGGCTGGTTGTCGGGCTGCGCGAGCGCCGGGCCTGCGGCGTCAAAAGCGCAAGTGGTGGTGGTGGGCGGGGGCTTTGGTGGCGCCACGGCGGCCAAGTACATCCGGCTGTTTTCAGATTACGGCATCGACGTGATGATGATCGAGCCCAACCCCAGCTTTGTGTCGTGCCCGGTCAGCAACCTGGTGCTCAGCGGCCAGCGCAGCCTGGCCGACATCACCCGCCCTTACACCGGCCTGAGCCGCCAGCACGGCGTGCGCGTGGTGCAAGACCGCGTCGCCAGCATCGAC
>JAYWDK010000381.1:0-23821 GCA_043779845.1 Betaproteobacteria bacterium | reverse complement strand
GCGGGACGCCACGCTGGTGCTCACCGATTCAGGCGGGCTGCAAGAAGAAACCACCGCGCTGGGTGTGCCTTGTTTGACGCTGCGCGAAAACACCGAGCGGCCGATCACTGCCGAGCAGGGTACCAATACGCTGGTGGGCCGTGATGCGGCGGCCATACGCCGTGGCGTGGCCGAGATCCTGGCAGGCCAAGGCAAGCAGGGCAGGGTGCCCGAGTTGTGGGATGGCCGCGCCGCCGACCGCATTGCCGCTGACCTTTGGTTGTGGTTACGCGCGGGCGCGCCCTGAGTCGCGGCGCTTGGCGCCGCTTTTGATTTTTGACCCCTGATTCCACTGAAGTCTTGACATGCAGGCACTTGCCAAATCCCCGCCGCTGACCAATGCCTTGACCATCGACGTCGAAGACTATTTTCAAGTCTCCGCGATGGCGCCCTACATTCGCCGCAGCGACTGGGACAGCTGTGAGTGCCGCGTGGAACGCAATGTGGAGCGCATCCTGGCCTTGTTGGTCAAGCACAACACGCACGCCACCTTTTTCACCTTGGGATGGGTGGCCGAGCGCTATCCGCAGCTGGTGCGCAGCATCGTGGCGCACGGCCATGAGCTTGCCAGCCACGGTTACGGCCACGAGCGGGCCAGTGATCTCACGCGTGAGGCCTTCACCGACGACATCGTGCGTGCCAAAAAGCTGCTTGAAGACATTGGTGGCGTGGCGGTGCAGGGCTACCGCGCGCCGAGTTTTTCCATTGGCACGGGCAACCTGTGGGCATTTGACTGCCTGCAGCAAGCCGGTTATCGCTACAGCTCCAGCATCTACCCGATCAAGCATGACCACTACGGCATGCCTGACGCGCCACGCTTTGCGCACCCGGTCGCCGACGGTCTGATCGAGATTCCGGTCACCACGCTGCGCTTGAATGGTCGCAACCTGCCGTCCAGCGGAGGCGGGTACTTCAGGTTGCTGCCTTACGCGCTATCACGCTGGATGATTGGGCGCGTGAACGCCACCGACCGCATGCCGGCGATCTTCTTCTTCCACCCCTGGGAGATCGACCACGGCCAACCGCGCGTGGCCGGCATCGACCTGAAAACGCGTTTTCGCCATTACGTCAACATCAACCGCATGGAGCGTCGGCTTGACGCGCTGATGGGGGATTTCAGCTGGGGCCGCATGGACGACATCTTTCTCGGCCCAGGCAGCCGCCCCGGCAAATCCAACGCCACCCACCCGGCCGGCACGGCGCCGCTTGGGGCGTCCGAAACTGCGCCAGCCCACTGAACCACGGACTCCTGTGATCGAGATCAAACGACTGTCCGTGCAAGATGCCAGTGCTGTTTTGCGCTGGGATGGCTTTGTGATGGCCTGTCCACAGGCGACGTTTTTCCACCGTGCCGGCTGGCAAAAAATTCTGCATGAGGTGTTCCACCATGCGAGC
Organism: Betaproteobacteria bacterium; assembly: GCA_043779845.1. Classification (GTDB taxonomy): domain Bacteria; phylum Pseudomonadota; class Gammaproteobacteria; order Burkholderiales; family Burkholderiaceae_C; genus Pseudaquabacterium. The sequence continues at coordinate 22,387 of JAYWDK010000381.1, read as the reverse complement.
TATTTTTTGTATGCCGAGCGTGATGGCCAGATCGAAGGCGTGTTGCCGCTGGCTCAGATCAAGAGCTGGTTGTTCGGTCACTCGTTGATCGGCCTGCCTTTTGGCGTCTATGGCGGCGTGGCCGCCAATAACGAACAAGCGGCACAGGCGCTGGAAGCCGAAGCCCAGAAGATTGCCATCGAACTGGGCGTTGAGCACCTCGAGCTGCGCCACATCGAGCGTCGCCACGAAGACTGGCCCGTGCAAGACCTGTACGTGACCTTTCGCAAAGAGATACTGCCCGAAGAAGAAGCCAACATGCTGGCGATTCCGCGCAAGCAGCGCGCTTCGGTGCGCAAGGGTATCAAGAACAAGCTGCGCAGCGAAATCGACCCCGGCGTTGATCGGTTCTTCGCGGTGTTTGCCGACAACGTGCACCGGCATGGCACGCCCGCCCTGCCCAAGCGCTACTTTCAAGCCCTGCGCGACGTTTTTGGCGACGACTGCGAGGTGCTCACGGTGGTGGCGCCCGACGGCCGCGTGCTGAGCAGCGTGCTGAGCTTTTACTTTCGCGACGAGGTGCTGCCTTACTACGCCGGTGACGACGAGGCTGCGCGTGACCTGGCCGCCAATGACTTCAAGTACTGGGAGCTGATGCGCCGCGCCTGCGCCCGGGGCCTCAAAGTGTTTGACTACGGCCGCAGCAAGCAGGGCACCGGACCGTATGCATTCAAGAAGAACTGGGGTTTTGAGCCCACGCCGCTGCACTACGAGTACCGCTTGTACAAGCGTGACGCCGTGCCCCAGAACAACCCCAACAACGCCAAGTACAAGCTGTTGATTGCCACCTGGCGGCGCTTGCCGATCGGGCTGGCCAACTGGCTGGGGCCGTTTGTTGTACGCAACCTCGGTTGACTAGCATGCCGCGCTTCACACTCCCTGAACCCAACTGGCGTTGGGCCTTGTTCACCCTGGCCGCGCTGTGGTGCGCGATTGTCTGGGTGCAGTACGACACTGCGGCGCAGTTGGTGGGGCTGTGGATGCGCTCCGAAACCTATGCCCATGCCTGGGTGGTGCCACCCATCGCGCTGTGGATCGCCTGGCGCAAGCGCCACCAGGTGCAAGCGCTCAACCCCACGCCCTGCGCCTGGGTGTTGTTGCCCATGGCGGCCATGGGCTGCCTCTGGCTGGCGGGTGAACTGGTGGGCGTCAACATCGCCACGCAGTTTGCGCTGATGGCCTTGCTGGTGATGGCCGTGCCTTTGGTGCTGGGCCTGGCCGTGGCCCGGGTGTTGATGTTTCCGTTGTTGTTCCTGTTTTTTGCCGTGCCGGCAGGCGATTCACTCACCCCCCAGCTGATGCAATGGACGGCCGACTTCACCATCACCGCCGTGCGCTTGTCTGGCGTGCCTGTTTACCGGGAGGGCTTGCAGTTCGTGATCCCCACGGGCAGTTGGTCCGTGGTAGAGGCTTGCAGCGGCATTCGCTACCTGATGGCGTCACTCATGGTGGGCACCTTGTTTGCCTATCTGAACTACCAGTCACTGCAAAAACGCCTTGTTTTTGTGGGCGTGTCCATCGTGGTGCCGGTGGTGGCCAACTGGTTGCGCGCCTACATGATCGTGATGCTGGGCCATTTGTCGGGCAACCGGCTGGCCGTCGGCGCCGATCATCTGCTGTACGGCTGGGTGTTCTTCGGCATCGTCATCATGTCGCTGTACTGGATCGGTGTTCGCTGGGCCGAGGCCGCGCCAGATCTGCCCGTGTTGCCGCCTGCCCGCGGTCATTGGCCCGTCGCGCAGGGCGGGGCGGTTGTGGCGCTGGCCACGGCATTGGTGGTGGGTCCGTACTGGGCCGCGCACCGCCTTGACGCCAACGGGCCCGACGTGCCCGTGGCGCTGGTTTTGCCCGCTGATTTGCCGGGCGGATGGCATGCCGGCGCTGCGCTGGCGCCGGCTTGGCAGCCGTTTTTTGCCGAAACTTCGGCACTCGCTCGCACGGATTACCAATCTGCGGACGGTGCGGCGGTTGGCGTTTTGATGGGCTATTACCGGCATCAGAACGAGGCCCGCAAACTCATCAGTTCGCGCAACCGACTGGTCAAACATGACGATCACGGCTGGAACTTGCTGGGCACCAGCGCGCGAGGTGTGGCGTTGGAGGCCGGCGCGCTGGAGGTGATGGACAACCAGCTCTTGCAAACCGATGCGGCCGGTGCCTACACCCGCCAGCACCTGCGGGTGTGGCAGTTTTACTGGGTGGACGGCCGGTGGGTGGCCAGTGACGCGATGGGCAAGCTACACGGCATTTGGGGCCGGCTGGCTGGCCGCGGTGATGATTCGGCGGTGGTCTTGTTGTATGCCGACGACAGCAACAGCGCCCTTGCTGCAGCAGTCCTGACACGCTTTTTGAACACGGGTTTGCCGGCGCTGAGGGCTCAGCTCGAAGCCACCCGCCAGAAGGCGCTCGCGGGCAGCCAGCCATGAGGCCTTGGCAGCCATGATGCGCACGGCCTTTTCCATGCTGTCGCCAAAAGGGGCTAGGGCCCGCTTGTCGATCCTGATTTTTCATCGTGTGCTGCCCCGGCAAGACCCCTTGTTTCCGTCCGAGGTGCATGCGGCCGTTTTTGATCGCATGTGCAGCTGGGTGGCCGCGTGGTTCAACGTGCTGCCGCTAGACATTGCCGTGGCGCAGCTGCAAGACGGCAGCTTGCCCGACCGGGCCCTGGCCATCACCTTTGACGACGGCTACGCCGATAACTTTGACGTGGCGCTGCCCATCCTGGCCCGCCACGGCCTGCCCGCCACGTTCTACATTGCCACGGGCTTTCTGGACGGCGGACGGATGTGGAACGACACTGTCATTGAGTCGGTGCGCCTGGCCAACCGCCCCGCGCTGGAGCTGGCGTCGCTGGGGGTAGACGGGCTGGGCCTCTTGCCGCTTGGTAGCACGGCGCAGCGCCAGGCGGCCATAGCGGCCATCCTGGGCCGCATCAAGTACCGCACTACTGAGGAGCGGCTGCGGCTCGTGGCGGCCATTGCCGAGCACGCGGGCGCCGTCTTGCCGAACGATTTGATGATGCGGTCCGACCAGGTGCTGGGGCTGCACCGTGCTGGCATGCAGATCGGCGCGCACACGGTGTCACACCCGATTCTTGCCAAACTGAACGCGGCCCACGCACGGCGTGAGATTGGGCAATCCAAACAGGCTCTTGAGGCCTTGCTGGGTGAGCGCGTAGGCCTGTTTGCCTACCCCAATGGCGTGCCGGGCAAAGACTATTCAGATGAAACCCTTGCCTTGGTGCGCGAGCTGGGGTTCGATAGTGCCGTGACCACCGGGTGGGGCGCGGCGCGGCGCGGCACCAACGTCTTTGCGCTGCCGAGGTTTTCGCCCTGGGATCGAACGCGCAGCCGCTATGGCTTGCGCCTGTTGCGCAACCTCTGGACCCCGTGAACGTCCATCTCACCTTCGACGTTGAGATCTGGTGCAACGGCTGGCACAAATTGGATGAACGCTTTCCGGCTTGTTTTGAGCGCTACGTCTACGGAGGGTCACCGCTGGGCGACTACGCCCTGCCCAAGACACTTGAGATCCTCTCCAGGCATGGGTTGAAGGGGGTCTTTTTTGTGGAGCCGTTGTTCGCCCTGCGCTTTGGTAAGCACTACTTGCGCGAGTTGGTCGGGTTGATCGACCGGGCGGGCCACGACGTCCAGCTTCACCTGCATCCCGAGTGGGTCGACGAGATCGAGCCCAAGCTCATCACCAACGTCGTGCCCAAGCGGCAATATCTTTGGGCCTTCACGCTAGCCGAACAAATCGCCTTGATCAGCAGCGCCAAGCGTGTGCTTGAGCAGGCGCTCGGCCGCCCGATCACCGTGTTTCGCGCCGGCAGTTACGCAGCCAACAGAGACACCTACACGGCGCTCGACCGCTTGGGCATCAAGATCGACAGCAGCCTGAATGACTGCTATGCCGTCAGCGCGCCCGATGTGCCGCGTTTGGCCTTCTACCAGAGCGTGCAATTGGTCGGGTCGGCGTCGTGTTATCAGGTCACCGTATTTCGCGACGGTTTCGGGCGATTGCGGCCGATGCAGATCAATGGCTGCGGATTCTCGGAGCTGCGTGACGCGCTCTTGGATGCGCAACGCAGTGGCATGCGTCACTGCGTTGTCGTGTCACACAATTTTGAGATGCTCAAGCCTGGCCTCACCGATCCTGACCCCATCGTGGTCAGGCGTTTCGAACATTTTTGCGCCTGGCTTGCGATCAATACCGAGCACTTCACGGTGAGCGGATTTCCGGCCGTGCATGAACCGACGGGTCCTGAGCGCGTGCCCCGCTGTGGCGCCCTTGCAACCGCTCAGCGCCACGCGTTGCAGCTGCTGCGGCGTCTTTGAATCCGGCACTTCTGGCATCTTGCTGAATGGGTCTTGAATGGCTGTTTTTGCCGCGCGAAAGCGGTCAACGTGAAAATGTGCCCTGCATAAAACGTGGGCTTGCCATGCAAGCCACGGAAAACACGCCTTTTCTACGGCGAAAATACCAAGCTGTGATTTTGAGGAAATCGAAAAAATGAAGACTGTGGCCGTGATCGGGTTGGGTTATGTTGGCTTGCCGCTGGTGGTGGCCTTTGGCAAACAGATGAAGACCATTGGCTTCGACATTTCGGTGCCCAAAGTGGAGTCCTGCCAGCGCGGCGTCGACCCATCACGCGAGCTGCCCGATGACGAACTCAAGGCCGCCACGTTTGCCGAATACACCGCCGATGCCACTCGCCTGGCCGAAGCCGACGTCATCATCGTGGCCGTGCCCACGCCAGTGGATGGCGCGCACATCCCTGACTTTCGCCCGCTGATCGGCTCGTCCACCAGCGTGGGCCGCAACATGAAGAAGGGCGCGATCATTGTTTACGAATCCACCGTCTACCCTGGCGCCACCGAAGAAATCTGCATCCCCGTGCTGGAGCGTGAATCCGGCCTGAAGTGGAAGCAGGATTTTTGGGTGGGTTACTCGCCCGAGCGCATCAACCCGGGCGACAAAGAGCACACGCTCACCAAGATCCTGAAGATCGTCTCCGGCGATACGCCGCAGACGCTGGACAAAGTGGCCGAGATCTACGAAAAGATCATCATCCCCGGCGTGCACCGTGCGTCGTCGATCAAGGCCGCCGAGGCCGCCAAGGTGATCGAAAACACCCAGCGCGATCTGAACATCGCACTGATGAACGAGCTGGCGCTGATCTTTGACAAACTCGGCATCGACACCACCGAGGTGCTGGAGGCCGCAGGCACCAAGTGGAACTTCCTGAAGTTCAAGCCGGGCCTGGTGGGCGGCCACTGCATCGGCGTGGATCCGTACTACCTGACGCACAAGGCCGACATGCTGGGCTACCACCCGCAGGTGATCCTGGCCGGGAGGCGCATCAACGACTCGATGGGCAAGTACATCGCCGAACAGACCATCAAGCACATGATCGCCAGCGGCAGCTACATCAAGGGCGCCAAGGTCAACGTGCTGGGGCTGACGTTCAAGGAGAACTGCGGCGACCTGCGCAACAGCAAAGTCATCGACATCATCCACGAGCTCAAGAGCTACGGCGTGGAGGTGTTTGTCACCGACGCGCAGGCCGAGGCCGAAGAAGCGATGCACGAATACGGCGTGCGCCTGCTGCCGCTGGCGGACCTGCCGCGGGCCGATGCCATCGTGGCGGCGGTGGCGCACCATGAATACGCCGCGCTGGGCGTGGAAGACCTGAGCAAGCTGCTGGTCAAGGGCGGGGCGTTCATCGACGTGAAGGCCGCGTTTGATGCGCCGGCGCTGCGCGAGGCGGGATACGTGGTCTGGCGTCTGTAAGCCTGAAACCCCGGATGATGGCGGTTGATCGTCGGCCACTGGTGCTGCACGTCGTCTACCGGTTTGACACCGGTGGGCTTGAAAACGGGGTCGTCAACCTGGTCAACCACATGGCGCCCGGCGCGTATCGCCATGCCGTCGTTGCGCTGACCACGGTCACCGACTTTAGGCACCGCGTGCGGCGCGACGATGTTGAGTTCATCGCATTGAACAAGCCGCCGGGCCACGCGGTCAAGCTGTACCCGCAGCTCTACCGCTTGTTTCGCCAACTGAAGCCGGCGATCGTGCATACGCGCAACCTGGCGGCGCTCGAGACAGCGTTGCCCGCTTGGGCGGCGCGTGTGCCGGTGCGCATCCACGGCGAGCACGGCCGGGACGTGGACGACCTGGACGGCAGCAGCCGCAAGTACCAACTGCTGCGCCGCGCGTACCGGCCCTTCGTCAGCCAGTACGTGGGTTTGTCACGTGATTTGACGACTTATCTTGAAGCCAAAGTGGGCGTGCCGCGCTCGCGCATCCACCAGATCTACAACGGCGTTGATGTCACGCGGTTTCGCCTGGCCAGCGCACCCGAGCCGATCCCCGGGTGCCCTTTTTCGGCGCCCACGCATTGGCTCGTGGGCAGCGTGGGCCGCATGCAGGCCGTCAAGGACCCGCTGCTGCTCGCGCAAGCCTTTGTCGTCGCGCTCAAGCAACGCCCGGCCTTGCGTGAACGCCTGCGCCTGGTGATGGTGGGCGACGGCTTGATGCGGCAAAAGGTCATTTCTTGTCTGGCATCGGCCGGCGTCGAGGCGCTGGCATGGGTGCCCGGTGAGCGAAACGATGTGCCAGATGTCATGCGGGGCTTGAGTTGTTTCGTCTTGCCCTCTCTGGCTGAGGGTGTATCCAATACCATCCTAGAAGCCATGGCGAGCGGCTTGCCGGTCATCGCGACCGATGTAGGCGGCAACGCAGAATTGGTGGCCGCTGGGCGCACGGGCGATTTGGTGCCCGCGCAAGACATATCGGCACTGGCGAGTTGCCTTGTTCGGCTTGCCGAGCAGCCCCAACAGGCCTTGGCTTGGGGGCGCGCGGGGCGTTTGGAGGTCGAGCAGCGCTTCAGCCTTGAAGCGATGGTCGCCAGTTATAAAAACCTTTACGACCGGTGCCTTGCGGCAGCGGGCGTTAACCACTGAATTCACAGACCCACCATGTGCGGCATCACCGGCTTGTTCGACACCCGCCATGAGCGCCTGATTGATCGCGTCGTGCTCGCGCGCATGAATGACTCGCAACGCCATCGCGGCCCCGATGAAGGCAGCCTGCACATCGAGCCCGGGGTGGGCTTGGGCCATCGGCGGCTGTCGATCATCGACATCGCCACCGGCCAGCAGCCGCTGTTCAATGAAGACGGCTCCGTGGCCATCGTCTTCAACGGCGAGATCTACAACTACCAGTCGCTGATCCCCGAGTTGCAGGCGCTCGGCCATGTGTTCCACACCAAGAGCGACACCGAGGTCATCGTGCACGCCTGGGAGGCCTGGGGCGAGGCTTGCGTGCAGCGATTGCGCGGCATGTTTGCCTTCACCTTGTGGGACCGCAACCGCCAGACCTTGTTCATGGCGCGCGACCGCATGGGCGTCAAGCCCATGTACTACGCCGTGCTCGACGACGGCTGGTTGTTGTTTGGCTCCGAGCTCAAATCGGTGCTGGCCCACGGTGGTTTGCCGCGTGTGCTTGATCCCTTGGCGGTCGAGGAGTACTTTGCGCTGGGTTACGTGGCCGAGCCACGCACCATCTTCAAGCAAGCCAAGAAGCTGTCGCCCGGCCACATGCTCACCTGGCGACGCGGCGACGCGGCGCCGGTGATCAAAGAGTTCTGGGACGTTCATTTCACGGGCACCAACGCCATTGACACCGACGCCGCCTGCGAGGAGTTGCGCGAGCGCCTGCGTGAATCCGTCAAGCTGCGCATGATTGCCGAAGTGCCCCTGGGCGCGTTTTTGTCGGGCGGTGTTGACTCCAGCGCGGTGGTGGCCACCATGGCCGGCTTGCAGTCCGAACCGGTCAATACCTGCTCGATCGGCTTTGACGTCAAGGCCTTCAATGAGTCAGAGTTTGCCCAGACCGTGGCCGACCAGTACCACACGCGCCACCACCTTGAGGTGGTCAAGAGCGACGACTTCGACTTGATCGATACCTTGGCGCGGCTGTACGACGAGCCCTACGCCGACAGCTCGGCCATCCCCACCTACCGCGTGTGCCAGCTGGCGCGCAAGCACGTCACGGTGGCCTTGTCGGGCGACGGTGGCGATGAAACCTTTGGGGGTTATCGCCGGTATCGCCTGCACATGATGGAAGAGCGCATGCGCTCCGCGCTGCCTTACGGCGTGCGCCGGCCGCTGTTTGGTTTGCTGGGCCGGGTGTATCCCAAGGCCGATTGGGCGCCGCGCGTGTTTCGGGCCAAGACCACGTTTGAGGGCATGGCGCGCACCTCGGTCGAGGCCTACTTCAACTCGGTGTCCATCCTGCGCGACCCCATGCGTGATCAGCTTTTCAGCGCCAGCTTCAAGCGTGAGCTGGGCGGCTACAACGCCTTCAAGGTGTTTGAGCACCACGCTGGCAAGGCGCAAACCGACGACGCCTTGTCGCTGATCCAGTACATCGACATGAAGACCTACCTGGTCGGCGACATCAACACCAAGGTCGATCGCGCCAGCATGGCCCATTCACTTGAGGTGCGCGAGCCGCTGATGGACCACGAACTGGTGGAGTGGCTGGCCACGCTGCCGTCGTCGCTGAAGATCCGCGGCCAAGAGGGCAAGTACCTCTTGAAGAAAGCCATGGAGCCGCTCTTGACCAACGATATTTTGTACCGCGCCAAGATGGGCTTTGCGGTGCCGTTGGCCGATTGGTTTCGCGGCCCCCTGAAACAACGTGTTCGCGACGCCGTGCTGGGCCCACGCCTGGCCGCCACCGGCTGGTTTGACCGCAGCTACTTGCAGCACCTGCTGGACGCGCACCAGTCGGGCGCCCGCGATTACAGCGCGCCGCTCTGGACCTTGATGATGTTTGAAGCCTTCTTGCGCGTGGTGGTGGATGAAGACGTGTCGGCTGGGCCCGCTGCCGCCGCTGCCCGCCCCGAAGTGGCGGAGGCCTGATGGCCTTGCGTGTTCTTCATGTGCTGGACCACTCGATCCCGCTGCACAGCGGCTACACCTTCCGCACCTTGTCGCTGCTGCGTGATCAGCGCAAGCGGGGCTGGGAAACGTTCCATCTCACCAGCCCCAAGCACATCAACTGCACGGCCGCCGAAGAGGATGTCGACGGCTGGCACTTTTACCGCACTGCCGCAGCGGCGCCCACGCTGGTTTTTCCGGGCCTGGGTGAAATCAGCCTGATGAAGGCACTGGAGCAGCGTTTGTTCGAGGTGGCGCAAAAGCTCAAACCGCATTTGCTACACGCCCACTCGCCGGTGCTCAACGCGGGGCCGGCCATCAAGGTGGGGCAGCGCTTGGGTATCCCGGTGGTGTACGAGGTGCGGGCTTTTTGGGAAGACGCGGCGGTAGACCACGGCACCACCACCGAAGGCAGTGCGCGCTACCGCCTCACGCGTTGGCTCGAAACACGGGCCTTGCGCCGGGCCCAGCATGTGTTCACCATTTGCGAAGGCTTGCGCAGCGACATCGTGGCGCGCGGCATCCCCAACGACCGCGTCACCGTGATCCCCAATGCCGTTGACATCGACGCCTTTTCAGTCGGCGGCCAGTCCGATGAGGCGCTGAAGGCCCAGCTCGGCCTGGCAGGCCACCGCGTGATCGGTTTCATCGGGTCGTTTTATGCCTACGAAGGGCTGGATCTGCTGCTGGACGCATTGCCCAAACTGCTGGCGCGCGCGCCCGACGTGCGGGTGTTGCTGGTCGGCGGTGGCCCGCAAGAGCCGGCCCTCAAGGCGCAGGCCGGGCGCCTGGGCTTGCGTGACAAAGTGGTTTTCACGGGCCGCGTGCCGCACGCTGATGTTGGGCGTTATTACGACCTGGTCGATGTGCTGGCCTACCCGCGCCATTCCATGCGCCTGACCGAGTTGGTGACGCCGCTCAAACCGCTGGAGGCCATGGCCCAGGGCCGCTTGATGGTGGCGTCTGATGTCGGTGGCCACAAAGAGCTGATCCGCCACGGTGAAACCGGCATGTTGTTTGCGGCCGGCAGCGCCGACGCGCTGGCCGATGCGCTGGCCTCGCTGCTGCAGCAGTCTGAGCGCTGGCCCCAGCTGCGCGCGGCCGGCCGGCGCTTTGTGGAGACCGAGCGCAACTGGGCCAACTCGGTGGCCAATTACGTGGCGCCCTACCAGCGGCTGGTGCCGTCGGTTCCCTTGTCGCCATCGCGGTCGTCGATCTGAACATGGCCAAGCTGCTGTACCTGGTTCACCGTCTGCCGTATCCGCCCAACAAGGGCGACAAGGTTCGCTCCTACCACCTGCTCAAGCACCTGGTGGCGCATCACGAGGTGTATTTGGGCACCTTCATCGATGACCCCGAAGACGCCGTGCACATCGAGCGCTTGCGTGCGATGTGCGCTGGCTTGTTTGTCGCGCCCTTGAACCCCCGCAGGGCACGCATCGCCAGCTTGGCGGGTCTGGCGCGCGGTGCGCCGCTCACCATCAGCTATTACCGCGATGCGGGTCTCACGCGCTGGGCCGAGGCCGTGGCCAGTGAGCACGACATTGCTGCCACGGTGGTGTTTTCATCGGCCATGGCGCAACACGTGCCCGCCGCGCTGAAGCGCCCAGTTCTGGTTGATTTTGTCGACGTTGACTCCGCCAAATGGACGGCCTACGCCACTGAGCACCGCTGGCCCTTGTCCTGGGTTTATCGGCGCGAAGGTGAGCGCCTGCTGGCTTTTGACCGGGCTCTGGCGGCGCGCTCGACCCGTTCGTTTTTTGTCACCCATAAAGAGGCCGAGCTGTTTCGCCAGATGGCGCCCGAGTGCGCCCCGGTGGTCGATCATTTTGGCAATGGCGTGGACACCGATTTTTTTGCACCCGACGCCGCACGCCCGTCGCCTTTTTCCGCCAATGAAATCGCGTTGGTTTTCACGGGCGCCATGGACTACTGGCCCAATGTTGACGCCGTGACCTGGTTCGCCCAGGACGTGCTACCCACCCTGCGCCAGCGCTGGCCCCTACTCCGCCTGCACATCGTGGGCCGCAGCCCCACCCGGGCGGTGCTGGCCTTGGCCGGCGAGGCCATCAGCGTGACGGGCACGGTGCCCGACGTGCGGCCGTATTTGCAGCACGCCGCCGTGGTGGTGGCGCCGCTGCGCCTGGCGCGCGGCATCCAGAACAAAGTGTTGGAGGCCATGGCCATGGGGCGCCCCGTGGTGGCAGCCACCGCCTGCACTGAAGCCCTTGCCGCTGGCCCCGACGAGGGTCTGCTGCCAGCCGCTGACACGCCAGACTACTTGCGGCACATCGAGTCTTTGCTGAAGGCGCCTGACGAGGCCAAGCGCCTTGGCCAGGCAGCGCGCCGCTGCGTGTTGGCACGTTTCGGTTGGGCGGCTCATTTGTCGCGCCTGGAGCCCTATCTGCCAATCGCCGACCGACAAGCGCCCGCCGAGCCTGAACCCAGCGCGCCGCAAGGCGGCTCGCCAACGACCGGGCCGGTGGCGCGCGCATGAGCAAACTGCGAAAGTCATTGGTTTTTTCGATGGCCGACACCTATGTTGGCCTACCGCTCCAGATCATCGGCACGATGCTCTTGTCGCGCTTGCTCACGCCGGCCGAAACCGGTGTGTTTGCGGTGGCCGCCGTGTTTTCCGCCTTTGCCAGCACGTTTCGTGACTTCGGCGTCGGCGACTACCTGATCCAGGAAGCCGAGCTCACTGACACCAAGCTGCGCGCCGCCTTGACGGTGAACATCATCATTTCCTGGTTCATGGGCTTGATGCTGTTTGTTTTGGCGCCTTTGGCCGCCAGCTTCTATCGCCACCCCGGCATTGCCGATGTGATGCGGGTGCAGTGCCTGAGCTTCTTGTTGATCCCCTTTGGCGCCGTGACCATGGGCTACTTTCGCCGCGAGCTCAACTTCAGGCCCATCTTCATGGCGGGCCTGTTTTCCAATATCGCCTCCTTCGTGGTTGGCGCGGCGTGCGCGCTGCAAGGGCAGGCCTACATGAGCCTGGCCTGGGGCGCGTTGGCGGGCGTGGTTGCCACGGTTGGCACCGCCTTGTGGTTCCGTCCTCGAGATTTTCCGCAGTGGCCGGGGCTGGAGGGCATCGGCCCGGTGTTTCATTTCGGCAAGTTTGCGAGTGGCGTGAACATCTTTGGCCAAATGGGCCGGGGCGCGCCGGAGATGATCATTGGCCGCGCCCAGGGCTTGGCGGAGGTCGCGCTGTTCAGCCGCGCTGGTGGCTTGGTCGAGCTGTTCAATCGCTTGGTGCTCAGAGGGGTTGTGCCGGTGTGCCAGCCGTACTTTGCCAAGGGCCACCGTGAACAGGGCTCGGTTGTACAAGGCTATGGGCTCAGTCTTTCGTTTCTGACGGCGGTGGGCTGGCCTGTGCTGATGTTCTTGGCCTTGGCTTCGTTTCCAGTGTTGCGGATCCTGTACGGCGTGCAATGGGTTGCGGCCGTGGGCCTGGCCCAGGTGTTGTGCGCGGCAATGGCGATTGAGCTGGTGCACTACCTGTCCAAGGAGGCCTTGTTGGCGGCGGGCGAGGCCAGGCGCGCCAGCGAGCTTCAAGTGCTGACCCAGGTTGTGCGCGTCTTGGGCTTGCTGGGGGTCGTGCCGTTTGGCTTGATGGGCGCCTGCTGGGGCATGCTGGGGGCAGCGGCGGTTGGCCTGCTGATCTCGCAGCGAGCCATGGGCCAGGTGGTGGGTTGGCGCTGGGCTGACCTGATCACCAGCTGCCGCCCCAGCGCGTTGGTCACCCTGGGCACCGCGCTGCCACTGGGCTTGCTGTACGGCCTGGTGTCGCCGGGTGAGCACAACTACATCTGGTGGCTTGCCGCGGCGAGCGTTCTCTTCGCGGTGACGTGGTTGGTATCGCTGCGCGCGGTGGGCCATCCGGCATGGCCCGAATTGGCCACCATCGCCAAGCGCTTGCGGGCCCGGGTTCGCCCGGCGTCCGTACTGCCATGATCGCGGTGCTCGCGTCACGGCTGACGGCCGAAATTCATCTTCAGCCCGGTTTTGAGGCCGCCCGGGTGGAACGCACGGTCAGCGTTCGGGCCAATTCCGTCGTCTTTTTTGCGAACTTGGGCGTCGGCACCGGCCAGCCGGCCGCCATCAAGTGCTGTCGGGTGCCTGGCACCGACATTGCCGACCCTGTGGCGGCGCAAGCGCAGTTCGACGCCCTGCGCCGCGTGCACGAATCATTGCTGCGCGTATCACCCCGATTTACCGTGCCGGCGCCGCTGTGGTTGGGAGCCAACCTGGGCGCCTATGCCATGTCCTGGGTCGTGGGTCAATCGTTGACTGAGCAACTCGGACAGTGGGGCCGGGCCGATTCCCTGATGACGGCCTTCGAATCAGCCGGCGCTTGGCTCGGTGCATTCCATTCGTCTGGCCCGCTTCAATATCGGCCGGCCGATATTGAAGGCAAGGCAGAGCATTTGCGGAAGATGGCGAAGCAACCCGTGTCACACCCTTTGTTTCAGCAAGGTCTTGAGCGGCTGACACGGGCGTATCCGCGCATGCAAGCGCTGCCGCTCCAATGCAGCTGGCTGCATGGCGATTGCAAAACCGATAACTTCATGTTGACCAGCGACGGCGTCTGCGGCATCGACATTGCCTTGAGTGATGTCAATGCCGTCGAGCACGACTTGGCGCAGTTTTTGAACCATTTGGAATTGCAGACATCAGGTTTGCGATTGATGCATAGGCGGCAGGATCACACCGCGCTGAGCCAGGCGTTCTTGCAGGGCTACCGCAGTACCGGCCCAACCCTTGATGATGCCTTTTTATACTGGATGAGACTCTGGAGCGCGCTGTCGTTTTGGCATGCGCGGGTGGTTGAAACCCGTCCGTCCGTCCTCAAACGCGGCGCCCTGAATTATCTGTTTTCAGCCTTGGTGGGTAGCTTGCTCAAGTCGCCTGATGTCCGCCTAATCTATTGTGCGCCACCATGAACGAACAACGCCATCTAATCCGAGGCCCTCGCTGGCAGGCAGCCACGGGCGCCACGCTTGACCTCCAGCCAAGTGGTTTGTTGATGACCGCCACCCTGTGTCCGCCTACCAGCGCAGTGGCACGTTCAGACCCCACGGCGCGGCTGAATGACTATCTGGACGCCCTGCGCTTTTATCTCGACCTGCCCGACGAAACCATCAACCGTATTTTGTTTGTTGAAAATTCGGCCGGCGACCTGGCGCCTTTGATCGACTTGGCACGCACCCATTCCCATGGCAAAACGGTGGAGTTCATTGGGTTTAACGGCAACGACCACCCTCCCGAGTTGGGCAAGGCCTATGGTGAATTCAAGCTGATTGACCACGGCCTGGCAAATACCACTTTGTTTGCTGCGAATGACACCGTCTGGAAAACCACCGGTCGGTTGAAATTCCTAAATTTACCGGCCATGGTGCGCGCCTTGGGTTCGCGCCCTGCCGATTTTGTTTGTGATCTGCACAACCTGCCCTGGGTGGGTTCGCGGGATCCAAGTGCACGCAAGCACATGGAACTGCGGGTGTTTGCGTTTCGGCCTGCAGCTTATGACGCCGTCATGCGTGGCCTGTGGCGCCGGCAGAGTACGCCACTCGACGCGGCCGATTTGTACCACGTCATGATCGCCGCGCGCGGCACGTTCAAGGTGCGGCCACGGTTCCCTATTCAGCCGCAGTTGCAGGGTATCAGCGGGCGCCACGGCAGGGATTACCAATCTCCAAGCCAGCGTGCAAAAGATGGCGCACGGGCTATTTGCCGTCGTTTTATGCCTGCACTCTGGTTATGAACGTCGAAAACGCTAACTTTAAAAAATTACTTTGCATATTTAACTATAGGTAGCCCATGAAAACTTTCCCTGAATGGTTCACCCGAAATCGCGTGCTCAATCGCGGCTACCGCTATATTGCTGACCTATTTCCATCGCTGTTGTTTTGGATGTTTGGTGAAAAGACCACCGCGCTGACCCGCCTGGGCAGTGGGTATGGTGGCTGGCATGTTCCAGTGGCCGAGTTGAACAAAGACTCCATCATCTACTCGGCCGGCATCGGCGTGGACGTGACCTTTGACGAGGCCGTGATTGCCGCTACCGGTTGCCAGGTATTTGGATTCGACCCAACGCCGTTTGCGATCGAGTTCATTGCCACCCGCGAGGCGTCAGCTGCCTTCAAGCAACGTTTTAGTTTCAGCCCGGTTGGCTTGTGGGACAGCGAGACGGTGCTCACGTTCTTTGCACCCAGAACCCGCGGTTGGGTGGGGTCTTTTTCAGCGCTCAACCTGCAAGGCACCGGCGACCAGGACGCCGTGCGTGCGCCCGTGGAGCGCCTGTCGCAAATCATGAAGCGGCTCGGCCACAAGCGCCTGGACGTGCTGAAAATGGACATCGAGGGCGCCGAGTACCGCACTATTGACAATCTCATTTCGCAGCGGCTTGACATCCGCTGGCTCTGCATCGAGTTCGACCAGCCCGTGCCGATCTGGACCACGATCTCGGCGATCCGCGCGCTGCGCACCGCAGGCTACCAACTGTGCAACGTCGAAAAGTGGAACTTCGTGTTTCGTCGGGTTGGCGCGCACGTGTCAGCCTAGTTCAAGCACACGATGGCCGCGCCGGATCGTCCAACGCCCGCTGCCTGGCCACGGATTTGTATTGTTGGCCCCTTGCCGCCGCCCTCCGGTGGCATGGCCAACCAGTGCGAGCAACTACTGCGCCTGCTGCGCGCCGAAGGTGCCACGGCCGAGCTGGTGCGCACCAACGCCCCTTACCGCCCCGCGTGGGCCGGACGGTTGCCGGGCGTGCGCGCCGTGTTTCGGCTGCTGCCCTATTTCTTCTCGCTGTGGCGGGCCATCGGCCGGGCCGACGTGGTGCATATTTTTGCCAACTCGGGCTGGTCTTGGTACTTGTTCGCCACGCCGGCTTTGTGGATCGCCAGGCAACGCGGCATAGGCGCTATCGTCAATTACAGGGGCGGCCAGGCCGATGAGTTCTTCAGCCACGCGCCCCGTCATGTGCATGGCACGCTTGCCGGGGCCACTTTGCGCGTCACACCGTCCACCTATTTGCAGCGTGTATTCGCCAAGCACAAGCTGGCGGCCGAGGTCATTCCGAACATCATTGATCTCACACGCTTTGGCCAAAAACCGGTGCGGGAGACGGCCGGCGGCGCGGGCCCGCACCTGATCGTCACGCGCAATCTGGAGCCGATCTACGACATCCCCACCGCCTTGCGTGCGTTTGCCCAGGTGCATGCGCGCTACCCCATGGCACGCCTCACGGTGGCTGGCAGCGGCCCGGAGCTGGCCGCTCTGGGGCAATTGGCGGCTGAATTGGGCATTGCCCATGCCGTGAGTTTTGCGGGGCGCATCGACAATGCCCAGATCGCATCCTTGTACGCCAGCGCCGACTGCATGCTCAACCCGACCACCGTGGACAACATGCCCATCTCCATTCTTGAAGCCCTGGCCAGCGGCGTGCCGGTGGTGTCGACCGACGCTGGCGGCATCCCCGATCTGGTTGAACACGGTGTGACCGCCTTGCTGGTGCCGGTGGGTGACGTGGGGGCGCTCGCTGCGGCCGCGCTGCGCGTGCTGGACGAGCCCACGCTGGCGCAGGCCTTGAGCGCGGCTGGTGTCGCTGAAGTGCAGCGTTATGCCTGGCCTCACGTCAAGCAACAATGGCACGACGCCTACTGGCGCGCCAGTGGATTGCAAGGCCAAAGCCATGCCTCTGCCCGGAGGGCGTTATGAGTCTGTACACCAAGGCTTGTTCTGGCCTGATGTTCCCCTTGCACGAGCGTCTCAAAGGCCATGACTCGGTGGCCATTCGACGCCGACTCGAAGACAGCCAGTGGTGGACCGGCGAGCGCATTGCAGCCTTGCAGGCCGAGCGCCTGCGTGCTTTTTTGGTCGACATCGGTGCCCACGTGCCCTATTACCGCGACCTGTTCGCAGCCCGTGGTTTTGACCCCAGCCAGGTCAAGAGCGTTGAAGACCTGCGCCACTTGCCTTTCTTGGGCAAGGCTGAAATCCGTGCCAACACGCCGGCGCTGCGCGCCGATGATTGCGGCCCGCTGGCGCGCTTCAACACGGGGGGCTCGTCGGGTGAGCCTTTGGTGTTTTTCTTGGGCAAGGGGCGTGTCAGCCATGACGTGGGCGCCAAGTGGCGCGCCACCCGATGGTGGGGCGTGGACATCGGCGACCCCGAGTTGGTGGTTTGGGGCTCACCCATTGAGCTGGGTGCGCAAGACCGGGTGCGGCGCTTGCGCGACGGGCTCATGCGCAGTCAGTTGCTGCCCGCTTTTGAGATGTCGGAGGCCAAGCTCGACACCTTCATCGCTGACATCCGGCGCATCCGCCCGCGCATGTTGTTTGGCTATCCGTCGGCCTTGTCGCTGATCGCGCGCCATGCCGAACGGCGAGGCATGGCGCTGGACGATCTGGGCGTCAAGGTGGTGTTCGTCACCTCCGAGCGGCTGTACGACGATCAGCGCGCCACCATCTCACGCCTCTTTGGCTGCCCGGTAGCCAACGGCTACGGGGGCCGTGACGCGGGCTTCATCGCGCACGAGTGCCCCAAGGGCGGCATGCATCTGATGGCCGAAGACATTGTTGTCGAGTTGCTTGACCCGCAGGGCCAACCGGTGCCGGTGGGCCTGCCAGGTGAGATCGTGGTCACCCACCTTGCCACCCGTGACTTTCCGTTTGTGCGCTACCGAACCGGCGACATCGCAGTGTTCGACGACAAACCCTGCGCCTGTGGCCGGGGCTTGCCCTTGCTGCGTGAGATTCAGGGCCGCAGCACCGACTTCGTGGTGTCCATCGACGGCACGGTGATGCACGGCCTGTCGCTGGTCTACATCCTGCGTGACCTGCCAGGCATCGCCGCCTTCAAGGTGATTCAGGAAAGCCGGGCCCTGACACGGGTATTGATCGAGCGCGGGCCGGGTTTCTCTGAGCGTTGCATCGCTGAAATTCAGGCCGGGTTCAAACGCCGATTGGGGGAGAGCGTGGTGGTGGTCGTGGATCTGGTGGCCAGTATCCCGGCTGAAAAATCAGGCAAGTTCCGCTACATCATCAGCCACGCCATCGACCGGGCCTGAACCATGCGAGACATCCTGGTTACCGCCATCGTCATTGTCTTGCTGGTCTACGCCTTGCGCCGTGCGGTGGTGGGCGCCTACGGGTGGGCGTGGATCGGGATGATGAATCCGCATCGGCAAACCTTTGGTTTTGCCAGCGGCATGCCCTTTGCCCAGGGTTTTGCGATTGTCACCTTGCTCTCGGCTTTTGCGCACCGGGATCAGCGGCACAAGATACCCATCAATGCCATCACGGTGATTCTCGCCTTGCTGCTGTTCTGGATGACCGTCACCTCATTTTTTGCGCTGAATGCGTCCGATGTTGTTCGTGAGCGCTGGGTGTTTGTCATGAAGATCCAGCTCATGCTTTTTGTGACCATGATATTGGTGCGTGGTCGCGAGCAAATTGAACGCCTGCTGGTCGTGGTGACGTACTCAGTGGGGTTTTATGGCATCAAGGGCGGTATCTTCACCCTGATGACCGGTGGCAGCGGCCGGGTTTGGGGCCCGGGCGGCACCATGCTGGAAGACAACAACGAACTCGCCGTGGCCTTGGTGATGTTGGTGCCCATGATGGCCTATATCTACCAGGTTACAAAGCGGCGCTGGGTGCGCTGGGCTATTGGTGCCGGCATGGTTTCAACAGGGCTTTCAATTCTTGGTAGTCAGTCACGCGGCGCGCTGCTGGCGCTGGTTGCCATGGCATTCTTCCTGGGCATCAAAGGCAAGCATCCTGTTCGATCATCGGTGATTCTGGTGCTGGGTTTGGTGCTGGCAATTGGTTTTATGCCCGAGTCCTGGACCAGTCGCATGGACACCATGCAAAGCTACGAGGCCGATACGTCGGCCATGTCACGCATCTACACCTGGAAAACGCTCTGGAACTGTGCGGTCGACAGGCCGCTGGTCGGCGCAGGCTTCCAGGCTGATTCGCTACCTGTGTTTCAGCGCTACGCGCCACAAGATCCGCAATATGCGGTTTTCGAAGGCACGGTGCTGGTGGCCCACAGTATCTACCTTCAAGTATTGGGCGAGCATGGCTTTCCGGGCCTGGTTTTGTACCTGTTGCTCGGATGGGTGACTTGGCGAACCGCATCCAGGCTCAAGAAGCAAGCCGAGGGCGACCCGGAGTTTGGCAGCTGGGTGCCCTTGCTGATGCCCATGGCGCAGGTCAGTCTGATTGGCTTCGCCGTTGGCGGGGCGTTTTTGTCGCTGGCGTATGTCGACGTGCCGTACTATGTTTTGATAGTCGTCGCGTTGGTGGACGCCACTATGAAAGAACGCTTCGCGCAGCGTGCAAAAACAGCGGGTTCACCTGCGGGTGCAACGGCGGTCGCATCTGTTTGACGCTGAGGCGGCCTATTTAGCGCAGGCGGTACTCGGGCGCATGCTGCTGCAGCCACTGCTCCAGCATCATCAAAATCCACACCATTTCACCGTAATAGCCGGGGTGTACGGGCAGATATTCTCCCAGCAACTTGTCGATGAATGCGGGCTGCACAATGCCGCGCGTACTGAGGCTTTGCAATGATTGTGCGGCCAACTTCGCCAGCGGTGCATCCTGGGTTGCCCATACGCCAAATGGCAAGCCGAAGCCGTGTTTTTTCTTGGTCAGAATTTCGTCGGGCAAAAATCCGCGAAGCGCTTCTTTGAAGAACCAGCGCAGTTTGAAACCCTTCAACTTGTAGTTGGCAGGCAGGCGCATCGAGAAATTCAGCAAATCCAGATCCAGCAGCGGGAATCCGATGGCGATATTGGCCAATTGCGCCGTGCTGCGCACTTTGGGCAGGTCACTTTCGGCCAGCGTATAGCGCCAATCGTAAGCCAGCGTCCGATTGAGTTCGCTTTCAGCGTGGGCGCCAGCCCAAACTCCACGTTGTTGTCGCAGCACGTCGCCGGGCTCGACCTGCGCCAGGAACGCCGGGCTCAGCACCTGTTCCATGCCCAGGCGGCGCAGCAGGTTGTATTGCTGCAAGCGATCCGGCATGGGTTCCCTGGCCTGGTTGATATAACCCGAAGCCTTGCGCAGCAGCGAAATATTCTGGTAAGCGCCGGCCGGAAACAGGGGCTCCAAAACCTGCGTGCGCAGCGCGCCAGGCAGCTTGCCGTACCAGCTAAAAACACGCTGCGTGGCGTAGCGGGCATTGCCGCCAAACAACTCGTCACCACCATCGCCAGCCAGTAACCGGGTGATGCCTTGCTCGCGGGCGAAATTGGCGCAGTAATAGGCCGGAAGTGCCGATGAGTTGCCGAAAGGTTGGTCAAAGTGCGCAGCAACCTTGCTGATGCCGGCCACCAGATCCCTCGGTGTCACGTAGTACTCGTGGTGCTCGCAGCCAAAATGGCGGGCCGCCAGGCGGGCATATTCCATTTCGTCATAGCCGGCGGCATCAAATCCAATGGAATATCCGGCCGGTGATGTGCCTGAAACGCGCCGTATCAAGCCCGCCACGGTGGAGCTGTCAACGCCGCCCGACAGGAAACAAGCGGGTTTACTGCCGTCCAGCTGTCGTTTGACGGCTGTGTCCAGCAGGGCGCTCATTTCTTCTTTCAAGGCACTGAAAGAGGGATTTTTTTGCTCGGTGAATTCGGGTGTCCAGTAGCGTTCAACCGATAGCTGGCCATTTTCGAACACCGCGCAATGGCCTGGCGGTAGCCGATAGATACCTTGAAAAATAGTGCGTGGCGACGGAATGCAATGAAAATACAGGTAATCAAAGATGGCCTGCGGATCGATGGGCGTGCCGCTATCGGCCAAGGTATCCGCGCGGGCGGCAAAACGCAGGCGGCCCTGGTCGACGCGGTAGCACAAGGTTTCAATGGCAAACCGATCCACCGCCAGTACGCTGCGGCCTTGCGGATCAGTCCAACCCACCGCAAAACTGCCGTCCACCTGGGTTGCGGCTGCCTTTATGCCGACCTGCTGCACCAGTTGTTGCCAGTCTGCGGTGCCCGCAGGCGCCGCGAGCGAGGTTCCGCCTGGCAGCTGATGGCGGCCCAAGATCAAAGAGGGCGCTGTGGGCAAGGGGGCTGGGTTCATTGGGGGGCGATAAAGGGCATTCTGGGGTGAGGCGAGGTGAGGCCGTTGCAGCGCCTGTTGTCTCCTCACTGCTGATTTGCCGATGCGGGTTGGGCTGGGGCGGACGTGGGTGCATTGGGCGTGGGTGCAACAACCTCGATCACCGGGGTTGGCAATTTGGCCATCTCGCCGCCCAGACGGCGGTATTGATCAAGCAGGGTTTTTGACTGCGGCGCTTGGCTGAGCCCTTCGCGAACCAAGGCCATGGCCTTGTCGCGTTGTTTGTTCTTGATCAGGGCCTCAATCCAGGAGGTATACGCCGGCACATAGCTGGGCTTGAGCCTGCGGGCGCGTTCAAAGGCGACGGACGCCGCCGTCACGGCATTGCGCAGCAACTCGACTTCACCTATTTGGGTGAATATCTCGGGCAGCATGATGAAATCTGGTGAGGTGTTTTCAAGCACATAGGCCAAATCGCCCAAAACTGTGCCATAGGCAAAATCACGCTTGTTGGCGGGCAACAGCGCAGCGCGCCGAAGGTTGACCATGGCCCAGCAATAGTGGTGCATGTGCCAGAAACCCGGGCCCATCAACCCAACCCAGTAGCCGGCGCGCGGCGAGGGGTGGTCTGACATATTGCCATACTTGCCCGCGATATCTGGGCAATAGGGCGCGGCGAGTTCCAACTCGCCGTCTGTGTAGCCACCTGGGTTGGCCGCTTGCAGTGTGAGGGCGGACAAGCCCGCGACGACACCAAAAAGAATGTGCTTGAGTTTCACGATATTGGTCGCCCTAAGCTGATTGAGCTGAGTTCTTGCAGGATGCTGCCCGCCCATGCCTGTGCTGCCAGGTCCAGGCCTTCGGTCGAAAGATGGCAACCATCATGACGGTAACGGTCGGAAATCAACGCGTCGATGTCGGGGCCGGGCCGCAGCTGTGAGTCTTTTGCCCTGGCCATGTCTTGCGCGGCATGCAGGCGTTCGGCGGGTTGCGATCGGCAGGCGGTGGATCTTGCCAGCAGCACGGGCGCAGTGGCGTTTTGCGCGCGAATTGTCGACGCCAACGCGGTAAGCGACTTTGCGTATTTTTCCGAAGTGGTTGCCAGGCGGGCATCTGCCTCGCCTTGTTGCCACAGGATCAGCGTGGGCGGCAGGCCCATTTGGTGCAACTGAGCAATCACGGTTTGCAGTTCTTGGCGCAAGGGGCTGGCTTGGCGCACCCAATCATCGATTTGCGTGGCGTCAACGCTGAGCACGCTGATGACCACAGGCTGTTTGGCACCCGCAGCGAGCAGCGCCGCAGGCAGGCGTGACCAGATGCTG
>JAYWDK010000380.1:0-3538 GCA_043779845.1 Betaproteobacteria bacterium | reverse complement strand
CCGAACAACAGCGTCTGGGCGCCATGCTGGACCGTTTGATCGAGCATGCGCGGGCGGGTGCCGCCGACGCTGGCCGCGCCGTCAAGTCAAAAAAATAGGGCCGACAAAACGGCACGCGATGCTTGGCGCTTAGTCAGACGTTCAAATGTGCGCCAGCGCCAAACCGCCCAGCGCGATGCCCAGCCCGGCCACGCCCATCACGCCATACGCCAGCCACTTGCGGCGGGTGAGCAAGGCGATGGCGGCCAGCGCGATGGAGATTTGCAGCGCGGTGGTGGCCTGGGCCCATCGGTGGTGCAGGTGCATTTGCGACTCAGATTGGTGATCCCAGTCCAGCGACTCGGCTTCCAGCTTTTCAGCGGCGGTCTTGATCTCGCCCTTTTCCTTTTTGTAGCGATCCACCTCTTGCTGGTAGAGCGGCTTTTTGTCTTCGGTCACCAACGCGATGGCCAGCTCGGACAAATTTTGCTTGCCGCTCTTGGCCTGGTAGTAATTCCACTGGTTGCCGGCTTCCGTCTTTTTGATAGCGGCGTTATTTTTGAACAAACCGGCGTTGGCCTGCGTGGCCCCGCCCATGTATGAGAACAGCGCGCCCACCGTGGCCAGCACGGCCGTGGCCACTGCAATGCGGCTGGTGAAGCTGTCTTTGGGGCCATGCTGGGCGGCGTGCTCCAGTTCGTGGTCATGGGGGCCGTGCACGTGAAAGCCGTGGTCTGACATGGGGTTGTGTCTCCGTGGGATCTTGGGGGGTGAATCAGCGCGCTGGCTGGGGCTTGCGGTGATAACAGACAAAAGCAAAGGCGAAGCCGGCCTGACCCTCGCTGTGATGGGGCTCGCGGCTTGTCTCGATGAACTCGGTGCGGTCCCAGGCCGGAAACACCGTGTCGCCGGGCAGGTCGGCGTCAATCTCGGTGAGCATCAGCTCGTGGGCCCAGGGCAGGGCCGCCGCGTAGAGCTGGCCGCCGCCAATCACAAAAATGCGACGTGCCGGGGTTTGGCGGGCCAGCGCCACAGCTTTGGCCAAGCTGTGGGCCACCCGCGCGCCGGGGGCTATCCAATCACCTTGCCGGGTGACGACGATGTTGTCGCGCCCAGGCAGCGGGCGAAAGCGCTCGGGCAGTGAATCCCAGGTTTTGCGGCCCATGATCACCGGGCAGCCCAGGGTTTGCCGCCGAAAGTAGCGCATGTCTTCGGGCTCGCGCCAGAGCAGATCACCGCCCTGGCCAATGCAACCGTTGCGCGCCACCGAGGCAATCAGGGCCAGCGGTGGTGTGACTTGAGCGCCTGCCACGGCGGCGGCTGGTGGCTTGCTTGGCCCCGTCATACCGCCACGGGCGCTTTGATCGCGGGGTGCGGGTCGTAGCCCTGCACCTCGAAGTCTTCATAGGCGTAGTCAAACATCGACGCTGGCCGGCGCTTGATCAGCAAGTTGGGGTAGGGCCGGGGGGCGCGCGCCAGCTGGGTTTGCACTTGCTCAACATGGTTATCGTAGATGTGGCAATCGCCGCCCGTCCAGATGAAGTCGCCCACGTCCAGATCACATTGCTGGGCCAGCATGTGGGTGAGCAGCGCGTAGCTGGCGATGTTGAAGGGCACGCCCAGAAAAATATCGGCACTGCGCTGGTAGAGCTGGCAGCTCAGGCGGCCACGGCCACCCGGCGTTTCGCTGGGCGCCACATAAAACTGAAAGAAGGCGTGGCAGGGCATTAACGCCATCTTGGAGAGGTCGGCCACATTCCAGGCACTGACAATCATGCGGCGCGAATCCGGGTTGGTCTTGAGCGTGTTCACCAGTTCGCTGATCTGGTCGATATGGCCACCGTCGGGAGTCGGCCAGCTGCGCCACTGCACACCATAGACCGGGCCCAGCTCGCCGTCGGGCCTGGCCCATTCGTCCCAGATGCTCACATTGCGTTCTTTGAGCCAGTGGTTGCTGCTCGATCCGGTGAGGAACCAGAGCAGCTCCTGGATGATGGAGCGCAGGTGCACCTTCTTGGTGGTGACCAAAGGAAAACCTTCGTTCAGGTCAAAGCGCATCTGGTAGCCAAAGGCGCTCTTCGTGCCGGTGCCGGTGCGGTCGGCCTTGTTGACGCCGGTGGTGTACACGTGGCGCATGAAATCTTCGTACTGGGAGCGCACGGGGCGCGCTGCGGTGGTTGCTGTCATGGCAGAAAAATAGCGTTGGGGTTCATGAGGTTAAGAGGGTCCAGTGCTTTTTTTATGGCGCGCATCAGCCCCAGGGCCACCGGCGATTTGTGCTGTGCCAGCTTCTCGCGCTTGAGGCGGCCAATGCCATGTTCGGCCGAGATGGAACCGGCGTAGCGCTCCACCTGGGTGTAGACGATGGCGTTAATGGGCTTTTCCTGTTCGCGCAAAAAGGTCTCGGCATCCGAGCCCTCAGGGGCCTGTACGTTGTAGTGCAGATTGCCGTCACCCAGGTGGCCGTAGTTGACCATGCGGGCGCCGGGAAAGGCTTGGGCGATCTGCGCATCGGTCTCGCGCACAAAGTCGGGAATGCGCGACACGGCAATCGAGATGTCGTGCTTGATGTTCAGGCCTTCCTGGGCCTGCGCCAGCGGAATGCTTTCGCGGATATGCCACAGCGCCTGGGCCTGGGCCAGGCTTTCGGCTACCACCGCGTCCAGCACACAGCCGTCCTGCAGCGCGTCTTCCAGCAGCTCTTCGAGCAGGCTGCGCGCATGGGCCTCGGAGTCGTGGTCCGAGACTTCCAGCACCACGCAGTAGGCGTCGTCGCCCGTAAAGGGCACTTTCTGTTGCGGGAAGTGTTTGCGCACCAACGACAGGGCAAAGGCTCCCATGACCTCAAAACCGGTCAGTCCGGCGTTCAGGCGTTGGTGCGCCAGGCCCAGTAGCTCCACCGCCGCTTCGAGCGACGGCAGGGCAGCAAAGGCGGTCAGCGTGGCCTTCGGGTTGGGATACAGCTTCATGGTGGCCGCGGTGATCACACCCAGCGTGCCCTCCGAGCCAATGAACAAATGGCGCAGGTCGTAGCCGGTGTTGTCCTTGCGCAGGCCCGACAGGCCGTTCCAGATTTCGCCGGATGCGGTGACCACTTCCAGCCCCAGGCACAGCTCACGCGTATTGCCGTAGCGCACGACCTGGGTGCCGCCGGCGTTGGTGGCCAGGTTGCCGCCAATGGTGCAACTGCCTTCAGCGGCCAGGCTCAAGGGGAACAAAAAGCCGTCTTTTTCACAGGCCTCCTGCAGGGTTTGCAAGACGCAGCCGGCCTCTACGGTGACGGTCAGGTTGGCGGCGTCCAGCTGGCGTATGCGGTTCATGCGCGTCAGGCTCACCACCACCTGGGTGCCACTGGCGTCCGGCGTGGAGCCCACCACCATGCCGGTGTTGCCGCCCTGGGGCACCATGCTCACGCGGGCGGAGGCACAGGCCTGCACCACGCGCGCTACTTCCTCGGTGCTGGCCGGGCGCACCACAGCCAGGGCTTTGCCCTGCTCACGCTTGCGCCAGTCCAGCTCCCAGGCACTCAGGTCGCCCTCGCACAGCACATGTGGCGCGC
>JAYWDK010000379.1:0-9972 GCA_043779845.1 Betaproteobacteria bacterium | reverse complement strand
TTGGAAGAATTTGCGTTCATGGCGCCGATTATCATCACGCCCCCATCCCTTTGTTGGCGTGGCGGCCAAGGGTGTGCAGCTGTGCAAATTGCCCGTCGCGCCGCGCGCGCTGCTTCCATGAAAGCCTTGCGCTCGCTTGTTTTGCTGATCTTGCTGGCGGGGGCCGTGGTGGGCGCGGGTGCCTGGTGGTGGTTGCAGCGCCCGCTGCCCTTGGCCCGCAACACGGTGGAGCTGTCGATTGAGGCCGGCACCTCACCGCGTGAAGTGGCCAACGCCTGGGTGCGTGCCGGCGTTCAAGCCGAGCCTTGGCTGCTGTACCAGTGGTTTCGCCTCAGCCGCCAGGCCCGCCAGATACGCGCTGGCAGTTACGAGTTGGAGCCCGGCATCACGCCGCGCGGCTTGCTGGCCAAGATGGTGCAGGGGGATGAGGCGTTTGAGCGCGTGCGGCTGATCGACGGCTGGACCTTCCGCCAGTTTCGTGCCGAGCTGGCGCGATCGCCGCACCTCAAGCCCACCAGCGCGGGGCTGAGCGACGCGCAATTGATGGCCGCCATCGGCCAAGCCGGCGTGGCGCCCGAGGGCCGGTTTTTCCCCGACACCTACGCCTACAGCCGCGGCGTGAGCGACCTCACCGTGCTCAAGCGCGCCGCTGCAACGCTGCAAAAACGACTGGATGCGGCCTGGGCGGCTCGCGCGGCCGGCCTGCCGCTGCAAACCGCCGAGCAAGCGCTGATCCTGGCGTCGATCATTGAAAAAGAAACCGGCCGGCCGACTGACCGGGGTTTGATCGCTGGCGTGTTCATCAACCGTCTGCGCATCGGCATGCCGCTGCAAACCGACCCCACGGTGATCTACGGTTTGGGCGAGGCTTTTGACGGCAATTTGCGCCGGCATGATCTGCAAGCCGACACGGCCTTCAACACCTACACCCACAGCGGACTGCCGCCCACGCCGATTGCGATGCCGGGCTTGGCGGCCCTGCGCGCGGCGGTGGCACCCGACGCCACGCGGGCGCTGTATTTCGTGGCGCGCGGTGACGGCAGCAGCGTTTTCAGCGACGACCTGGCCGCGCACAATCGCGCCGTGAACCAATATCAACGCGGCCAACGCCCACCCGCCCAGGCAACGCCATGAGCACTTTTCCAGGTCAATTCATCAGTTTTGAAGGCATTGACGGTGCCGGCAAGTCGTCGCACATCGAGGTCTTGGCGGCCTGGTTTCGGGCGCAAGGCCGCGAGGTGCTGCTCACCCGCGAGCCCGGCGGCACGCCTTTGGCCGAGAGCCTGCGCGAGCTTTTTTTGCATCAGGAGATGGACGCGCTGACCGAAGCCTTGCTGGTGTTTGCCGGCCGGCGCGACCACATCCGCCGCCTGATCGAGCCCGCGCTGCAACGCGGCGCGGTGGTGCTGTGTGATCGCTTCACCGACGCCACTTTTGCCTACCAGGGTGGCGGCCGCGGTTTTGACGGGGCCGTGCTGGCCCAGCTTGAGCAGTGGGTGCAACAGCGCGCGCCCGCCAACGCGCCACCGGGCCAGCCCAGCCTGCTGCAACCCGAGCTGACATTGTGGTTTGACCTGCCCGCCGCCGAGGCCGCTGCCCGCCGCGCCGCCGCTCGCCCGGCCGACCGACTTGAAGCCGAAGACACCGTATTTTTTGAGCGCGTGAGCGCGGCTTACGCACAGCGCGCCCAGGCCGAACCGAGGCGGTTTCTGCGTATCAACGCCAACTTGCCGCGTGAGGCGGTTTGGCAACAAGTGCTGCAAGCCATGCAAGCGCGGTACTGAAATCATGGCCAAAGAACCGACCGCCGCACTGCAAATTGGCGTGGCCGCCGACGGCCGCTTGCCCTTGCCTTGGCTGGGCGGCGCGCTGGTGCAAGCCGCCACGCTGGCCAAGGCCCACGCCTTGTTGATCCACGGCCCGGCGGGTGTCGGCCACCTTGAGTTTGCGTTGTTGTTGGCCCAGGCCGCGCTGTGTGAAAAGCCGCTGGCTGCCAACCCCTCCCAGCCCTGCGGCCACTGCGCCAGCTGCCATTTGGTGGCCACCCGCGTGCACCCGGATTTGTTGTTGGTGCTGCCCGACGCCTTGCGTGTGCAGCTCGGCTGGGTGGACGACGACGACAGCCGGCTGAACAAGTCCGACGCCAAGCCCAGCCGCGACATTCGCGTTGAACAAGTGCGGCAGGCGATTGCCTGGACCCAACAAACCAGCGGGCGGGGCCGTGGCAAGGTGATGCTGCTGCACCCGGCAGACGCGCTCAACAGCCCCGCTGCCAACGCGCTGCTCAAAACCCTGGAAGAGCCGCCCGGCGCCATCCGATTGCTGCTCACCAGCGCCGACCCCGAGCGCCTGCTACCCACCGTGCGCAGCCGTTGCCAACGCTTGCGCCTGGATTTGCCCAGCAACCCGGCCGCGCTGGCCTGGCTTGAAAGCCAAGGTCTGAACGATCCCGCCGCCTTGTTGGCCTTGGCCGGTGGCAGCCCTTTGGAGGCCCTGGCCTGGGCGCAAGAAGGCATCAGCCCGGCGCTGCTGGCTGAGCTGCCGCGCCGCGTGGCGCTGGGCGATCCAACGCCACTGGCGGGGCGTGCCGTGCCTCGGGTGATTGATCTGCTGCTCAAACTGGCGCATGACAGCCAGGTGCTGGCCGCAGGTGGCAAACCGCGCTTTTATGCCGAGCAACACCTGCCGCCTGGCGCCGACCTGGCCGCGCTGCGGCTTTGGCAGCATGCGCTGTTGCGGGCGGCGCGTTTTGAGGACCACCCCTGGAACGCTGGCTTGCTGATCGAGTCGCTCGTCACGCAGGCGCAATCGGTCTGGCCGGCGTTGCCTGCCGCCCGGGGGCACCGCGTGGGGGCATCGCTACACTCGAGGCCATGAGCGAAGACACCAGCCCAACCCTGTCGGTGGCGGCGCAAAGTGCGCGCCCCAGCGTGATCCAGCTCGTCTTTCGCGAGAAAGGCGCGCTGTACGCGGCCTACATGCCGCTGCTCACCGATGGCGGCCTGTTCGTGCCCACCAATCGCAACTACCAGCTCGGTGAAGACATCTACCTGCTGCTGTCATTGCCCGACGACGTCAACCGCCATCCGGTGGCCGGCAAAGTGGCCTGGATCACGCCGGCCAATGCCTCGGGTGGCCGCACGCAAGGCGTGGGCGTGCGCTTCCCGGGCGATGAAAAAACCCGGCTCATCAAGTTCAAGATCGAAGAGATTCTGGGCACCCAGATCTCGTCGTCGCGGCCCACGCAAACCGTGTGATTCGCCGGGCTATGGGTGCGCGGTGTTTGGCCGAAACCGCGCCGATCTTTCGCCGTCGCATTTGCGGGGCATTCCGCAGGATCCGCCGCAAGACCATCCGCAAGATTCCCCGAACATGCCCTCGAAGCTCGCTTGGCACCTCCTCACTCCTGCGCACCCATGTTTGTTGATTCCCATTGCCATTTGAGTTCTGCCGGCCTGCTGGAGCGCATGGCTGCCGTGCGCGCCGACATGGCCGCCGCCCAGGTCGACCGCGCACTGGTGATCTGCACCACGCTTGAAGAGTTCGGCGCCGTGCACGGCCTGGCCTTGGCGTACGACAACTTTTGGTGCTCGGCGGGCGTGCACCCCGACAACGAAGGCGTCGAAGAGCCCAGCGTGGCGCGCCTGCAAGCCCTGGCGCAACAAGCACGGGTGGTGGCGGTGGGCGAAACAGGGCTTGATTACTTTAGGCTCAACGGCCGCACCATTGCCGACATGGCTTGGCAGCGAGCGCGCTTTGCGGTGCACATCGAGGTGGCCCGCGCGGTGGCCAAGCCCTTGGTGATCCACACCCGCAATGCTTCGGCCGACACCGTGGCCATGCTGCGCGACGGGCAGGGCGCCGCAGGTGGGGCGCTTGCCGGCGTGTTTCACTGTTTCACTGAAACCCTGGAGGTGGCCCGTGCCGCGCTGGACTTGGGTTTTTACATCTCGTTTTCGGGCATCCTCACTTTCAAGACGGCGGCCGACCTGCGCGCCGTGGCCGCCTTTGTGCCGCTGGACCGGTGCCTGATCGAGACCGACAGCCCGTATCTGGCGCCCATGCCGCACCGCGGAAAACCCAATTCACCTGCCTGGGTGCCTTTGGTGGCGGCTGAACTGGCCCGTGTCAAAAACCTGCCCCTGGCCGAGGTGGCGGCCGCCACCAGCCGAAATTTTGAGCGCCTTTTTGCCTTGCCCAAGCCCACGGAAGCTACCTGAAAATGCTAAAAAATAGTATTAAATTCACAGCCTGTCTGGCTTTGATCATTGGGTTTTCTGTTTCTTTTGCAGGGGCTTACGATGATTTTTTCAAGGCCATCACCTTTGATGACACCCGCACCATCGACAAGCTGTTGGGCCAGGGTTTTGATGCCAATTCGCTGGACGAAAAAGGCCAGGGCGCGCTGTACCTGAGCCTGCGTGAGGGATCTTTCAAAACCACCGATCTGCTGCTGCGCCAACCCAGTGTCCGCATTGATCAGGTCAACGCTGCGGGTGAAACCGCCCTGATGATGGCTGCGCTCAAGGGCCACACCGAGTGGGTGCAGCGCCTGGTCGATCAAGGTGCCCGGCTTGAAAGCCCCACCCCGCTGGGCTGGACCGCGCTGCACTACGCCGCATCGGGCACCGAGCCCCGCGTGGTGGCGCTGCTGCTGGCGCGCGGCGCGCGCATCGACGCCTTGTCGCCCAACGGCAGCACGCCGCTGATGATGGCCGCGCGATACGGCCATGAAGACTCGGTGCACTTGTTGCTCAAGCAAGGTGCCGATCAGCGTCTGCGCAACGACCAGCATCTGGATGCGGCAGATTTTGCCCGCCTCGGCGGCCGTGAAAAGCTGGCGGCATTCCTGGCAACAGCAGCGCGCTGAGAGCGCCCCCAGGCCGACAACAGACGTCAGACGTCGTCCGCCCCCCGAGGGGGATGAGTCAAGTGGCCAAGCAACATTGACTCATGCCCTTGCCGCCTGGTGCCGCAGGGACACGATCACGGCGCTGGGCCGACGCCCTTGTCAGGCAAACCCTGACATCCGGCATGTCTGCACGCTGACTACAGGCGGCGGGGGTGGCGTTCTACAGTGGGTTCACAACAGGCCGATCCGGCCCCACTCACCAGGACACACCACCATGCAATCGCTGAGCCTCAAGACCAACCCTTTTGCACTGATGCTGGACCCCCAAGCGGTGTTCGCGCAGATCACGCACTCCGAGCGGCTGGAGCGCCTGCAAAGCCGGATTTGCCGTCCGCTGGACAAACCGCTGCTGGCGCCGTCGCCTGACGAAAGTGGTGAACTCAGCGAGCTTGACCGAGCCGATGACCGGTCTGGCGACGGGTTCAGCGACTAGACCCGCAGCAACGTGCCATGGATTTGCACGTTGGCCGCCGGGCGCTTCGCCCGCGTTGTTTCCCGCCGCGCCCGCTGTACCGGCACCGCTTGTGCTGGCAGCTGCCCGTCGCCCTGTTGGCCTGGGCATCGCTACAAGGTTGCGCCAGCCTGGTTGAGGTGCGCTCGCTGGCCACGGGCCGGGTGGCAGTGTCAGCCTATGAATTGCGGGGCAACGAGCTGGCGCCGCTGCAGCGGGAAGCGCGGCGCTTGTGCCCTCAGGGCGGCGAGATCCTGCGCCAAAGCGGCCGGGATCTTGTGCCTGAACATGATGAGGGCCGCGTGCGGCGCTGGCTCAACAACACCAGTGAGTGGTTTGATCCACCCACGCGAAACGCGCAATTGGTGGTGGTTTGCAAGGTGGCCCCGGATGACGCGGTGTTGGCCTCCAGTGCCGCAGCCAGCGCTGCCACTGCCGCCACCGCCGCCACCGCCGACGCCGCTGCCAGTGCTGCAAGCCACTCGATTGCCACCGTGCCCCTGGGCCCCCTCACGGTGGAGTGGTAGGGCCGGATCAAGCCGGATCAATGGCCGCCAGCGGTGCTTGCTGCGCCCGTGGTGACGCTGCTTCCAGGAACTTGCCAATCTCCGCCAGCGCGTCGCGGGCTTCGGTGAGCTCGGGGTTGAAGAGCTGCCACACATGAACCATGTGGTTCCAGGTTTGCAGCCTGACCGGCGAGCCCGCAGCCCTGGCGCGATTGACGTAGCGCCGGCTGTCATCGAACAGCATTTCCACCTCGCTGGCGTGCACCAGGATGGGCGGCAGATTGCACAGGTCGCCATAGACCGGCGAGATCACGGGGTTGGCGGGATGGATGCGGTTCTGCATCCAGCCCACCCACAACAGCAGCGCGCGAGGCACATGCAAAAGCGGCCGAAACACGGGACCCAACATGGCGTCGGTGGGCATGTTGGTTTTCAGGCTCGGGCTGGCCAGCGTGCTGTCGGTGGCCGGCGACAGCGCCACCGCCGCATTGGGCAAGCGCAGGCCCTGATTGCGCAGCCAGGCCACCAGCGACAGCGTGAGGTTGCCGCCCGCTGAATCACCCGCGACGAACACGCTTTGCGCCGGCTCGGCGCCGTTGGGGCCGTTTTCCAGCATCCAGCAGTAGGCGGCCCGGCAGTCTGCTATGCCCGCCATGCGGTGGTGCTCGGGCATCAATCGGTAGTCGACCGCCAGCACCGCGCCCCCGGTCAGCGCTGAAAACTGGCTGGTCAGCGTGCGGTGGCTCAAGGGGCTGCCCGCGATGAAGGCGCCGCCGTGGATGTAGAGCGTGCGCCTGCTGCTGTGGGCACCGGTGGCGATCACCCATTCGCCCTTCACGCCTGCGGTGTTGATCGGGATGAAGCTCGCGCCCAGTTCACGGCCCGAGAACAGCTCGTCGATCGCCTTGCGCATGGCCGCTATGCGCCCTCGCAGGGGCGCCGCCCGAATGGTCGCTTCAATGCCGGCCAGTGTGGCAATCACCGCCCTGATTTCGGTGCTGGGCTCAGGGCCGATGGAAAACCGCTCACCAGTGGGTTGGTCAAAGCCGGAAAGGTCAGTACCGGCAAGATAAAAGGCGGCCAAGGCCCAAACCACGACCGTTGCAAACACAAGCAAACCAAGCACGTTGATCAACAAAATCTGAACTCCTTGAATCCGAATGGCGCGCTGTGATGACCCTGCCTGTCAAGCATGCACTCAACGGCGAACCCACGCTTGTCGTGGATCAGTCCGCAGCAGCCGGTTGCGCCCGGCCCATCGGTGGGAGGCGATTTTGCTTTGTGTTTTGAAGCCGCACACAAGTAGAAATTGGCAAATTGGACAGTGCACAAACCCCGATGGGTCGGCCTGCCGAATTGGGTTAGCGTGCGCAACATTCGTCGTTTGAACCACGGAGTTTTGCCAAGATGAACAAAATCACTCGTCGGGCCGCAGCCGCCGTGCTGTCAGTTTTGAGCTTGGCCGCGTCCACGGCCGCTTTGGGCCAGAACACCGTATTGCGCATCGTGCCGCACTCGAACCTGGCCATCCTCGACCCGATCTGGACCACCGCCTACATGAGCCGCAACCACGGCTACATGATTTACGACACGCTGTTTGGCACCGATGAAAACGCCAAGATCAAGCCGCAGATGGTCGAGAGCTGGACCGAAAGCCTGGACCACCGGCTCTGGACCTTCAAGCTGCGCAAAGGGCTTGAATTCCATGATGGCAAGCCGGTGACCGGCGAGGACGTGATGGCCTCGTTGCAGCGCTGGGGCAAGCGTGACGCGATGGGCTCGGCGCTGATGCAGTTTGTGCAGCGCATGGATTCACCCGCGCCCGACACCTTCCGCATCTTCCTGGGTGAGGCCTGCGGCTTTGTGCTTGACGCGCTGGGCAAACCGTCGTCGGTGGTGCCGTTCATCATGCCCAAGCGCATTGCCGACACCGACCCCTTCAAGCAGATCGAAGAGCACATCGGCTCGGGCCCCTACACCTTCAAGAAGGATGAGTTCAAGCCGGGCGACAAGGCGGTGTATCTGAAGAACACCAAGTACGTGCCGCGCAGCGAACCGCCATCGGGCTCAACCGGTGGCAAGCGGGTGTACGTTGACCGGGTCGAGTGGAACCTGGCGCTGCGTGATGCCCAGGCGCAAGTCAACGCGCTGCAAAAAGGCGAGGTCGACATCATCGAGCAGTTGTCGTTTGACCACTACGAGTCGGTCAAGGCCGATGCCAACCTGCAGCTGCCCAAGACCGACAAGTTTGGCTTGCAGTACATGGCGCGCTTCAACCACCTGCAAAAGCCTTTTGACAACGTCCGGGTTCGGCAAGCCGCGCTGGCCGCGTTTTCGCAAGAGCCGTTTTTGCGTGCGCAAGTGGGTGTCAAGGCGCTGTACCGCCCCTGCGCCAGCATGTTTGTTTGTGGCACGCCTTTTGGCACCACGGCGGGCAGCGATATCCAGTCCAAGAGCAACATGAAAAAGGCGCAAGACCTGCTCAAGGCCTCGGGCTACGACGGCACGCCCATCGTCATCATGAAACCCACCGATCTGGCCTCGATCCAGAAGCTGCCCGACGTGGCCGCGCAATTGCTGCGCCAAGCCGGATTCAAGGTTGATTTGCAGGCGATGGACTGGCAAACGCTAGTCGGTCGCCGCGCCAAAAAAGACTCGGTCGACAAAGGCGGCTGGCACATGTTCCTGACCGCCTGGCAGGCCTTTGACGTGTGGAACCCCATCAGCAATCCGGCGATGGACACTCGCGGCGAGAAGTCCACCTGGTTCGGCTGGGCCACCGACGACAAGCTGGTTGACTTGCGCAACCAGTTCATGCGCGCCACGGACGACGCCACCAAGAAGA
Source organism: Betaproteobacteria bacterium (assembly GCA_043779845.1). GTDB lineage: Bacteria > Pseudomonadota > Gammaproteobacteria > Burkholderiales > Burkholderiaceae_C > Pseudaquabacterium. Next base: position 1,258 of record JAYWDK010000379.1, on the reverse strand, counting down.
AGCTGGCCGGCGAGATCCATGTCCGGGCCTTCGAGATCGCCACGCACGCGCCGCTGGGCGAGTTTGATGCGCCCATGGCCGCGCGCAAGAACATCTCTGGCTTCTTTGTCACCAACGGCAATATGTACTGGAACCTGAAGAAAGAGTGATGCGCGCGTGGGCAAATCGGCGTTCAGCACGCGAGTCGGGCTGAGCGCGCTGTGCCACAGCACCTCACTGAATCGGTTGCCGTGAAATTCTTGAATCCATCGCCTTGCGGTCAGGGCTTAACCAGGGCCGGGCGGCGTGGCCCTGCCAATGCCGCCACGGCCTGCGCGTTGTGCGTGGCCTGCGCGACGGCGGCCCGCCCCCTGTTGAGAGCGCACTGATGCTGACCTTTCTGCTTCGGCGTTTGGGCTCCACCCTACCGGTCTTGTTGATCGTGTCGGTGCTGGTTTTTTTGATGCTGCGCCTGACCCCCGGCGACCCAGCGGCCGTGCTGGCAGGTGACGCCGCCAGCACCGAACAGATCATCCAGATCCGCGCCAGCCTGGGCCTTGATCGATCAATCCCGACGCAGTTCGCCATCTGGTTCGGCAACTTGCTGACCGGGGACCTGGGCCAGTCGTACTACTACAAGACCAAGGTCACCACGCTGATTGGGCAGCGCCTGGAGCCCACCGTGTCGCTGGCGCTGATCACCATCACGCTTGCCGTGGTGGTGGCCGTGCCGCTGGGCGTGCTGGCGGCCTGGCGCTTTGGCAGCGTGCTGGACAGGGCCTTGATGGGCTTCTCGGTGCTGGGGTTCTCGGTGCCGGTGTTTGTGCTGGCCTATGTGCTGATCTGGTTGGTCTCGCTCAAGCTGGGATGGCTGCCCGTGCAGGGCTACAAACGCATAGGCGACGGCGTGGGCCCGTGGCTCTATCACCTGATCCTGCCGGCCATCACGCTGAGCGTGATCTACATCGCGCTGATCGCCCGCGTCACCCGCGCCAGCGTGCTTGAGACGCTGGGCGAGGACTACATCCGCACGGCACGTGCCAAGGGCTTGCCCGAGGTGGTGGTGCTGATGCGCCACGCGCTGGGCAATGCTGCCGTGCCCATCATCACGGTGATCGGCATCGGCATTGCGCTGCTGATTGGCGGTGTGGTCGTCACCGAGTCGGTGTACGCCATTCCAGGCTTGGGCCGCTTGACCGTCGATGCCGTGCTGGCGCGAGATTTTCCAACGATCCAGGGCGTGATCCTGCTGTTCTCGTTTGTCTACGTGATGGTCAAT
>JAYWDK010000378.1:0-3553 GCA_043779845.1 Betaproteobacteria bacterium | reverse complement strand
GTTGCAAATGCTCGCCATACCCAACGGTATGGCTGCGCTTGGCGCCTAGGCTGAGCCCATTTTCAGGGTCAACGCGGGCCCGACCCCAAGCCCGACAGACTCCTAGCCCCATCGGGCCTCGTGCCAACGACAGGTCGCAGAGAGCGCTTGAAGCGCAGTTTGTCTGGCCAGCATCGAAGCGCGGCCGTGGTGCGGCCGGGCGCTGGCCAAGCACTCAAACAGTGCCCGATACGCGCATGACTGTGCCTTTGAGCGGGAACGATTCATGCTCAATCCTTCGGTGCGTCAACAACCTGACCCCCCGGAGAAACCGGCATATTCGGCGTGGAGATCGCGTTCTACACTCCGCCGCTCTTAGCGTGTCAACCCCCAGGAACAGTGGTGTTTGCGCGGCAGTCAGGACCAACCTTTTTCGAGATCAAGACCATGACCAAAACTCCCCTGAAGTCCCTGCTCGGTGGGCTGATTGCCCTGGGCGCGTTGGCCACCGCGATGCCGGCGACTGCCGGCAAGACGCTGGACACCATCAAGCAGCGCGGGCAACTTGTGTGCGGCGTCAATCCCAGCTTGCCGGGCTTTGCGGCCACCGACAGCCAAGGCAACTGGGCGGGCCTTGACGTGGATATCTGCAAGGCCGTGGCGGCCAGCGTGCTGAGCGACGCCTCCAAGATCAAGTGGGTGCCCCTGAACGCGGCCCAGCGTTTTGCCGCGCTGCAAGCGGGTGAGATCGACGTGCTGTCGCGCAACACCACCTGGACGCTGACGCGTGACGCGTCGCTGGGCATGCACTTCACGGGCGTCACTTATTACGACGGCCAGGGTTTCATGGTCACCAAAAAATCCAAGATCACCAGCGCCAAACAACTCAAGGGCGCCACGGTGTGCGTGCAGTCCGGCACCACCACCGAGAAGAACCTGACTGATTTTTCCAAGGCTGCCGGCCTGAAGATCAAGCCCGTGGTGTTTGAAACCCAGGAAGCCACCAACAAGGCCTACTTTTCTGGCCGCTGCCAGGCCTACACCACTGACGCCTCGGGCCTGGCCTCGGTGCGCAACAAGGAAGCCGGCAACCCCGATGACCACCTGATCCTGCCCGAGCTGATCTCGAAAGAGCCACTTGGCCCGTCGGTGCGGCGTGGTGATGATGAGTTTTTTGCCATCGTCAAGTGGGTGGTATTCGCGCTGATCGAGGCCGAGGAATATGGCATCACCCAGGCCAATGTCGACCAGATGAAGACCAGCACCGACCCGGTGGTGCAGCGCATCCTGGGCACCTCTGAGGACACCGGCAAGCTGCTGGGCCTGGACAAGGAATGGGCGTACCGCGCGATCAAGGCCACGGGCAACTACGGCGAGATCTTTGAGCGCAACGTGGGCCCGAAATCGGCGCTCAAGCTGCCGCGCGGCGCCAACAACCTGTGGAGCAAGGGCGGTTTCATGTACGCCCCGCCAGTTCGCTGATCGACGGACTCTCCCCTAGAAGCCTGAATGACACCCTCAGCCCCCCCACCCAAGGCGCGCAGCTTCAGCTGGCGCAGCAAGGCGTTTCGCAGCGTCGTTTATCAAGTGGTGGCGCTGGTGGCGGTGGTGGCCCTCGGCGCCTACCTGGTGCACAACACGCTGCAGAACATGCGCATGCGGGGCATCCAGAGCGGTTTTGACTTCATCACCCAGCCCGCCGGGTTCTCGATCGGCGAGAGCGTGATCCCGTTTGATTCGGACGAGAGCTACGGCAAGGCCTTTTTGGTGGGCCTGTCCAATACGCTGCGGGTGGCCGTGATCGGCGTGGTGCTGGCCACGCTGTTGGGCACCTTGGTGGGCATTGGGCGGCTGTCGCACAACTTCTTGGTGCGCACGGTGTGCAGTGCGTACGTTGAGATATTTCGCAACGTGCCGCTGCTGTTGCAGTTGTTCATCTGGTATTTCGTGCTCACCGAGCTGCTGCCGCCGATCGAGTCTGCAATGCACCCCGCAGCGGGCGTGTTTTTCAGCAAGAACGGCTTGCAGTACCCGATCCCCGTGTGGTCCAGCGGGCATTGGCTGACCTTGGCCGGGCTGGCCTTGGGGGGGGTGGGTGCCTGGGCCTGGTCCCGTGCCGCGCGTGGGCATCTGTACGCCACGGGCAAGATTCGGCCGGTGTTCTGGCCCGCAGTGTTCTTCGTAATTGGCGGTGCCGCGGTGGGCTGGTTGGTGGGTGGCGCGCCGGGTGGCCTGGACATCCCCGAAAAGACCGATCTCAACGTGGTGGGCGGCGGCGCGGTGACGCCCGAGTTCCTCACACTGCTGATTGGCCTGACGATCTACACCGCCTCCTACATCGCCGAGATCGTGCGTGGCGGCATCCAGGCCGTGCCTTTTGGCCAGCACGAGGCCGCCGCAGCGCTGGGCTTGTCGCGCCGCATGGAGGTTAGGTTGGTGCAGCTGCCGCAGGCGCTGCGGGTGATCATCCCGCCGCTCACCAGCCAGTACCTCAACCTCACCAAAAACTCCTCTCTCGCGGTGGCCGTGGGCTACCCCGATCTGGTGTCGATCTCCAACACCTCGCTCAACCAGACCGGCCGGGCGATCGAGTGCATCGCGCTGGTGATGGCTTGTTACCTCACGCTTTCCTTGCTGACGGCGGTCTTGATGAACGCCTACAACAAGCGCTCGCTGATCAAGGAGCGCTGACCTGATGGCCACTTCCTTACCTTCCGTCGCCGTTTTCGAGCCCATCGTCTTTCAACCAATTGCCAGTCGCCCGCCACCCAAGGCAGTCAAGGGCGCGGTGGCCTGGTTGCGCAGCAACCTGTTTGACGGTTGGCGCAACAGCCTGGCCTCGTTGCTGGTGCTGGCGGTGCTGCTATGGATGCTGCCGCACGTGCTGAAGTGGGCCGTCATCAACGCCGTGTTCCGACCCGACAATGCCGCTTGCCGGGCTGCGGCCGAGGTGGGCGCCTGTTGGGGCGTGGTGGCTGAAAAATACCGCCTTATCCTGTTTGGCCGCTATCCGTTTGACGAGCAGTGGCGGCCCTTGCTGGCCTGCGTGCTGCTGATCGGGTTGTTGGTGGGTAGCTGCTACCGGGCCTTCTGGAAGCGCGGTTTGCTGTTGGCCTGGATCGTGGTGCTGGCGGCGTTTTTCACGCTGATGTTTGGTGGCGTGTTGGGCCTGGCGCCGGTTGAAACCGCGCGCTGGGGCGGCTTCCCGCTGACCTTGCTCTTGTCCACGCTCAGCCTGGTGCTGGCGTTTCCGCTGGCGGTGCTGGTGGCGTTGGGGCGGCAGTCGCGCATGCCCGGCATCCGCACGCTGTGTGTGCTGTACGTTGAGCTGATCCGCGGCGTGCCGCTGATTTCGGTGCTGTTCATGGCCTCGTTCATGTTTCCGCTGTTCATGCCCCAGGGCACCACGATTGACGTGCTGGTGCGCGTGCTGGTGGGCATGACGCTGTTCACGGCGGCCTACCTGGCCGAGGTGGTGCGCGGCGGCCTGCAGGCCCTGCCCAAGAGCCAGGTCGAGGCGGCGCAATCACTGGGCCTGAGCGACTGGCAGACCACCCGCAAGATCGTGCTGCCG
>JAYWDK010000377.1:0-10001 GCA_043779845.1 Betaproteobacteria bacterium | reverse complement strand
TATTTTTATAAGAAGTGGCCGATTTGACGTTCCTGTGCACTATTCGGATTTGGCGCTGAAGGCTTTCGATGTAGCGACCGCCGAAAGCTTGATAAAAGAACTAGGGCTGGAAGACGGGCACAGCAAACAAAGGAAGGAAATATGCTGCACTGCCGTCTGCGAATTGTTGGCAAATACGCCTGCGGCATCGAGATTCTCCGAGTTGCTAAATCGGGTGGCCGAACTGCGTGCCCGCTTTGACGAGGGCTACAAGTTGTTTGCTTCGTCTTTCTCGTTTGAAAGAATCAGGGAGGAGGCGGAGGCGGTCAGAATCGAATACACGACAAAGATTCACAAGACTCTTGCAGACATTCAAGGGCAACTTCTGGGAATTCCGGTTTCGACAATCGTTGTGGCAACCCAGTTCAAGGACGTTTCGACCGCTCCCGGCCAATTGTGGGTAAATATTGCTGTCATGACTGGTGCGACGATATTCTGCTTTTTGCTTCTCATAGCGCTGTGGAATCAAAAGCACTCACTTGATGTCATCTCCGATGAGGTGACATGGCATGAAAGCGGACTGAAGCGCCAGAGCGAGGAGTTGGCAGCAAAGTTGTCCGATGTATTCGATAGGCTTCGAGCCCGAGTCTTTTGGCATGAAGTGGCGCTTGCCGTCATATTCTTCATTTCAATCGCGGCATGGCTTGTGGGCTTCGCGGTGTTTTGGATGCTTTCTCGTTCGGCACTCTGATGATCTCGCGCAACGAGTTGCGTGGCCACACGGCTAGGCCGTGGCGGGCTTAGTTCAGGCCTTCCCATGTCCTGTCCGGCAACAGCACCATCAATAGCCCCACTCCTCATGCCTCACCGGCAACCTGTTCAACTGCTTCCTCAAGTGCTGCCAATGCGGCAAGTACAAGTCCATCAACGCCGAAAACCGCGCGTTGTGCGTCGGCTCCAGCAGGTGCGCCAACTCATGCACCACGATGTACTCCAGGCATTCGGGCGGCTTCTTGGCCAGGTCGGTGTTGAGCCGGATGTAGCCTGATTCGGGTGTGCAGCTACCCCACTTGGTTTTCATGCGCTGGACGAACACCCGGGCTGCCTTCACGCCCAACAGCGGCTCCCACTTGGCCAGCAGCGCAGGCACGGCCTCGCGCACCTGCTGCCGGTACCAGCCATCCAGCACCTCTTCGCAGCGCGCCTGGTCGGCACCGGGGCGCACTTGCAGTTGCAGCTTGCGGGGTGTCAGGCTGACCGCTGGCGCCACATCGACAAAGCTGATCTCCAGCTGGTAGCGCTTGCCCCAAAGGTAGTGACTTTCCTTGTTCAGGAATTCGCGGGGCGTCTCGCGCTCTTGGGTCTGAAGCTTGCGCTGCTGCGAGCGAATCCAGGCCAGCTTTGAGATGACGAACAGGCGGATCGTGTCCAGCGCCATGCTCTGCGGCGCGGCCACGCGGACCTTGCCTGCGGGCGGCAACACACTCAGGTGCACGTGCTTGATGGCCTTGCGCGTGACCTCCGCATGCAGTTCGCCCAGGTCCAGCACGTCCCGCATCAGTACTCCTTCTGGGCGAAGACGATGGGGAACAGGCGGTTTACTTCCTTGATGTCTTTTAGCACGTCGAACATGGCCTGCTTGACGAGCTGCTCCTTCGCAACCACGCCGCGCCAACCATCGGGCCGTTTGGCCTTGATGGCCGTATCCAGCATCAGTGCGGTGTCCAGCGCCTTGGTCGCACCGCCATAGAGGGCTTCGGGCTCGTGCGCGACGTCGGTGATGACGTGGTCCTTCAAGTTGTTGTACAGGGCCAGCTGTCCGGTGGTCTTCAACTGCTGAGGCGTATCGTCTGACTTGCCGGCTGCCACTTGCTTGGCCACATCGGCGATGCGCGCCAGGTAGCCCTCGTACTCGATCGCGCGTTCCTTGCGCAGGCGGATGATCTCGTCCAGCAGCGCCGACATCTTGGCGAAGTAGGCCGGGTCGGTCAGTTGCTCTTTCAGGATCTTGCTGCGGACGTTGTTCTCGATCGTCTCGGCGATGGATTCCTTATTGCCCTGCATGTCACCCAGCCGCTCGGCAATCGCATCTGCAATGCCGGTCTTGACGATCAGGTCCAGCAGGCCAATGCCATCGAAGGGTGAGATCTTGCGGGGGGCTTGGGCCTCAATGTAGGTGTCGATGAGGTGGCGCATGTCCGCCTCATAGGGCTTCAGGTCCAGCGTCTCGCCGGCAGCCTTGCGGATGATCTCGCGCAGGTTCAGATAGTGCTTCTGCAGACCCTTGATGTGCTCGATCTGCTCGGGCGTGTACCCGGCCGCCTCCAACTCATCAGCCAGATTGGCATACGCGCGCACCAGGGCCACCACGGCCTTGTAGAGCGCCACGCGATGCGGCTCGCGCGCCTGCAGGTCGTCGGCAATATCGGTGTTGCCGCAGAAGTAGTGGATGTGCTGCAGGTCGCCTTTGGGCGGCTCCACGGGTTCGCACAGCAGGGCCAGGGCCTCCACTGCGTTGTCCAGCCTTTCCCGGCCGGCTTCCAGGCGGTCTTTGACCAGGATCTCGGGGTCGGTGCCACCAGCGCTGTGGTCCAGCTCGGCGGTGTAGACGGCAATGGCCTTCTCCACCTTCTTGAACAAGTCCTTGTAGTCGACGATGTAGCCAAAGTCCTTGTCTTCACCGTCCAGCCGGTTGGTGCGGCAGATGGCCTGGAACAGGCCGTGGTCCTGCATCGATTTGTCGATGTAGAGGTAGGTGCAAGGCGGGGCATCAAAGCCCGTCAGCAGCTTGTCGACCACGATCAGCAGCTTCATCTGGGCCGGCGACTTGATGAAGCGCTCTTTCACGTCCTGCTCGTAGGTCTCGGTCTTGTTCATCCCCGACCGGGCCACCACGTCCTTCAGCAGCTCGGTGTAGGCGTTGTAGATGAACTGCTTGTCGCTCTCCGTGTTGGCGCCGGTCTCTTCCTTGCTGACGTCTGAGGCCTGCGGGTTGTAAGAGGTCACCACTGCGCAGCGGTTCTTGAACACCGTCTTGCCGAACAGCACGAAGTACTTGCACGCCTCGTAGATGCTGGAAGCCACCAGGATGGCATTGCCCCGCTCACTGGACAGGCGCGGCTTGACGGCAAAGTCGAACACGATGTCGGCCACCACCCGGTCCATGCGGGCACGCGAGCTGAGCACGTTCTGCATCGTGCCCCACTGCTTTTTCAGCTCGTCCTTCTGCCAGTCGTTCAGGCCCTTGGTCTTGGCCTCGAACCACTGGTCAATCTGATCGGTGTTGCCCAGCTTCTGGTCGATGTCGCGCGCCTCGTACACCAGGTCCAGCACCACGCCATCTTCCACGGCCTCAGCGAACTTGTAGGTGTGGATGTAGCCGCCGAACACCTCCAGGCTGCTGGCCTTGTCGGCCTTCAGCAGTGGCGTGCCGGTGAAGCCGATGAACACCGCGTTGGGCATCATGGCCTTCATCACCCGGTGCAGCTTGCCGCTCTGCGTCCGATGGCATTCGTCCACGAAGACGTAGATCTCGCCCTGGGTCTGGCTGGGCTGTGCCGCCAGGTCACGCAGGAAGGCCTCGAAGTCGTCCACATCGCGGCGGCCGAACTTGTGCACCAGCGAGCACAGCAGCCGCGGGTTGGGCTGCGCCAGTTGCGCCATCAGGTCGCGGCCGCTCTGGCTGCGGTGGATGGTTTCGCCCGCGTCCTTGAACACCCGCTCGATCTGGCGGTCCAACTCATCCCGGTCGGTGACGATCACCACGCGGGCGGCTGGCTTGTTCTCCAAGATCCACCGAGCCAGCAGCACCATCAAGATGCTCTTGCCTGCCCCCTGGGTGTGCCAGATGATGCCGCCGTGCCGCTGCTGCACATGCGTCTGTGCGGCCTGGATGCCGAAGTACTGGTGCACGCGCGGCAGCTTCTTCACCCCGCCGTCGAACAGCACGAAGTCGTGGATCAACTCCACCAACCGGGCCTTGCTGCACAGCTTGGCCAGGTATTTGTCGAGCTTGTAGCCAGCGTTGTCCGCTTCGTCTTCCTTCCAGGTCAGGAAGTACTTCTCCTGCGTCTCGATGGTGCCGTAGCGCAGTCCCTCCGAGTCGTTGCCTGCCATCACAAGCTGGATGGTGCTGAAGAACCAGTCGTTGAACTCAGGCTGCTGGTTCGACAGGCATTGGCGTATGCCTTCACCTAGGCCCACGCGGCTGTTCTTCAGCTCCAGCACTCCCACGGCGATGCCGTTCAGGTACAGCACGATGTCGGGCCGGCGCTCGTGTCCACCCTTGAGCGTCACTTCCTCGGCGATGGCGAAGTCGTTGTCGGTGGGCTTCTGCCAATTCACCAGGTGCACTGTCTCGTTCACCTGGCCGGCCTCCACCTTCACCGAGATGCCATAGCGCAGCAACTGGTACACCGCCTGGTTGGCGGCATACAGGCTGCACCCATGCAGCAAGGCGTCGGAGCGCAGCTTGTGCAGCGCGGCGCTGATGTGCGCAGGGCTGTAAGCGCTGCGCGTCAGGAAGGCCGTCAGCAGGCCTTCTTCGACGCAGTGGTTGCCCGCCCGGTCTGACCAGTTGCCCGCGTAGCGGTAGCCCAGCCCCTCGGTGAACAGCCGGATCACGCGCTCTTGAGTGGCGCGCTCCGGCTTGGTGATGCTGTTGCTCATGCAGCCCTCCCTGGGCGCTGTTGTTCTGAAGCCGGATGCCTTGTTGTCTGCAAGGGCTGTTTTGCTGTCTGCCTTGTTCTGGCTCACCCTGGCGCCGGGGGCACGTCGCCGCCGGCGTTGAAGGATTGCCACAGGGTCGTGCCCGTGAACCAAGCCGGGAGGGCCTCCGTGTGGACGGTCAGTTCATTGCCCTCGCACACTTCAGCAATCAGCTCGTGCGCGTCGCCTGAGTTGTCAAAAACGTAGGCTCGATTCGCCACCGAGCAGGCGTCGTCCAGCAGCGCGATGGAGCGCACATAGCGCGAGCGGATCAGGTCTTCAGGCACGTCGTGGCCCCCTTGGCTCACCCGCAACTTCACGCGCGAGATGTTGATGTCGGGGTCGTCCGTGGCCACGAAATACAAGTAGGTGCGGTAGCCGTGCGCTTGGGCTTCGCGGATGAAGTCGATCTTGTCGGGCGACGACATCACCGTCTCAAACGTGAAGGTGCTGCCCTGCGCCAGCAGCTCGCGCCGAATCGCATCCGCCAGCACCGCCGCCACATACGAATTGACCTGCGCAGCAGGCAGGTGCAAGTGCTTGTCCGGGCCCACGGTGGTCGCGGTGGCAACGCCCGCCATGCCATGCTTGCGCAGCAGCGCCGACTGGGCCAAGTGGGCGCACAGCCGCTGCTGCAAAGCCTCAGGGCTGGCGGTCAGATCAAAGGCGTTCAGGTCGAGTGCGCCGGCCGGGCGCAACTGCCTTTCCATGTCGTCTGCGTTGACGTAGGCGCCGATCCATTCCGGCAGCAGCAATTCTTGAATGGTGCTCTTGCCCGAGCCATTGGGCCCGGCAAACACGCGCAGCCTGGGCTGTGCCAGCGCCGCGATGGCCATCACCGGTCGCTGGCCTTTTTGCTGGGCTTGCTGGCGCGGGTGAGCACCATGCCCGCCCGCGCAGGCGTGCTGGCCGGCAGGCTTTTGATGACCACCACCGTCCCGCCGATTGCTCGCGCCACCAACTGACCGCTGGCCGACTTCATCACCAGCGGACTGGTTTGGCTTTGCGTGGCCCGCAGGTGTGCCGCGCGCCCAGCCTGGGTGGCGAGCTGCGGAATTCGCAATTCAGCAGACTGCATGGAGACTTCGTTGAGCGGAGGTGTGCGGCGCATGATGAGGAATCCTGGGTGGGGGCGACAGGGTCTGATTTTGCTACGGAACCGAGAAACTCACGCCGCAGCAGGGGCCGCGAACGCATCACAGTGGCCGAGCGGCTCATGCCTTGGGTTCCACGAGGCGAATGCGGCCGGTCAGCAGGGCCTGGGCCATGGCTTGCTTGAGGGCGCGGGCTTTGGTGAGGCGGGATTTGAGGGCGGTGAGGTCAGAGACAAAACCAGTAAGAACTTCCGCAATGGCGCATTGCTCAACATGGTCCTTGGGGATGTTGATCGAAAAGCTGAGTACACCTTCAGGTCGAAGGTTATTGATGCTTGAGCCTGCCAACAGCAAATCGATGTGTTGGCGAAAGGCGTGAGTCTGGAAGTGAAACGATACGAACGCGGGGTCAACAGTCTCAGTGTCGGTGCGATAGCAGCCCATGAACGCCCCAAAGGTATATCGATGCTCGTCTTCAGCCAAATACCTTCCGGCCTTGCCGACGAGTTCTCGACTGCCATTCGCCATGCACAGGAGAAGGTCGCCGATTTGCAAGTATTGATCGACGCGGACGCGTCGTTGATCGACAAACTGCAGCCCAGTTCTAACGATCTCGCCACTCTGAACATTGTTCGAGCGAAGCAGTCGAATCGTTTGTTCACCGTCGCCCTCTGAGAGGTCGGTGCTTGGGTTGTAAGCGACTCCTCTGACGCAGCGCCCAAGCTGGCGAAGCTCTACTACCTCCCAGTCGCCATCAAACCCCGGCAACCGCCGCTTGCCGGTGAGCAGTTCCTGCATGGCGCCTTGCTTGATCTGGCGCTTCTTGGTCAGCAGTTGCTCCAACGAGTCGATCAGGGCGTCGGCGTCGGTGAAGGCTTTGGCGATGTCCTGCTGCTCCACCTCGGTTGGCGGAACGGCGATGGTCAAATCACCGAGCGACGTCTTGTTGATTGAGGCAAGGTTTGTTGTTTGCCTTCCGGCAAGCATGAAGTAGCGGCGTGCCTGAGCGCCTGAGATCCAGGCGTTGAGGTATTCGGGTACGAGGCCGCCCTTGCAACGCACAACGAAGACGTGGTTCTGGTGAACGCAAGGATTGACCTGGCCGCTCCAGATGGCGCCCCGCCCGAGTTTGTCCAGGTCACCGCCTTCATTCATCAGAACGTCACCATGAAGCACGGCGTAGCGGCTCAAGTCGCCTCGTTCAATGTCAATGGTGCTGACCTCCGTCAGATCCAGGTAGCCATCTTGAACGTTGGCTACACGAAGGTAAGGAACCGTTGTCGGATCGCGCAGGGTGGCATTGGCGCTCTTGGCAATCCCGGACTGAATTTCCGCCCGAGTTGAGAGGTGGATGACTTGCCAGTCTTGTGGAAGTAAGCCGACTTCAGTCTCTTGCAAAGACGCTTCGATTCGGTACTTCGCACTGGGCTCTTTCACTTCCATGCGAACCCCATCTTCGCCAGATGCCCGGCCACCCGCGACTCAAAATCTTCCACCTGTTTCACCAAAGCCGGCATCGTCTGCCCATACCGCTCGGCCAGCTCCTTCACCCGTCCTGTCAGCGCCTGGCTCACTCGGTCCAGTTCGCCATGCACGGCCGCGCCCAGCGCCGCCATCCACTTGTGGACCACCACCATCGCCTTCACTTCGTCGGCAGAAAGCAGGGGGTAACGTGCCAGGGCCTTGGCGTCCAGGTCGACGTCCAGCGTCTTGATGCGCTTCTTCAGCGCACCGGCCTGCTCTGACAAGGCCAGCCACTGCTTGAGCACCACCAGTTCGTCCGCAGCATCGGCATCGCCCCCAATCTCCTTGATCCGCGACTTCACTTCCTTGTCGTTGATCTTGTCGAAGCCGCCGAACACGGCGTCCTCGCCGCTGTGCTCGTCTTCCAGCTCGGTCTGCCCGGCCTGGGCGCTTTCCAGCTCTGCGGCCAGCCGGTCCAGTTCCGCTTGCTCGGCCGCAAAGTGCTGCCGCACCAGCAAGGCCTTGGGCACCAGATCGCAGGCCCAGCCCTTGTCCACGGTCTTGCCGGGCGTGCCGTCCTTGTTCTTCCTGGTCTCAAGAACGCGGTAGGTCTGTGCCTTCCAGCCGTCTTCGGCGATCAGGTAGGCGTCGTCCTGCATCGTGCCAGCCCAGTAGTCCAGCAGATGCTGGTAGACGGCATACGGATCGATCAGCATCTGGACCGTGGGCTGATGCGCGTAGTGGGCCAGCAGGCCTTCGGCCAACTCGTGGATCAGCTCTTTGGGGTGAAAGCCGGGTGCCAAGGTTTTCAGCCGCTTGGCCACGGGCGTGCGCCAGGCCTCGAAGTGGCCGCTCATGGCCTGGGCGAAGGCCTGGAACTCCGGGTGTGCGTAGATGACACCCTTGATGGCAGCGGGTGTGACGGTCAAGTCCAGGTAGCTCGGCCGGCGGGGCTTGAACAGGGCGGCCTGCAGTTGCGGGCACACGGCCCAGTAGCGGCCCAGGGCCTGCACGTCGGCTGAAGGGATGCCGCCGTTCAAGTGGGCGTCAATGTCCTGTTGGTCTTCCGGCGTGCTGCTGTCGATGTAGCGCGGCAGGTTGAGGTTGAAGTCGTTCTTCTCCACCTCATCCAGCCCGACCATGCGGGCATAGCGTGGGTCGCTGTCGTCCAGTGTGTTGAACGTGTCCACGATGCGGTGGAGGTCTCGCTCGCGCAGGCGGTTCTTGGGGCCAGCCTTCACAAAGCCTTGGGCGGCGTCGATCATGAAGATGCCCTTGCGGGCAGCGGCGCCGGCCTTGTCGATGACGATGATGCAGGCCGGGATGCCGGTGCCATAGAACAGGTTGGCCGGCAGGCCGATGATGGCCTGGATGAGGCCGCGCCGCACCAGGTTCTTGCGGATCTGTGCCTCTGCATTGCCGCGAAACAGCACGCCGTGCGGCAGGATGCAGGCGGCCCGGCCGGCGCTCTTGAGCGAGCGGACGATGTGCAGCAGGTATGCGTAATCGCCCTGCTTGGTGGGCGGCACGCCAAAGCCGTCGAAGCGCTTGAAGGGATCGTGTTCGGCGCTGAGCCCGGTGCTCCAGCGCTTGTCGGAGAACGGGGGATTGGCCACCACGTAGTCGAAGGTCTTGAGCTGGTCGCCGTCCAAAAACTTCGGGTCGGCCAGCGTATTGCCTTGCTCGATCACCGCACCGGGGTTGTGGTGCAGGATCATGTTCATGCGCGCCAGACCGCTCGTGGCTTCTTCCTTCTCTTGTCCGTACACCGTCACCGGCGTCGATGCGACTTCGGCCACTTTCAGCAACAGTGAACCCGAGCCGCAGGTGGGGTCGTACACGGTGGTGTCGGGGCTCGTCTTGGCCTGGGCAATGCCCAGCACCTGGGCCATCACACGGCTCACTTCGGCGGGGGTGTAGAACTGGCCCTTGCTCTTGCCACTTTCGGTGGCGAAGTGGCGCATCAGGTATTCGTAAGCGTCACCAAGAATGTCGTCGCCGTCGGCGCGGTTCTTCGAAAAATCCAGCGACGGATTTTCGAAAATCGCGATCAGGTTGGTGAGCTTCTCGACCTTCTCCTTGCCGGGCCCGAGCAAGGCCGAGTCATCGAAGTCGGCCTTGATGCGCAGGCGGTTGGCCTCTTCCAGCGGGCGGACGATCTTCTTGTTGATCTGGTCGCCGATGTCGCTCTTGCCCTTGAGCGCCACCATGTCGGCAAAGCTCGCGCCCTCGGGGATCTGGATGGGCGCGAAGGGCTGGCCGGCGTATTTATCGCTGATGTATTTGATGAACAGCAGCACCAGCACATAGTCCTTGTACTGGCTGGCGTCCATGCCGCCGCGCAACTCGTCGCAGGACGCCCAGAGCTTGGAATAGAGGTCAGACTTCTTGATGGCCATGTGTCTTTGTCGTTCTTGGTTTGTTCATGTGCGGGCGTTGCGCGTCAGGCGCGGCGATGCGCGGGCTGGCCGGGCGGGCGGCCCCGCCGGTGCGCGGCTTGGTCTGAATTTGCGTTATCCGGCATCCGGCATCCGGCCGCTGGCCTTGGCGATGGTCAGCAGTTCGGTGCGCAAGCAGCGATGCGCGGGATCGTCATGCTGCCGCGGGTACCTGGCCATCACCAGCGGGTCGCGGTCAATGGCGAAAGCCAATGGCAGCGCGAGCATATCCAGTGTCGGTGCCATCGCCAGGCCCATGCGTTCGCTGACGGTCGCGATGAGCCCGCTGCGCGCGGCGATCAGCGGTGCGATGTTGGCA
>JAYWDK010000376.1:0-10005 GCA_043779845.1 Betaproteobacteria bacterium | reverse complement strand
GATGGCCACAATCTCGCCGCTGCGCAGCGTCAGGCTCACCTGGTCCAGCCGGTCCCGCCCGCCCTTATGCTCGCCGTTAAGCTCGCCCTTAAACTCGCCCTTAAACTCGCTCCCGCCAGATTTCCCGCCAGACGCCGTGCTGACGTTGGTCAAGGTGCAAACGGCCTGGCCCGCGCCCCGCGTTGGCTGGCGTTGCGGCGGCGTGATGGCATGCCCCACCATCCACTGCGCCAACTGCGCCTGGGTGGTGCTGGCGGCATCGGCAAGCGCCACCCGTTTGCCTGCGCGCAGCACCGCAATGCGGTGTGAAACGCGCAGCACCTCACCCAGTTTGTGGCTGATGAAAATGATCGACAGGCCCTGTTGCACCATCTGGCCCAGCACGTCAAACAGGGCCTGCGCCTCGGCAGGTGTCAGCACGGCCGTGGGCTCGTCCAGAATCAGGATGCGCGCGCCCCGGTACAGCGCTTTCAGGATCTCCAGGCGCTGGCGCTCGCCCACGGGCAGCTCTTCCACCGGCAGATCAAGCCGCACCTGCAAGCCCGTGTCGGCCATCAGCGCTTGCAGCTTGCCGCGCACCTGGGCACGCGCCTTGTCAAGCCGCCAGCTGGGCTCGGCGCCCAGCATGATGTTGTCGAGCGCGGACAGCGGCTCAACCAGCATGAAATGCTGGTGCACCATGCCGATGCCCAGTGCAATGGCCTCGGCCGAGCCGGTGATCAGCGTGGGATTGCCGTCGATCTCAATCGAGCCGCCGTCGGCCTGGCAGAAGCCGTAGAGGATGGCCATCAGCGTGGATTTGCCCGCGCCGTTTTCGCCCACGATGCCATGCACCGTGCCCGAGGCCACCGCCAGGTTGACCGCGTTGTTGGCCAGCACGGCGCCAAAGCGTTTGCTGATGCCGCGCATCAGCACGGCTGAGTCCGGACGGACAAGCGTCCCTGCGCACGCTTGTCCGCCTGACGAAGCGGCCGGGCCTGCCAGCCCGGTCGTGGGGGGTGGGCGGGCGCTCACTGCGCTCAGTATTTACAAGCGTTGTCGGTCATGTAGTCGGCCACCAAGATCCTGCCGGCAATGATGTCGGCCTTGGCGGCGTCCACCTTTTTCTTCATGTCGGCCGACACCAGCTTGGCGTTGTGCTGGTCCATGGCGTAATCCACGCCGCCTTCTTTGAGGCCCAGCACGGTCACGCCCGGGTGGGTTTGTTTGGACAGGTTGTAGACGGCCACGTCCACCCGCTTGACCATCGACGTGAGCATGGTGCCCGGGTGCAAATGGTTCTGGTTGCTGTCCACGCCAATGGCCAGTTTGCCGGCGTCTTTGGTGGCTTGGTAAATGCCCACACCCGTGCCGCCCGCGGCCGCAAAAATTACGTCAACGCCCTTGGCAAACTGGGCCTTGGCCAGCTCGCTGCCGCGGGCGGGGTCGTTCCAGGCCGACGGCGTGATGCCGGTCATGTTGGACGTTATGCCCACCTTGGGATTGGCGTACTTGGCGCCCTGCTCGTAGCCGCACTGAAAGCGCCGGATCAGCGGGATATCCATGCCGCCAATAAACCCCACCTTGCCGGTTTTGCTGGCCAGCGCGGCCATCATGCCCACCAAAAAGCTGCCTTCCTGCTCCTTGAATACCACCGACTCGACGTTGGGCAGCTTGACCACCGAATCAATGATGGCGAACTGCAACTTCGGAAAATCCCTGGCCACTTTTTCCATCGTCGAGCCTTGCCCAAAACCCACACCGATGATCGGGCTGGCGCCCTTGTCGGCCATGCGGCGCATGGCTTGCTCACGCTGGGCTTCGTTGGAAATTTCAAAATCAAGATACGACTTGCCGGTTTCTTTTTTCCAGCGCTCGGCGCCGTTGTAGGCGGCCTCGTTGAACGACTTGTCAAACTTGCCACCCATGTCGTAGATCACGGCCGGGTCAGCCTGGGCCAGCGTGGCGACGAATGACAAGCCGAGTGCGGCCAGTGCAGCAGGTTTCATGGTCTGAAGTCTCCGGGGCGTGATGAACGTGAACGTGGCGGGCAGGATAGCAAGACTCGGGCCGCTGGCCGGCCGCGCGCGGCAGCGGCGCATCGGCGGGAGGACTAGCGATGGCCTCCGGTAGCATGCCGCGATGCAGCCCAGCGACCCCAAACACGCCTCGACAAGCGCCCTCTCGACGCACTCGGCCGACCTGCTGCGCCAGGCGCGCCGCCTGCCCAAAGTGCTGCTGCATGAACACCTGGACGGCGGCCTGCGTGTGGCCACCTTGCTGGGCTTGCTGCGTGAGCGTGGTTTGCCCTCGCCGGCCCCCGATGAAGAGACGCTGGGCGCGTGGTTTGACGCCCGCGCGCACGCCGGCTCGCTGACCGAATACCTGCGGGGTTTCGATTTGACGGTGGCCGCCATGGCCACGCCCGAGGCTTTGGCGCGGGTGGCGTTTGAGGCCGCCGAAGACGCCCGCGCCGACGGCTGCGTGCTGGCCGAGTTCCGCATCGCGCCGCTGTTGTTTGAGCCCTTTGGCGTGCCGGGCGCGGTGGCGGTGCAAGCCTTGCTGGATGGGCTGTCGCGCTGCCCGCTGCCCAGCGGCTTGATCATCTGCGCGCTGCGGCACGAGAGCGATGCACAAATTGAGCGCGCCGCCCATCTGGCGTTGCAATTCCACGCCCAGCCAGCGCAGCACGACCGGCCCGATGCTGCGCGGGTGCTGGGGTTCGATCTGGCCGGGCCCGAAGCTGGTTGGCCCGCCAGCCGCCATGCGGCACTGCTGGCCCGGGTGCGCGCGGCCGGCCTGGGCCTGACGCTGCACGCCGGCGAGGCCGATACCGGCGAGCGTGTGCTGGAGGCCGCCCGGCTGGGCGCGCAGCGCATTGGCCACGGCGTGCGGCTGGCTGACTTGATCACAGCAAAGGGCCACGGTTCAGCCCAGGCCGAGGCCGTGTTGGCCGAGTTGCGCAGGCACCACATCCACCTTGAAATCTGCCCCACCAGCAACCTGCACACCGGCGTTTGCGCGTCGCTGGCGCTGCACCCGATCCACGCACTGTGGCGCGCGGGGGTGGGCTTGTCGTTCCACACCGACAACCAGCTGATGTCCCGCGTGGACCACAGCACCGAGGCCGCCAATCTGCTGCGGGCCGGCTTTGGCTGGGACGAGCTGCTGCACATGGGCCTGGACGCGGCGGCCGCATCCTTCATGCCGCCGGCCGCGCGCCACAAAGCCCGCGATGCGCTGTTGGCCTGGGGACTGGCGCAGGGCATCACGCCCGCACGGCCTGGATAGCGCCAGGCGCCAGGTCAACGCCACGACGTCAGACCGGCCTTGTCCGTCCCGCTGTTCAGCCCCCTCTTGAGCCGAAGTAACCCATGAACCCGCTGCGCCTGCACCACCCTTGCCACCCTGAGCCCGCCCGCCAACGGCTGGCCTGCGCCGGATTCACAGCCCGGTTCGCCACCGGATTCATCACCCGATTCACGGCCAGCGGCGCGGCTGCGCTGTTGGCTGCCTGCGCGCCGCTGGCGCCCGGCATCTCCACGCCCGCCCCGCCTGCGGCCCCGGCGGCGCCCATCACGCTGCGGGTGATCGCCTTCAATGATTTCCACGGCAACCTGGAGCCCGGTGGCCTGTCGCTCAACGTGGCGGATCCTCGCAAGCCAGGTGCCAGCATGCGGGTGGCCACGGGCGGCGCGCCGGCGCTGGCCGGGCTGGTCAGCGCGCTGCGCACGGGCGTGGCGCACAGCGTGCTGGTGTCCAGCGGTGACGCGATCGGCGCCGCGCCGCTGGTGTCGGCGCTGTTTCGCCATGAAAGCACCATCGAGGTGCTCAACCAACTGGGCGTGGACATGGCCGTGGTTGGCAACCATGAGTTTGACGCCGGCGTCACCGAGCTGCAGCGCCTGGTGCGCGGCGGCTGCGCGGTCAACGCCCCCGGCGCGTCATGCGCACTGCAAGCGCGTTTTGATGGCGCCCGCTTTGCGGTGGTGGCCGCCAACGTGCACCGGGTGGACGGGGCCGTGCCCGAGCCCTTGTTCGCGCCCTCGTGGGTGCAGAGTTACGGCGGCGTCAAAGTAGGCTTTATTGGCGCCGTCACCCGGGGCACGCCCAGCATCGTGGTGCCCTCGGGCATCGTGGGCCTGGCGTTTGGCGACGAGGCCGAGGCCATCAACCGCGCCGCCGAATCACTGGCCGCACAGGGCGTGCATGCCATGGTGGCGGTGGTGCACGAGGGCGGCGAGGTGGGCAGCGCCCAGCAGCCTGTTGACTGGAACGACACCCGCTGCGCCCAGTTCCGGGGCGACATCACCGACATCGCGCGCCGCGTCACGCCGCAGGTCGATTTGATCCTCAGCGCCCACACCCACCAGGGCTACAACTGCCTTGTGGACGGCCGCCCGGTGATGCAGGCCTGGTCCTACGGCCGCGGCGTGTCGGTGGCCGACCTGGTGATCGACGCCCGTACGGGCCGTGTGGATCGCAGCCTGACCCGGGCGCGCAACCTGCCCGTGCTCAACCCCCAAACCGACCCC
Source organism: Betaproteobacteria bacterium (assembly GCA_043779845.1). GTDB lineage: Bacteria > Pseudomonadota > Gammaproteobacteria > Burkholderiales > Burkholderiaceae_C > Pseudaquabacterium. The sequence continues at coordinate 5,491 of JAYWDK010000376.1, read as the reverse complement.
GCCGTGCGTGACGCGCTGGCAGCCGCCGAGCCCGCGCCGCTGGGCGACGCGCTGCGCCGCGCCGGCCAGGACGACGCCCTGGCCAGCAGCCAGGCCATGGCCACCACTGTGGCGCGCTACACCGATGCCGCAGCCCCCCGCGCCCAGCGCGAGGTGGGCCGCATCGGTGGCGGCTTTGACCGCCGGGGCCGCACCGACAGCGCCGCCGGCCGGCTGGTGGCCGACGCCCAACTGGCCGCCACGCGCGCGCCCGAGCACGGCGGCGCGCAGCTCGCGCTGATGAACCCCGGCGGTGTGCGCGCCGACCTGCCCTGCCGAGGCACACCGCCTTGCGCCGTCACGTTCAATGACGCGTCCACCCTGCAGCCCTTTGGCAACAGCCTGGTGGTGATGACGCTGAGCGGCGCCGAGCTCAAAGCCCTGCTGGAGCATCAACAGCCCGCCGGGCGGCAAAGCCCGTCGTTCCTGGCGCCATCGGCCGGCCTGACTTACCGCTGGGCCGCCAGCGCGCCGGCAGGCCAGCGGGTGATCGGCCTCACGCTCAACGGCCAGGCAGTGCAAGCCGAGCAGGCGCTGCGCATCACCGTCAACAGTTTTATGGCCGAGGGCGGTGATGGATTCACCCAACTCAAGGCCGGCCGCCAACGCCAAGGTGGGGCGCAAGACATGGACGCGCTTCTGGATTTTTTGCAAACCAACCCAGCTCCTGTGAGCACGCCGCGCATTGACTGGTTGGATTGACGACGGGGCAGCAAAAGCAACGCTGGCCAGCTTGCGTTTTTTCGTCACTTTGCTGCGTCTGCTGCGTCGCCGGAAAGCGGGCATTCATGGGTTAACGCGTGAGCGCCGGGTGACCGGTTGCTGGAGGTAAAGGAGGAGACGGTGGCCGCCTTAGGCCGAATGGCGCTTACTTTGGGCCCTTGCGCATGGCCATGCCTCTCGACATGTCGGCGAGCCTGTGCGCGTGGCACCTTCAACCAAGGGTCAGGTTTGGGTCGTCGTTTTCGCATTCGTGGCTCGATACGTCCGGGCCGACGGCCGACCTTGCGAGCGGTATCCAGCGCGGCACCGGTGGCCAGGCAAATCACCATGACCAGGCGCACCAGTGCAAAACCAGCACCAGCGGCCTGCGAGCTGGGCTGGGGATACACCGCTTGGTTCTCCGGGGTGTCGGGCATCGACAGTCCGGTGCCATCCACCGGCTTGACCGCACGACCGCGCCAGCGCGATCGCCTGGGAGCCTTCTGGCTGAGCAACCGGCCTGTTTGGCGCGTGAGCGCGCTGACCCTCGCCAGGGTTCGCCTCAGGGCTACGCTGATCAAGGTGCTGACGAACTATCCCTCGCCCAAGATCAGCCGTATCGCCTCAAAGTGTTCGTCATCACTTGACACTTCTACGCCCCCATTGGCATCAGTTGTGTGGGCGCCAAGCCGACCCATCCGAAAAGTCTGTAAACAAGCATAAAAGGCCTGCAGCGCAGGGCTGCAGACCTTTTGTTTACATATCGTGATCAGGTGAATCTTTAGAACGGAATGTCGTCGTCCATGTCGTCAAAGCCGGTGCTTGACTTGGGTGCCGCCTGGCGCGGGGCCGGGGCGGGCGCTGGGGGCCGAGGCGGCGGCGCGGCACGGCGCGGCGCTTCGGGGCGGCTCTCGGCGCGGGCGGCTTCGGGCTCGCCGTAGTTGTGCTCGTCGCCACCACCTCCGCCGCCACCACCACCAGCGCCTTCACGGCCACCCAGCAGCTGCATTTGTTCGGCGTAAATCTCGGTGGTGTACTTTTCAACGCCGTCCTTGTCGGTCCACTTGCGGGTGCGCAAGCGGCCCTCAACATAGACCGGCCGGCCCTTTTTCAGGTATTCGCCAGCCACTTCGGCGAGGCGGTCGAAAAACACCACGCGGTGCCATTCGGTTTCTTCCTGGCGCTCACCGGACTCTTTGTTTTTCCAGTTGCGGGTGGTGGCAATGCCCACGTTGCACACCGCGCTGCCGTTGGGCGTGTAGCGCAGCTCGGGATCACGCCCCAGGTTGCCGATGAGAATGACTTTGTTGACCGATGCCATGGCTGGGCTCCTGAAGGCGGTGGGTGGGATGTCTGGAAGGGCGCCGATTGTGTCTGAAAGCCGCCCCACCAAGCCATGATAGGCAGCAAGGGCCGGCGCCCACCATCGCCCCACAGTGGGGGTTTGGCCCCCCAAAAGTGGGAGGTCAGGGCTCGCCGTCCCAGTAATCCAGCGCGCTAGCGCGGCGATGCTGGCCGTTGTGGCCAACATCGCCATCGATTGGGCCCGCCACCCGCACGCCTACTTTGTCCGAGTCGGGGTACTCACACACCTCGGGCCGCTCTTGCGTGCTGATCGACAGGTATTTGAGTGGCGCGTCGCTGGTATTGATGATCTGGTGCGGGTACTCGGGGCCGGGCGGGATGAACACCACGTCGCCAGCACGCAGCGGCAGCAGCTCATCGGCCACCCGCAACGTGCCTTGGCCTTCCAGGATCACAAACATCTCCTCTTGCGCATGGTGCAGGTGGTAGGGGCACACACGCTGGCCGGGCGCCAGGACGTCGTAGCCGGCGCCCAGCTTGCGGGCAGCGGTGCCACTGGACAGGCGCACGCTCATCGAGTCATACAAGGGCGGGCGCTGCTCGCGCTGCAGGTGCGCGTCATGCAGGTTGCGGATCAGCCGCTGGCGCAACGCAGGCGGGGATTCGGGCGAGGCGACGGACATGGCGGGGCTCCGGTGGGCGATGGCTGGGCTGTGGCGACTGGCCGTGGATGCTAAATCGCGCCGCTGTCACGTCCCTTGGCACCCGCGAGCCGATCAAGCCTCGTTACCATCGCGCCTTCATGCCCACGACCCGCAACGCCCTTCACGACGCCGCCTCCACGTCCACCAACCCGCTGGACATCCTGCAGCAGGTGTTCGGCTACGCCGCCTTCCGGGGCCAACAAGCACAGATCGTGGACCAGGTTTGCCACGGCGGCGACGCGCTGGTGCTGATGCCCACGGGCGGCGGCAAGAGCCTGTGTTACCAGGTGCCGGCCATTGCCCGCCACCGAGGCGGCCACGGCGTGACGCTGGTGGTGAGCCCGCTGATTGCCTTGATGCACGACCAGGTGGGCGCGCTGGACGAGGCCGGCGTGGCGGCGGCGTTTTTGAACAGCACGCTCGAAGGCGACGAGGCCCGCCGCATCGAGCGTGATTTGCTGGCCGGCCGCCTGGTGCTGCTTTATGCGGCGCCCGAGCGCATCCTGACGCCGCGTTTTTTGGCCATGCTTGATTCACTGCATGAGCGTGGCCTGCTCAGCCTGATCGCCATCGACGAGGCGCATTGCGTGAGCCAGTGGGGGCATGACTTTCGCGAAGAATATTTGGGCTTGTCGCAGCTGCACGAGCGCTTTGCCAGCGTGCCGCGCATTGCGCTCACCGCCACCGCCGATGACCACACGCGCGCCGACATCGTGCTGCGCCTGGCCCTTGAAGACGCGCAGCTGTTCGTGGCCAGTTTTGACCGGCCCAACATCCGCTACCAGATCGTCGAGAAGGACGAGCCACGCAAGCAGCTGCTGCGCTTTTTGCGCGACGAGCACGAGGGCGACGCCGGCATCGTCTACTGCCAAAGCCGCAAAAAGGTGGAAGAAACCGCCACGTTTTTGGCCGGTGAAGGCATCACCGCGCTGCCTTACCACGCCGGCCTGGACGCCAACATCCGGCGCCGCCATCAAGACCGTTTTTTGCGCGAAGAAGCCATCGTGATGGTGGCCACCATTGCCTTTGGCATGGGCATCGACAAGCCCGACGTGCGCTTTGTGGCCCACCTCGATTTGCCCAAGAACATCGAGGGCTACTACCAGGAGACCGGCCGCGCCGGCCGGGATGGTGCGCCCGCCACCGCCTGGATGGCCTACGGCCTGGCCGACGTGGTGAACCAGCGCCGCATGATCGACGACGGCGCGGCGGGTGATGATTTCAAGCGCCTGCAAGTGGCCAAGCTTGACGCGCTATTGGCCATGGCCGAGGCGCATGACTGCCGGCGCGTGCGCTTGCTGGCCTACTTTGGCGAGCACAGCACGCCCGCCGCCGGGCCGCCCCAAGGCGGGCGGCGCCCCACGGGCCACGGAGGGGCCCCTGCGGGTCCGTCGGGGCAGGGAGAGCACGAAGGGCCGACCGTGGGGGCTCAATACCGTTGCGGCAACTGCGACAACTGCCTGCACCCACCTGCCGTGTGGGACGCCACCGATGCCGCGCGCAAGGCCTTGTCATGCATCTACCGCTTTCACCAACAAAATGGTTACGGCTACGGCGCCGGGCATCTGATTGACGTGCTGCGTGGCAAGGTGACCGACAAGGTGACGCAGCGTGGCCACGAGCGCTTGTCCACCTTTGGCATTGGCGCCGACATCGCCGAGCAAGCCTGGCGCGGCGTGCTGCGCCAGTTGATTGCACTGGGCCACGTGCGCAGCACGGGTGAGTTCAATACGCTGGAGCTGACCGACACGGCGCGCGCCGTGCTGCGCGGCGAGGTGACCGTGATGCTGCGTGTGGCGGCCGAAGCGCCGCCACGCAGCCGGGGCGCCCGCAGCGCGCGTGGCGCCAGCACCGGCCGGGCCGGCGCCGCAGGCAAGGCACCGCCCATCGCGCTGGACGAAGCCGGCCTGGCCCGCTTTGCCGAGCTGAAGGCCTGGCGCGGCGCCGTGGCGCGCGAGCACAACCTGCCGGCCTACATTGTGTTCAACGATGCCACGCTGGCCGAGATGGCGCGCGAGGCACCTGACTCACTGGACGCGCTGGCCGGCATCAGCGGCGTGGGCGCCAAAAAACTTGAAGCCTATGGGCAAGAACTGCTGCGGGTGCTGGGCAGCGCCTGAGGCGCCTGGCGCCCCGCAGAGCGGCGCCGGGGGCCAAGTCCCTTCAACAGTCCGGCTTGGCTATGATGCTCGGTTGCCCTTGAATCGCCCCCCATGCCCAGCCCCGCTCCCCTTGCCCCCGCTGCACCCACGCCGGTTGAATTGAACATGCAGGCCGCGCCGGCCATGCCCGCCCCGGCGCCACCGCGCCCTTTGCCGGCCGGGGCCACGCATTTGCAGATCCGCGGCGCGCGCACGCACAACCTCAAGAACATCGACCTCGACATCCCCAAACACGCCTTGGTGGTGATCACCGGTTTGTCGGGCTCCGGCAAATCAAGCTTGGCGTTCGACACGCTGTACGCCGAGGGCCACCGCCGCTACGTGGAAAGCCTGTCGGCCTACGCGAGGCAGTTTTTGCAGTTGCTCGACAAGCCCGATGTGGACGTGATCGAGGGCCTGTCGCCGGCCATCAGCATCGAGCAGAAGGCCACCTCGCACAACCCGCGCTCGACGGTCGGCACGGTGACCGAAATTCACGATTACCTGCGCCTGCTCTACGCCCGCGCCGGCACGCCGTTTTGCCCCGACCACCAGGTGCCGCTGCGGGCGCAAAGCGTGAGCCAGATGGTGGACGCCGCG
>JAYWDK010000375.1:0-10011 GCA_043779845.1 Betaproteobacteria bacterium | reverse complement strand
TGGGCCGACAAATCACGCACGAAGTCCATCAGGTTGTGAAACGGATTGCCCTCGATGTTGTATTCGGCCCCCGGCCACTGCTGCATCAAATCGGCCAGGTCAAACACGTCTTGCGCGCGGATGTGGCGCGCGTCGGGCCGCGGATGCACGGTGATGCCCTGGGCGCCGGCCTCCAGCGCCAGGCGCGACAGCTTGACCACGTCCGGAATCACCAAATGCCGGGTATTGCGCAGCAACGCGATCTTGTTGACGTTGACCGACAGCGCGGTGCGGTGCGCGCGGGCGTGGGATTCAGGGGCGATGAGCGGGTTCATGCGGGGCCTGTCTGGTGAACGGCGTAGATGACGATTTTGGTTTGAATCTGCTTGCGGCCTGGCCCATCAACGCGCGACGGGCGGCCCGACATCGAGCAAGCGATTCACGTCGAGCATCAACTGCCGCGTGCGCAAAGGCGCCGCGCCAAGATGATAGACAAGCAAGGCGCGCAGTTGCAGCTTGAGCGCCGGCAACGCAGCTTGGCAAGCCGTGCGCAAACCGGCCAGATCGTCACGATCCAATGCGGCCTGGCACGCCAGGCACACCGCGCCGCTGAGCGAGGCCGCGCCGGCCTTGGCCTGCGCCGCGCTGGCCAGGCCCACTTCGGCCTTGAGAACGTAAGCGCGGCCCGGCAACACCGGCGCTTGCGTGGCGGTGTTGCGGCTCAGCTCGGGCAGCACGCCGCATTCACGCAGCAGCATCAACTCAAACGCCCGCAAGGGAGATTCATCATCGGCCAGCACCAGTGCTTGCAAAGTATCGGCATAGGCGTCGAACAAGCGCGGGTAGGGGTCGGCCCGGACCAGCAGCTTCAGCAGCAACTCGTTCAGATAAAAACCGGTGACCAGGCGCGCCGGCGGCAGCGTCCACCCGCCGCCGGCGTATTCGGCGCTGCGCAGGGTCTGGATGTCGCTGCCCTCGTCGGACTTGGCCCGGCTCAGCAGCACCGCCACTTGCTGGAACGGCATCAACACCGGCCGCAGCTGCGAATAAGGCCGCTTGGCGCCCTTGGCCACCACCGCCAGCCGGCCTTGGCCACGCGTGAACAAATCCAGGATCAGGCTGGTTTCGCTCCAACTCCATTGGTGCAGCACGTAGGCGGGCTGCGGTAAAGCACGGCCGGCGGCCAATTTACTCGTAGCCGTACGAACGCAAGTGCTCTTCGCTGTCAGCCCAGCCCGAGCGCACCTTGACCCACAGCTCCAAAAACACCTTGGCGCCAGTGAGCCGCTCCAGCTCAACCCGCGTCTCGCTGCCGATGCGCTTGAGCAACTCGCCGCCTTCGCCGATCACCATGCCCTTGTGGTTGTCGCGCTCGACCACGATGGTGGCGGCGATGCGGCGCAAGTTGCCTTCTTCTTCGTACTTGTCGATCACCACGGTGGCGCTGTAGGGCAACTCGTCGCCGGTCAGGCGGAACAGCTTTTCACGGATCAACTCGGACGCCATGAACTTGTCGCTGCGGTCGGTGAGCGCGTCTTCTTCGTACATCCAGGGTTGCTCTGGCAGATACGGCTCCACGATCTTGAACAACCGCTCCACATCGCTGGGCTTGGTGGCCGACATGGGCACGTACTCGGTGAACGGGTGACGCTCTTGCATGCTTTTGAGCCAGGGCAGGATGTCGGTGCGGCGGGTGACGGCATCAAGCTTGTTGGCCACCATGAAGCAAGGTTTGTCGCTTGGCAGCAGCGACAACACCTTGGCGTCGTCCAGCCCAAACCGGCCGGCCTCGACCATGAACACCACCACATCCACATCGGCCAGCGCCGCCGTGACGGTGCGGTTCAGGTTGCGGTTGAGCGCCGTGCGGCCGCGGATCATCTTGGTCTGGAAGCCTGGCGTATCCACAAAAACAAACTGGGTGTCGCCCAGCGTGCGGATGCCGGTGATGCGGTGACGCGTGGTTTGCGCCTTGCGCGAGGTGATGCTGATTTTTTGGCCGACCAACGCGTTGAGCAGGGTGGATTTGCCCACGTTGGGGCGACCGACGATGGCGATCGTGCCGCAGCGGCGGCCTTCACCGGCCAGCGGATCGACCGGCATGGCAGGCATGGCAGGAAAGGCGGGCATCGCAGGCATTTCAGGCATGCCGGGTTGGTCAGGCGCCGAATCCATGGCCTGCTCGTCTGGGGGGTTATTTTCGGTGTTCATGGACAAGCTCGGGTTGGTGGCCAAGGAGGCCGATCAGGTGGCAGCACCTGAAAAAGAAGACACGTGTCTGGCAGCGTGTGCGACACAAAACACTCAGACCTTTATGGGCCCACCAAGCCCACCGGTGCCGTTGCTGGTCTTGAGTTTGACCAGCATGTGGTGCGCGGCCTCTTGTTCGGCAATGCGCCTTGATCGACCCCGCCCTTGCTCAACCAACGCCAGCGCGGGCACGGCGCATTCAACGTCAAAGGTTTGGGCGTGGGCCTGGCCCAGCGTGGCGGCAATGCGGTACGAGGGCACGGGCAGCTTGCGCGCTTGCAGCCATTCCTGCAATTCAGTCTTGGCGTCCTTGCGCCAATTGTCGGCCTCGGAGCCCGTGATCGCTTCGCCAAAAAGCTGGCGCACCAGATCAGTGGCCGCCGCAAACCCGCCGTCGAGATAGATGGCGCCAATCACCGCCTCCACGGCGTCGGCCAGCATGGATGGCCGTTGCGCGCCGCCACCACGGGCTTCACCGTCGGACAGCCGCAGCACGGCGGGCAGGCCCAATACCAAGGCAGCACGGTGAAGGCTGTCTTCTCGCACCAAGTGCGCTCGCACCCTTGTCAGATCGCCCTCATCCGAGCCGGAGAAGCGTTCATAAATCAGGCTGGAAACGGCCAAATTAAGCACGGCATCGCCCAGAAACTCAAGCCGCTCGTTGTGATCCGAGCCAAAGCTGCGATGGGTGAGCGCACGCTGCAACAAGCCAGTGTCGGCAAAGTTGTGGCCAATCCGGGCTTGCAGCGCAGCCAAACGCCCATCAGAACGCCCATCAGAACGCCCATCACTGCGCCCATCCATGCGGGCATCAGGGCGGGTTTCAGGACGGCGATCTTGACGGAATTCCATGATTGAGTTCTGCGGCTCAGAAGGCGTTGGCGCCATCACTTGGATCGCCCGGCGTACTTGATCAACAAAAACACCGGGCCGAAGAGTTCGATTTCTTTCTCGTAGGCAAAGCTGACCACCACGCGCTCATTTTCTTTGGTGATGTCGAGATCCTTGCCCGACACCGAACTGATGGTGACGTCGATTTGCATTTGCTTCTCGAATGCCGCGCGTATGGCCGGCACGGTGCTGGCCGGGTCACCCGCCAAGCGATCCACGACGCGCTGGATGGTGTAAAACTCGGTGACCGTGGGCACGATGCGCACCAACAAATAGCCAACAAACCCCACCACCACGGCCCAGGCCAGCAGGCCGATCAGCGTGATGCCACGTTGTGACGCCAACAAGCGCAGTGGAGTCTTCATGATGCTCAAAAAAAGTGCAGTCTCAGTCGAAGGAACCGACGCGGCGCAGGTTGGCAAAATTCATCCACACCATGAAAGCTCGACCCACGATGTTCTCGTCGGGCACAAAACCCCAGTAGCGTGAATCCTGTGAATTGTCTCGGTTGTCACCCATCACAAAATAATGGCCAACGGGCACTTTACAGGTGACGCCCTCGGCGGTGTAGCGGCAGTTGTCGCGAAAGTTCACAAAACTGTCCATCGGACGATAAATCGACGGTCGTTTTGGTTCCACCAGGATGCCGTGCAAATGATCGCCCAATTGCTCACTGAACTTGGGTGCGTAGCGCAAGCTGTCGTCGTCGTAGTAATCACCCTCTGACTTCAAGCTCACCGGTTTGCCGTTGATGGTCAGGACCTGGTTGGTGTAGACGATTTCGTCGCCTGGCACGCCGACCACGCGCTTGATGTAATCAATGCGCGGATCCACCGGGTAATGGAAGACGATCACGTCGCCGGCTTTGGGGTCTTTGTTGGCGATGAGTTTGGTATTGAGCACCGGCAGGCGTATGCCGTACTGGAATTTATTTACCAGGATCAAGTCGCCCACCAGCAGTGTTGGGATCATCGAACCCGACGGAATCTTGAAGGGCTCAAACAAAAATGAGCGCAGCAAAAATACGGCCAGGATCACCGGGAACAAGCCCGCCGTCCAATCCAGCCACCAGGGTTGCATCAGCAGCCTGTCGCGGGCTTCGGTGACGTCGCCATCCACCCGTGAGATGCCTTGTTTGTTCAGGTCGGCGCGGCGCTGGGCGTCTTGCGTGACCAGGGTTTCGGCGGCCACCCACCGCGCCGGCGCAAACTTGAACCGCTCGGCCAGCCAATAACACATGGTGACCATGGCCAGCACAAACAGCAGCAACGAAAAGTTGCCGATCCAATAACCCAGCCACCAACCGGCACCGTACACCAACAAGGCGCCGTACAGCACGGCGGTAAGAGCACTCATCATGGATTTTGGGAGGTTAGTCTTCGACGCGGAGAATCGCCAAGAACGCTTCTTGCGGCACCTCGACAGTGCCGATTTGCTTCATGCGCTTCTTGCCAGCCTTTTGCTTCTCGAGCAGCTTCTTTTTGCGGCTGATGTCGCCGCCATAGCATTTTGCCAGCACGTTTTTGCGCAATGCCTTGATGCTTTCGCGGGCAATGATGTTGGCGCCAATCGCTGCCTGGATCGCCACGTCAAACATCTGGCGAGGGATTTGCTCACGCATCTTGGCGGCCACCGCGCGGCCTCGGTACAGGCTTTGCACCCGGTGCACGATGATCGACAACGCGTCCACCCGGTCACCGTTGATCAGCAAATCCACCTTCACCACGTCGGATGCGCGGTACTCTTTGAACTCGTAGTCCATCGACGCATAACCCCGTGACACGCTTTTGAGCTTGTCGAAAAAGTCGAGCACGATCTCGGCCAGCGGCATCTCGTAGGTGAGCATCACCTGGCGGCCGTGGTAGGCCATGTTGAGCTGCATGCCGCGCTTCAGGTTGGCCAGCGTCATGACCGGGCCAACATAGTCTTGCGGCATGTACAAATGCACCGTGACGATGGGCTCGCGGATCTCGGCGATGCGGCCCAGGTCAGGCATCTTGGACGGGTTCTCGACCGTGAGCACCGTGCCGTCGTTGAGCTGCACTTCATACACCACGCTGGGCGCGGTGGTGATCAGGTCCTGGTCAAACTCACGTTCAAGCCGCTCTTGCACGATTTCCATGTGCAGCAAGCCCAAAAAGCCGCAGCGGAAGCCAAAGCCCAGCGCCTGGCTGACCTCGGGCTCGTAGCGCAAGGAGCTGTCGTTGAGCTTGAGTTTTTCAAGCGCATCGCGCAGTTGGTCGTATTCGCTGGCTTCGGTGGGGTACAAGCCAGCAAACACCTGGGGCTGAATTTCCTTGAAACCCGGCAAGGCCTCAGAGGCCGGGCCAGCGTTGTTGGGCAGCTTTTTCTCAAGCGTGACGGTATCGCCCACCTTGGCCGCTTGCAGCTCTTTGATGCCGGCGATCAGGAAGCCCACTTCACCGGCCTTCAGGAACTCACGCGGCTCTGATTTGGGCGTGAACACACCGAGTTGCTCCAGCGGGTAAATTGCGTTGCTGGCCATCATGCGGATGCGGTCGCCCTTTTTGAGCACGCCGTCCACCACCCGAACCAGCATCACCACGCCCACATAGTTGTCGAACCAACTGTCGACGATCATGGCCCGCGGTGGGCCGTCGGCGTCGCCCTTGGGCGGCGGCATGCGGTGGATCACCGCTTCCAGAATTTCGTCGATACCCAGACCGGTTTTCGCCGAGCAGGGGATGGCGTCATCGGCATCAATGCCGATCACGTCTTCAATCTCGGCTTTGGCGTTGTCGGGATCGGCGTTGGGCAAATCCATCTTGTTGAGCACCGGCACCACCGTCACGCCCAGGTCCAGTGCGGTGTAGCAGTTGGCCACGGTTTGCGCCTCAACGCCCTGACTGGCGTCAACCACCAGCAGCGCGCCTTCGCAGGCCGACAAGGAGCGGCTCACCTCGTAACTGAAGTCGACATGCCCGGGTGTGTCGATCAGGTTGAGTTGGTAGACCTCGCCATTCTGGGCGGTGTAGTGCAGCGACGCCGTTTGCGCCTTGATGGTGATGCCGCGCTCACGCTCGATGTCCATCGAGTCAAGCACCTGTGACTCCATCTCGCGGTCGCTCAAACCGCCGCAGCGGTGGATCAATCGATCTGCCAGCGTCGACTTGCCGTGGTCGATGTGGGCAATGATCGAAAAGTTTCTGATGTGGTCCATGGGTTTGTTCGTGCGCTTGACCGGTATTCAGCCGTCACGCCTCAGCCAGGGGCTGGAGCGGGCTTCTGGCCAGCGTCGGTTGTGGGCAGTGGCCCGAGATCAGACATAAAAAAAAGGCACGTCCAAGGGGGGACGCGCCTTCCAACAAAATGCTTTGGCAACTGCTTGTTGGTGGCTCATTGTAGCCAAATCCAACCGGCCGGAAACCTCGCTATGGCTTGATTCTCGGCCGTTGCGGGGTGCCAACAGCAAACAATAATCCACAGCTTATCCACAGAATTCCGGCAATCAGTTCTGGCAAACCTTTGCCAAAGACTGTCAGCGTTGCATAGCGCTAAACGCGCCAACAATAGGCGCAATTCTAACCAGTTGTGCGTCTTATCGGCCCGTATTGACGTTCAGGGCCAAACAGGCTCTGGAGTGGAATCGGCAAAAACTGCCGGTCTTTGTGCAAACCCGCGACCAACGCACGCACGCCAGCGCGGCGTCATATTCCATAGTGCGGCACAACCCAGTGTTCAACTCAGGCTTACATCAGCGCGCTGGTTTGATCACGAAGTAGTTGACCCACTCGCCGCGCCGCACCATCACGCTGATCGACTTGGCCTTTTCGGCCTTGCCGGCCACGCCCATGAACTGCTTCACGTCGCTGATCTCCACATTGTCGAGTTGCAGGATCACGTCACCCTCACGCAAACCTGCACGGGCGGCGGCACCTTCCACCGCTTCCACCTTGACGCCACCACGAACTTTCAGCTCGCGCTTGGCACCGTCGCCCAACTCGCTGACCATGAGACCAAGTGCGCTTTTTGTGCCCGGTGTCTGGCTTGGCTCAGCCTGCGCCGCGCGGGTGGGCGCATCGTGCTCAAACTCGGCCACCGTCACGGTTATGTCACGCAATCCACCCCGGCGAAAAACCTGCAAAACAGTCTTGCTGCCGGGCTTGGCGGCACCAATCTGCCGCGGCAAATCGCCCGACTTTTCAATCATTTTTCCGTCAACTTTGGTGATGATGTCGCCCGCTTCAATGCCTGCTTTGTCCGCCGGGCCACCCGCTTCGGCGCCTCGCACCAAGGCGCCTCGCACGGCGCCCAGGCCTATTGATTCGGCCACCTCTTTGGTCACGGGCGCAATGGTGACCCCGATGCGACCGCGGATGACGCGGCCCCCCGCGCGCAATTGGTCGGCAACCCGGCTGGCTTCGTCGATGGGAATGGCAAATGAGATGCCCATGAACCCACCCGAACGGCTGTAGATCTGCGAGTTGATGCCCACCACCTCGCCGCGCATGTTGATCAGCGGGCCGCCCGAGTTGCCGGGGTTGATGGCCACGTCGGTCTGGATAAAAGGTAGGTAGTCGCCGGTGTCGCGCGCCTTGGCGCTGACGATGCCGGCGGTGACGCTGTTCTCAAGGCCGAACGGTGAGCCAATCGCCATCACCCATTCACCAACCTTCAAGCGCGCCACGTCGCCCAATTTGACCGCTGGCAAGCCGGTGGCTTCGATCTTGACCACGGCCACATCGGTGCGCTTGTCAAAGCCAACGATCTTGCCCTTGAACTCGCGTTTGTCGGTGAGCGTGACCAATAGTTCGTCAGCGCCGTCCACCACGTGGGCATTGGTCATCACGTAACCATCGGCACTGAGGATGAAGCCCGAGCCGACACCACGCTGCTGGGGTTCGTCATCGGGGCTGCCACCGCCGGGGCCGGGGCCGCTTTTGGGCACGCCACGGCCACCCGGCAGCGGGATGCCAAATCGGCGGAAGAACTCCTCCATGTTGGGATCAAGCCCGCTGCCCACGCCACTGCCTTTGGTGCGCTCCAGCGTGCGGATGTTGACCACTGAAGGGCCGACCTTCTCGACCAGTTCAGTGAAGTCGGGCAGCTCGCCGCGCGGCGCGGCGGCGACGGCAGACATGGCCAACGCGCTGACCAGCGCCAGCACCGCGGCGCCGCGCAACACCAAACGGCGGGCAGTGACCGGCAGCGGCCTCATCTTGAAAGACATTTCGAACATCAACGCACCTCGTGACGAAACAAGAAATTTGAGCGCAACCGCCATCCAACCATAAATACTCGCTTTGGCTAGCGCTTGCGCTCAAGCATGGACTCGAACATCTGCACGGTGGCCATGGGCACCTCGCCGACCACGGTGAACCACCAATCGCCGCGGCGGCTGGTCAGCGTGTGCGTGGCACCCAGGCTGGTGCCCATAGCCTGCTTGTGGCGCTGCGGGTCAAAAGGCTCAATGAACACTGACACGTGTGTCAGTCCATCGGTGAACACCGACTGCAAAACCTGCACTTGCGCACTGGGATCCACGGTGGCGTCAAGCGGGCGCTTGATGCAATTCACCAGCTGGAACCCAGCCACCGGCCGTGCCAGAGTCCAACCCTCGGCCTCAAACTGCGTGCGCTGGATTTGCGGGTGCACCACGCGGTAGCCATCCAGTTTTTTCATGGGCCGCAAGATGGCGTCTGGCATCGCTTTGCCGCCGATCTGCAGATCGGTAAATGCCAAAGTTTCCAACACCTCGCCGGCGGTGCCAAGCACGTCGTTGCGCAGCAGCAATCCGGTGTCATGGTCGGCCCACAGGCGCTGCGCGAAGCGGTATTTGTCGCGCGGTTTAAGCATTAGCACATCGGCGTCATGCCCCGCCACGCGGTCTCGCCCCAAAGCACGCAACTCGTAATTCTCAAGGGTGCGGGCCCCTGCCACGGCGGGCAAGGCTGGAAACTCGGCCACCGGATCACGCTGCTCGACCATGGCCACCTTGGTGGCCGGCCAGAGCGTCAGCAATTGATCGTTGTGGCGGTATTGCAGACGGGCCCGGCCATCAAGCACCTCGACCCGCTCGTAGTGTTCGCGGCCGTCGCAGTAATGGGTTACTTTGGAGCCCGACACCACACCGCCCGCGCTGAACATCAAGGTGCCCTGAAAACTGCGGGTGGTGGCGGCATTTTGAATGCGTGCCAGCCAGGGGTTGGCATCGGCCGGCGCCGCACTGGCGCTGGCAGCAGCGCCCTGCCCAGCACTTTGCGCCGTGCCTTGCGCCGCGCCAAGCATTGGCAAGCACAGGCTGGCCAGCGCGGCCAAACCCAGACGCAAACTGGCTGCCGCCCTGCCCCCTTCGGGCTGACGGTGGGTTGGCTCGCGCACCGGGTTCACTTGCTCTCGAAGACGATTTGCACGCGGTGCTCAGCGCCCCCCGCAGCCGCAGCGCCATTGGCCGTAGATCGGTGCGCCTCAAGGTATTGATCCAGCCCGGCGTTGCGCAGCACCCCGCCCAATGCAGGCTGCGCCACCAAACTCGTCGCACCCTGGATACCCTGCGCACTCGGCGTTGCCAGCGCCATGCGCCCACCGTCGGGCTGTTCGGGCGACATCACTCGGGTGACCACCAACAAGCCTGCCACGGCGAAAAACCCCAGGGCCACGGCCACCGGGGCCGCCAACCAAGCCGGCGCGCGGCGCCAAGCCGGCGCACCTGCGCTTGCGCCATTCGCCCTCTGCAGCGTCGCCGGCGCGGCTGCGGCCAACACCCGAGGCGCGGGCGCCAACAGGTGAGGCTCATCGGCCAGCCGCCCACGCAAGGACTGCAAGAATGACTCGTCATGCTGCGGTGCGGCCGCCAGATCATCCGACCGCAGCACGTCACCGATCAATTGATAAGCATGCCAAGTCGCGCGAGCGTCAGCATCGCCGCGC
>JAYWDK010000374.1:0-3562 GCA_043779845.1 Betaproteobacteria bacterium | reverse complement strand
AGCAGCGCTACCTGCCCAATATGGTGGCCGGCCGCTGGACGGGCACCATGAACATCACCGAGCCGCAAGCCGGCTCCGATCTGGCGGCCATCACCAGCAAGGCCATCCCTGACGGCGATCACTACCGCGTCAGCGGCACCAAGATCTTCATCACCTGGGGCGAGCACGACCTGGCGGAAAACATCATCCACCTGGTGCTGGCGCGCTTGCCCGACGCACCGGCGGGCGTCAAAGGCATCTCGCTGTTTTTGTGCCCCAAGTTTTTGGTCAACGCCGACGGCACGCTGGGCGCGCGCAACGACTTGCTCTGCACCTCGATTGAACACAAGCTGGGCATCCACGGCAGCGCCACGGCGGCGATGAGTTTTGGCGACGGCCCCGGCGCCATCGGCTGGCTGGTGGGCGAGCCCCATCAAGGCCTGGCCTGCATGTTCACGATGATGAACCACGCCCGCTTGAATGTGGGCCTGGAGGGCGTGGCCATCGCGGAGCGCGCCTACCAGCAAGCCCGTGGTTTTGCGCTGGACCGGGTGCAGGGGCGCACGCTGGGCCGCGATGTTGAGCCCTGCAAAACCATCATCGGCCACCCCGACGTGCGCCGCATGCTGATGGACATGAAGTGCCGCATCGAGGCCATGCGGGCCCTGGCGTATTACACCGCCGGCCTGATGGACCGCGCCCACGGCCACGAAGACACCGCGCTGCGCCACAGCGCGCAGCTGATGGTTGATTTGCTGATCCCGGTGGTCAAGGGCTGGTGCACCGACAACGCGCTGGGCATCACGTCCAACGGCGTGCAAATCCACGGCGGCATGGGCTTTATTGAAGAAACCGGCGCGGCGCAGCACCTGCGTGACGCCCGCATCACCACCATTTACGAGGGCACCACCGGCATCCAGGCCAATGACCTGATTGGCCGCAAGCTCGCGCGTGATGGCGGCGCCGCCATGAAGCGCCTGATCGCCCTGATGGCCGACGACGCCGCCAGCCTGGGCAGCCATGGCGACGCCGGCGTGGTCAGCGTGGCAGCAGCGCTCGGCACCGGATTGCAGGCCTTGGTGGCCGCCACCGACAGCCTGCTGGCCGCCCAGCCCCGCGAGGCCGCCGCCAGCGCCGTGCCCTACCTCAAGCTGTGCGGCACGGTGATGGGCGGCTGGCTGATGGCGCGCGCCGCCGACGCCGCCAGCACACAGTTGCAGAGCGCAAGCCGTGCCGATTCAAGCCAGCCCATCGACGCCAATTTTTTGGCCGCCAAGTGCATCACCGCCCAGCACTACGCGCTGCACGTGCTGCCCGAAGCCGCCGCCCTGTGCCACGCGGTGCAACACGGCGCGCGCACGTCGCTGGGCCTGAGCAATTCACAGTTCTGATCCACCATCACTGAACCAGCAGCACGGAGAACTCCATGAACGAGATGAACGGCTACGACGTTGAAGACCTGCAAGTGGGCATGCGGGCGACGTTTTCCAAAACGATCACAGAGGCCGACATCGTGTTGTTTGCCGGCGTATCGGGCGACAACAACGCCATCCACATCAATGAAGAATTTGCCGCCACCACGCGTTTTGGCGGCCGCATCGCGCACGGTTTTTTGACCGCCAGCGTGATTTCGGCGGCGGTGGCCAACCGCCTGCCCGGCCCAGGCACCATCTACCTCAGCCAGCAGCTCAACTTCCGCGCGCCGGTGCGCCCGGGCCAAACCGTGCACGCCAGCGTGACCGTGAGCGCGGTGGACGTGGCCCGCCGTCGCGTCACGCTGGACACCGAATGCCGCGTGGGCGAGACCGTGGTGATCGACGGCCAGGCGCTGGTGATGACCACCTCAAACGCCAAACGCAGCGTGAGCACTGGCGCTGGCACCACCACCAGCGCTGGCGCCAGCGCGCCCAGCGCGGCATGAATTGCCTGAGGCCTTAGAGCACCACGCACCATGGCATTTTTGCGTGATTGCCTGCTGCAACTGCGCGCCAGCCAGTGCGCTCCGGGCGAGACCCAAGAGGGGCTTTCGCCGGCCAGCCTGGCCAGACCGGCGCCCGTGCCCGTCGCGCTGGGCGGCCTGAATGATCGGCCGCCCGTCCCGCTGCTTCACGCCCTGACACCGCCAAAAACCACCCGATTTACCCGTTTGTTCTAGCCGCCAACCGGCCTGCCCCCATGAAACCATGGAGGCATTCACGGATGGGGAATTTGGGTGTTCGGATTTTCAAGCGCGTCGTTGTTGCCCGGTTGGATTGCTTGTGCGCCGCAAGGCGATCACACCGCTTTCGCCTTGGTGCAGCCCGGGGCCGAAGGCAAACCCGCCGTGCGCTGGACCACGCAAACGGCGTGGGGCTCACCCAGCCGCGCGTTGCAGCAGCTGCGCCGCAGCCACGCCTTGCACCGCCACCGTTGCGTGGCCTTGCTGGAGCGTGACCAATACCAGTGCGTGACGATGGACGCACCCGCCGACGTGCCCCGCGAAGACTGGACCGCCGCCGTGCGCTGGATGCTCAAGGACACGGTCGATTTTGCGGTGGACACCGCCGCCATCGACGTGCTGGCCGTGCCCCTGGGCACCAGCTACCGGGCCCAGGCCCAACTGATTGCCGTGGCCGCGCCCGACGCACGGCTGCGCGCCCTGGTGGCGCAT
Source organism: Betaproteobacteria bacterium (assembly GCA_043779845.1). Taxonomy (GTDB): domain Bacteria; phylum Pseudomonadota; class Gammaproteobacteria; order Burkholderiales; family Burkholderiaceae_C; genus Pseudaquabacterium. The sequence continues at coordinate 933 of JAYWDK010000374.1, read as the reverse complement.
GGCGCGGACGCCGGCACGCCCTGGGTGGCCATCGACATTGTTGAAACCGCGCTGCGCAACCTGAGCGCGCTGGTGGAGCCGGCCGAGCGCGCGCAGGCGCTGCTGCACTGCGCCGGCGCGCACGCCACGCTGGTGGTCACGTTTGCCGGTGAGCTGCTGTCGGCGCGGCAACTGGATCTGGCGCTGCTGCTGCCCACTGATACCGACGAGGCCACCCGCTTGGCGCGTTATGACCAGGCCGGCCTGGAACTGCAACGCACGCTCGATGGCATCGAGCGCTCGTTTGGCCAGGTCACGCTGGCACGGCTGCTGGTCACGCCCATGCCGGGCGTTCAAGCCCTGTGCCTGCACCTGGCCCCGCTGTTGTATGTGCCGGTATTGCCGCTGCTGCTGGACGAGGTGCTGGACTGGACCGACGTGCCTGGGCTGCTGGCCGATGCCGAGCTCTTGAACCGCCACCTCTGTGCCATTGGCGCGGCCCTGCGCGACTGACCGCCAGGTCCCCATGGCCCAGCAACTCAACCTGTTCGAGGCGCGATTTGCGCCCACCGCGCTGCGGTTCTCGGCCCGCCACGGTGTGGCGGTGATCGCCGCCGTGCTGCTGCTCAGCGCCTTGGCCGCGCAGGGGCTGAACTGGGCTGGCCGGCGCGCCAACGCCGAGGCCCAGGCCACCCAAGCCGCCACCGCCCCGTTGCGTGCCGAATTGTTGGCCCTGGCAAAAGGCCGCACTGCCGCGACCCGCTCGCCGGGTGGCGAGCCCCTCAACGACCCTGGCCTGGAGGTGGCCCAGCTGCAAGCCCTGGCGGCCGGCCAGCGCCGCATCCGCGCGGCCCTGGACACCGGCGTGGCGGGCACCCGCGAGGGCCATGCCGACTACCTGGCCGCGCTGGCCCGCCGGTCCAGTGACGCTTTGTGGATCACCGCTTTTTCAGT
>JAYWDK010000373.1:0-3567 GCA_043779845.1 Betaproteobacteria bacterium | reverse complement strand
TGTGTGCGGCGCAAGGCCTCGCGCGCGACCAAAAGATCGGCCTCGGCGCGTGCTGATTCGCCCTCGTAGGCGTGGCGCACAAACAGCGGCACGCTGAGCGTCACCGACACCGTGTTGCCCGTGCCGCTGCTGTTGCCCGGGCTGGTGGGCCAACGATCAAGCTGCAGGCCCACGCTGACGTCGCGGCTGCGGTTGGCAGCGGCCAGATCACGCGCCAATTCGGCCGCCGCAACACGTGCCTGGGCTGCGGCCACATCGGCGCGCTGAGGGGCCGCGTCGGTTGGCGACGCAGCAGGCGGCGAGCCAGCGGGAGGTGCCACGGCGGCGGCCAGCAAAGCGACGATGGCCGGCGACGACGCCGACAAGTCAACCGGCTGCGCCTGCAATGAAGGGCTCAGCCCGACCGCGCCAATCAGCAGCGCGAGTTGCCGCTGCAGGCCTTGCAGGTCAGCCTGAGACTGCCGCCAATCGGCGCGCAGGCGTGCGTCGTCCAGCCGGAAGCGGGTGGCGTCAAGCGCTGGCGCATCGCCCGCGCGCACACGCTGGTCCAGCAGGCGCAGCGATTCGGTGCTCAGGGTCACGGCCACTGCCAGCTGGCTGGCGCGGCCCTGGGTCGCCCACAAATCCTGGTGCGCCTGGGCCACGGCCACCACGGCCCGGCGACGGGTGTCGGCCAAATCGGCCAGGGACGCCGCGCGCGCGGCCTCGGCCACGGCTCGCCGCAGCCCGGGCTTGCCACCCCGCTCAATCAACTGGTCCAGCCGCAGCGAATGGTCAAAGGTCTTGTTCCAGAGCGGGCCCGGGCCCAAGGCTTGACCCACCGAACCCGCGCCCAAGGTGAACTGCGGGTTGGGCACCTGGCCGGCCACTTGCACATCGGCCACCGCCAAGCCCAGCGTGGCGCGTGCCGCGCGCACGTCGGGGTGGCAATCGTCCACCCGCAGCAAGGCCTGCGCCAGCGTGAGGGCAGCGGCATCGGCGGCGGCCAGATCAGCGCAGGCCACGGCCTGACGACTCAAGCACAGGGACAACAGCACAAGGGCAAGGACAGGTCGCATCGCGTCTCAATATGAACAGACAATGGCCAGTGCCGGCCATACCAAAACGCAGCCTAGGCATGCAAGCTTTCAAGCACCTATCGATCACACTGATCCCACCCGATGTTGATGTTGCTGGTTGAAGACGACCCCACGATTGCCCACGAGCTGACGCTGCGCTGGCAACGGCGTGGTTGGGCGCTGCAATGGGCCGCCACGCTGGCTTGCGCGCGTGCTGCGCTGGCGCAGCCGGGGCTGTTCGATCTGGTGCTGCTGGATCTCGGCTTGCCTGACGGCGATGGCATGGACTTGCTGACTGATTTGCGCCGTGGCGACCGCCGCACGCCCGTGCTGGTGCTGACCGCGCGTGACCAGGTGGCCGACCGCGTGCTGGGTTTGCGTCAAGGCGCCGATGACTACCTCGTCAAGCCTTTTGCCACCGAAGAACTCGACGCGCGAGTGGAGAGCCTGCTACGCCGGGCCGGCAACCAGACCAGCCAGCGGCTGAGCTTTGGTGCGCTGCACTGGCTGGGCGACGAGGGCCGGGCGCGCCTGGGCGAACTGACGCTCGATCTATCACCGCGCGAGTTTGAGGTGTTGGGCCTGTTGGTGCGTCGCGCGCCCAAGTTGTGCCTGAAGCGCGTGCTGATCGAGGCTTTGGCCGAGCGCAATCTGGAGATCAACGACAGCGCGGCCGAGCTCTACATTTCGCGGCTGCGGCGCCGCTTGCTGGGCTCAAGCCTGTCGATCCAGACCGTGCGTGGGTTTGGCTACAAACTGGTGCTTGATGGCGCGGAACACGCAAGCTCGGCGGGCAGCCTGCCATGACGCGCACGGCGGCCGGGCGCCCAAACACCGCGCCCTGCAGATGACCACCACGCGCGCCACGCCGGCAACCGACGCCACACCGGCGCTTTGGCGTGACCTGCTGTTGCGGCTGTTGATGCCCTTGCTGCTGATCGTGGCCGCCACGGGCGCTGTGGGCGTGTACACAGCACAGACCCTCACTGACCGCACGTTCGACCGCTGGCTGATCGATGCAGCCCGCTCACTGGCCCATCAAGTGCATTTTGTTGATGGCCGGGCCACCGTCGACCTGGGCAGCGCCGCCGAGGCCATCCTGGCCTACGACGTGGTGGACAACACCTGGTTCAGCGTGCGCCAGCAGCAACGCCACGTCGCAGGCCACCCGGACATCCCGGGTACGGGCCTGCAAGCAACACGCTACGAAGACGGTCAGGTCTTCAACGCCACCTTCGCCGGCAAGCCGGTGCGCGTGGCCGAGGTGACGATCGGCAGTGGCGCGGCCCAGGCCCAGGTGCGGGTAGCGGAAACCTTGTTCAAGCGGGGCGGCGTGCGGCGCGATGTGGAGCTGATGCTGCTGCCCTTGGGCTTGCTGCTGATGGCGGCCGCCATCGCCATCTTGCTGGCCCTGCGCTGGACGCTGCGCCCACTGGAGCTGATTGCGGCCCGCTGGAACGAGCGCTCGCACCGCTCGCTGCAAACCATAGACGTGCAGGGCGTGCCGCGTGAGCTGATGCCGTTTGCGAATGCGCTCAACGACCTGCTCGCCCGCATCCACCAGCTGTTGCAGCGCGAGCGCCGCTTTGCCGCCAACGCGGCGCACCAGATCCGCACGCCCTTGGCCGGCCTGCAGCTGGGCCTGTCACGCGCTGCCGCAGCGCCCGACCTGGCCAGCGCCCGCGGCGTGATCGCCGAGTTGCAGATCAGCACCCAGCGCGCGGCCCGGTTGGTGCAGCAACTGCTGGCCATGGGCCGCCTGGACCCTGAAATTGCGTTTGATCTCGACAGCACGCCGGTGGACCTGGTAGCGCTGGCCCACGACGTGGGCGCGCTCTACCTTGACACCGCCATGGCCGGTGGGATCGACCTTGAACTGGTGGCCCCCGAACTGCCGGTGTGGGTAGCCGCGCAGTCCGATCTGCTGAGCGAGGCGCTGGGCAACCTGGTCGACAACGCGCTGCGCTATTGCCCACCCGGGGCCCGCGTTGAAATCAGCGTGCTGGCCAACCCACCCACCTTGCTGGTGGTCGACAGCGGCCCCGGCCTGCCCGCCGAAGAGCGTCAGGGCGTGCTGGAGCGCTTTGTGCGGGGCCGTGGCGCCACCGGTGATGGCAGTGGCCTGGGCCTGGCCATCGTGCGTGAGATTGCTGACCTGCATCGGGCCAGCCTGGCGCTGGAAACCAGCGTGCTGGGTGGCTTGGCCGTGCGCCTGGTGTTTGATGGCGGGGCGCCGGGATGGCCACCGGCGCCCCGCCCTTGAGCCCACCCGGCTTGCATCAAAACGTTATGGCGACTCGATCACGTCCGCGCCCTTGGGCGGCACGAACCGAAAGGTGTCGTCGGGCACTGGCCCGTTGGCCACCACCTCGCTGAACTGCAGAAGCGATCGCTGACCAAACGCATCGACGATTTCAAGCGCGGCGAGTGTTTTGCCCTTGAAGCCGATGCGCAGTGACTGGATCGAGCCTTCTTTTTGACGCGGCACCGCCTGCACCCAATCAACACC
>JAYWDK010000372.1:0-10029 GCA_043779845.1 Betaproteobacteria bacterium | reverse complement strand
CTCGTGGGCGGGTTGCCAATTCAGCGCAGTGGTTTGCCAATCAGCGCTTGGGCGCCGAGCCTGAAAGCGCTCAGCTCGCCAGCCACAAAAACACGGCGGGCAGCCGCCCACCCAGCGCTGGCCCCGGTGATGCCCGCCAGGCCTGCGCGCTGCGGGTTTCGCAGCGGCAGCCGGGCAGGGTCAGCCCACTGGCCACGCTGAGCCGCGTGCCGGGCTGCAAATGCTCGGCCAATGCGCCCAAGAGTGCGTCGTTTCGGTAGGGCGTTTCAATCGCGATCTGGGTTTGCCCCAGGCGCCGTGACAACGCGTCCAACTCGCGGATGCGTGCGGCACGCGCGCCGGCTTCTACTGGCAAGTAGCCTACAAATGCAAAGCTCTGGCCGTTCAGGCCGCTGGCAGCCAAAGCCAGCAACAATGAGCTGGGGCCGGCCATGGGCTCCACGGTGATACCCATGGCATGCGCCACTTGCACCAGCGCCGCGCCGGGGTCGGCCACGGCCGGCAAGCCGGCTTCTGACAGCAAGCCCACGTCATGCCCGGCCAAGGCCGGTGCCAACAGCGGCTTCAAATCAACGGCTGCCGATGCGCTACGGGCCCCGCCACCATGGCCTTTGGGTGGGCGCGGCAACTCGGTGATCTGAATCTGCTGTAGCGGCAAGGTCAATGGCACCAACAGATTCACACGCTTGAGCAGGGCGCGCGTGGTCTTGGCGTTTTCGCTCACCCAATGGCCTAGTGTGGCAGCACGTTGGATCACGGCCTGCGGCAGCACGTCGCGCAAATCCACCTCGTTGTCGGTGCCCAGGTCCAGCGTATTGGGCACCAGCACGAGCTTGCCTTTTGTGACCGGCGTGCTCATCAAATCGCCCCCAGGGGATCAATGCCCGCTTGCCGCAACAAGGCGCAGGTGCGCATCAGCGGCAGGCCGATGAGGGCGGTGGGATCGTCAGACTGGATGCTCTCCAGCAGCGCGATGCCCAAGGTTTCACACTTGGCGCTGCCGGCGCAGTCATAGGGCTGCTCCAGCTGCAAATACCGTTCTATTTCGTCGTTGGTCAGGGGTCTGAATTGCACCGTCACCTGTGCTGTTAGCACTTGCGCAAAACCGATGTCTGGCCTGAGCACCGCCACGGCAGTGTGGAACATCACGCTGCGCCCACGCATGGCCTGCAATTGCGCCACGGCACGTGCGTGCGTGCCTGGTTTGCCGATAGCCTCACCTGCCAGATCGGCCACCTGATCCGAGCCAATCACCACCGCGCCAGGGTGGCGCTTGGCCACGTCTTCGGCCTTGGCCAGCGCCAAGCGCTCCGCCATGGCAAGTGGCGCTTCACTGGGCAGGGCGACTTCATCAACCTGGGGTGCATCGGTCTCGAAAGGCAAGCGCAGTCGCTGCAGCAACTCGCGCCGATAGGGCGATGTGGATGCCAGGATAAGGCGAGGCCCAAGGATGGGCGGTAGGTGGGTTTGAGGCTGAGGGGTTCGCGCTGGCATGGCCCGGATTGTCCCATTGCTCACCGTACACTGGTCGCATGAAAACTTCGCAGCATGACCCGTTGCGGCTTGATGTGGCCGCATTTGCAGCCGATGGCGCCAGGCTTGCCGGCCAATGGCCTGGCAGCACCATGACACGCTTGGCCGAGTTGCAGGCGCCTCCGCAGGGGGTGGCCATGGCCGACGTGGCGTGGACTGCGGCCGGTGAGCGGCGCCCGGTGCCCGCTGGTGAGGCTGAGTTGTGGCTGACGCTGTCGGCCGAAGCGCCGGTGTGGCTCACTTGTCAGCGTTGCCTGCAGCCTTTCGCCGTGCCATTGGCGGTTCAGCAGCGCTTGCGATTTGTGCACGGTGAAGCGCAAGCCGAGGCGCTGGACGCTGAGCACGACGATGATGTGCTGGCGGTGAGCAAGTCACTTGATTTGCGAGAGCTGATTGAAGACGAGTTGCTGCTCTCGTTGCCCATTGTGCCGCGCCACGAGCGCTGCCCCAAGCCCTTGGTGGTGCCTGCTGACGTGGCCGAGTTGCCGGGAGACTTGCCGGGTGAGCCCGCCGAGCGGCCCAATCCGTTTGCAGCCCTGTTGGCGCTGAAGAAGCCGCCCGGCGATTCGGGCTCAACCGGGTGATTGCTGCGTGCACTCTGGCGTTGCCCAAGCTGTTGCCCAATCAATAGGGCGGCGCCGTTTGCCAGTGCTATACTTGTAGGCTTACCTTGCGGCGCATTGAGGCGTTTTCATGACGCACAAGCTTGACGAAAAAGCTTGACGAAGAAGCTTGACGAATAAGCGCGTTGGCCCTCATGGTCGCCGCAACATTTTTTTGAAAGGCGCTGGGTGTTTTGGATTTGCGTCCAGGCCACCTGTCTAGCTGACATATGGACACATATGGCGCCCGCAGCCTGATCAGGAGATCTCCATGGCCGTTCAACAAAACAAGAAGTCACCTTCCAAGCGTGGCATGCACCGCTCGCACAATGCCCTGGTGACCCCGGGTATTGGCATTGAGCCCACCACCGGTGAAGTGCATTTGCGCCACCACATCAGCCCGACTGGCTTTTACCGTGGTCGCAAAGTGCTCAGGACCAAGGCCGACGCCTGATCTTTTGCGCCGGTGTGGTGTTTGGCGTGCTTGCTGCACGCCAGGCATCGCCCTATTGGGGTGCTAGCCTTGCGGCGATGCGCCATGTTGTGAGCCAAGCGCTTGGTTGGATTGCCTGAAGCCCGGCCCGCTCATTGCGCGGCTGGGTTTTTTTGCGCCAGTTTGGATTGCTTTCTCGCGCGCTGTCTTTGCGGCAGCTTGCTTGGGAGCTTGTGATAGCGCATGGTTTGCCAGGCGAGTCCGCTTGTCTAGGTCGTCCACATCGCCTACCGTTGGGTATTGCTCGTAGCGTGTGCTGGCTGGTTTGCGACGCTGTTTTTTCTTAGCCTGCCTGGCCGCCAGCGCCCCGTCCAACCGTGCCATCTTTGTCGCCTTCAACGCCGCATCCATCTTTATTGCCTTTGGCGCGCGTGCGCTTGGTCGTTGACTGCATGGGGGGTGATCACGGGCCATCGGTCACACTGCCCGCCTGCCGCCAGTTTTTGGATGCGCATCCTGACGCCGATCTGCTGTTGGTAGGCACGGCCGAGGCGCTATTACCCGCGCAGGCCTGGTTGCGCTGCACTTTGATCACCGCCACCGAAGTGGTAGCGATGGACGACTCGATCGAGGTGGCCCTGCGTCGCAAGCGAGATTCCTCGATGCGCATGGCGATCACGCAACTCAAACCGGTGGATGAGCGCCCGGCTGCGGCCGATGTCTGCGTTTCGGCGGGCAATACGGGCGCCCTGATGGCCGTGGCGCGCTACGTGCTCAAGACCTTCGATGGCATTGACCGACCTGCCATTGCCGCGTTGTTGCCCAACATGAAGGGTGGCTTCACCAAGGTGCTTGATCTGGGTGCCAATGTTGATTGCAGTGCCGAGCACCTGCTTCAGTTTGCCGTGATGGGTAGCGCCTTGGTGAGCGCGCTCGATGGCAACGAGGAGCCCACCGTGGGCTTGCTCAACATTGGCGAAGAAGCCATCAAAGGCAGCGAGATGATCAAACGTGCCGGCGAGCTGTTGCGTGCCGCCGGCGCCGCCGGGCAGATCAACTTTCATGGCAACGTGGAAGGCAACGACATTTTCAAGGGCACTACCGATTTGGTGGTGTGCGACGGTTTTGTCGGCAACGTGCTGCTCAAAACCTCCGAGGGCTTGGCCGGCTTGATGGGCCAGTTCATCAAAGAAGAGTTCACGCGCACGCCCTTGTCCAAGCTGGCTGCGTTGGTGGCCATGCCGGTGCTCAATCGATTCAAGGCCCGCGTTGACCACCGGCGCTACAGCGGCGGCGCGCTGCTTGGCCTGCGTGGGTTGGTGTTCAAAGCGCACGGTGGCTCGGATGCCTTCGCCTTCGAACGGGCCCTGGCCCGGGCTTATGATGCCTCCCGAAACCGTTTGCTCGACAGGGTGCATGTCCGCATCCGCAACACGCTGGCCGTGACGCCAGACGGTGCCGCTGCCCAGGCTGCAGGCGCTGGCCTCACCGTCACGCCGTCTGCCAAAGCCGCATGAATACAAGCCCTTTGAATCTGCCTACGAATCTGCCAACGGGTTTGCCCACGGGTTTGCCTAAGTTCACGCGCATTGCCGGCACCGGCAGTTGCTTGCCGCCGCGACGTGTCAGCAATGTCGACCTGGCAGCCGAGTTGGCCAACCAGGGCATTGAAACCTCCGATGACTGGATTGTTGAGCGCACCGGCATCCGGGCGCGGCATTTTGTGGATGCTGGCACGGGCGCCAGCGACTTGGCGGTGGCTGCGGCGCGCAATGCCATGGACGCCGCAGGGTGCCTGCCCGCCGACATCAATCTGATCATTCTGGCCACGTCCACGCCCGACATGGTGTTCCCGTCCACCGCGTGCATCGTGCAGCAAAAGTTGGGCATTGCGGGTTGCCCGGCGTTTGACGTGCAGGCCGTGTGCTCAGGCTTTGTCTACGCGCTGACGGTGGCCGACGCGATGATCCGCACCGGCACCGCGCGCCGCGCCTTGGTGATCGGCGCCGAGGTCTTTTCGCGCATTCTTGATTTCAAGGATCGCGGCACTTGCGTGCTGTTTGGTGACGGCGCGGGCGCCGTGGTGCTGGAGGCCAGCGACACGCCCGGCTTGCTGGCCACCGACCTGCACGCCGATGGCCGCCATGTTGGCATCCTGTGCGTGCCGGGCACGGTGTCTGGTGGCCAGGTGGTGGGCGATCCCTTGCTCAAGATGGACGGCCAGGCCGTGTTCAAACTGGCGGTGGGTTTGCTGGAGTCGGCGGCCCGCGCGGTGCTGACCAAGGCGGGCCGCACCGAGGCCGACATCGATTGGCTTGTCCCGCACCAGGCCAACATCCGCATCATGAAAAGCACGGCTCGGCGTTTGAAGTTGAGCATGGACAAGGTCATCGTCACGGTGGATCAGCACGGCAATACGTCGGCCGCGTCTATCCCGCTAGCGCTGGATGTGGCGGTGCGCTCGGGCCGCGTCAAACGTGGCGATACGCTGATGCTCGAAGGCGTGGGCGGCGGCTTCACCTGGGGCGCTGTGTTGCTCGATTACTGATCGAGTTGCAGCCCTTGCACGATTGCCGCCAATCCCCGCATTTCACCTTTCAGCACAGACCCACCATGACTTCGTTCGCTTTTGTCTTTCCTGGCCAAGGTTCTCAAGCCGTCGGCATGCTTGACGCCTGGGGCGACCACCCCGCAGTGCGTGCCACGCTTGACGAGGCCTCGCAGGCCTTGGGCGAAGACATTGCCGCGCTGATTGCTGCCGGCCCCAAAGAGCAGCTTGACCTCACCACCAACACCCAACCGGCGATGCTGACCGCAGCCATCGCCTGCTGGCGCGCCTGGTTGGCCGAGGGCGGCGCCGAGCCTGCGACGGTGGCTGGTCATTCACTTGGCGAGTACAGCGCGCTGGTGGCCGCCGGCAGCTTGACGCTGGCCGACGCGCTGCCACTGGTGCGCTTTCGCGCCCAGGCCATGCAGCAAGCCGTGCCGGTGGGCGTGGGCGCCATGGCGGCTATCCTGGGTTTGGACGCGGCCACCGTGCGTGCCGGTTGCGCCCAGGCAGCGGCTGAAAGCGGCGAGGTGGTGGAGGCCGCCAACTTCAACGACCCCAAGCAAACCGTGATCTCGGGCAGCAAGGCCGGGGTCGACAAAGCCTGTGAGTTACTCAAGAGCATGGGTGCCAAGCGCGCGCTGATGCTGGCGGTGTCGGCGCCGTTCCATTGCGCCTTGATGCAACCGGCGGCTAACGCCTTGCGTGAGCGACTCGCGAGCGTCGTCATTGCCGCGCCGCGTTTTCCGGTGATCAACAACATCGACGTGACCGCGCCTACCGACGCGTCAGCCATCCGAGACGCGCTGTACCGCCAAGCCTTTGGGCCCGTGCGCTGGGTTGAGGTGGTGACGGCGCTGCGGGCGCGCGGCATCAGTCACTTGATTGAATGCGGCCCGGGCAAAGTGTTGGCTGGCATGGCCAAACGCATTGACGCCGAGCTGGTGAGTGCCGCGATTTTTGATCCGGCGTCGCTGCAAGAGGTCAAGACGCTGCTGGCGGGAGCGCCAGCATGATCGACGCCGAACAAACCGCCCGATCGGTGGCCCTGGTGACGGGGGCCAGCCGCGGCATTGGACTGGCCATAGCGCTGACATTGGCCAAGCAGGGCTTCATCGTGGTGGGCACGGCCACCAGTGAGGCAGGTGCAGCGGCCATCACCGACGCCCTGGCGCCAATGGGCGGTCAGGGCCTGTGCCTGAACGTCAACGATGCCGCTGGCATCGAGGCCGCCGTTGCAGGCATCGTCAAAACACACGGTGGCTTGCAGGTGCTGGTCAACAACGCTGGCATCACCCGCGACCAACTGGCCATGCGCATGAAAGACGTCGATTGGGACGCCGTGCTTGACACCAACCTCAAGGCGGTCTTCAGGTGCAGCCGCGCCGTGATGCGCACCATGATGAAACAGCGCTATGGCCGCATCATCAGCATCACCTCGGTGGTGGGCGCCAGTGGCAACGCGGGCCAGGCCAATTACGCTGCGGCCAAGGCCGGCGTGGCGGGCATGACGCGCTCATTGGCGCGCGAGCTGGGCAGCCGCAACATCACCGTGAACTGCATCGCGCCGGGTTTCATTGCCACCGACATGACGGCCGAGTTGCCCGAAGCGCAACGTGCTGCCTTGCTGGGTCAAATTCCGTTGGGCCGCTTGGGTACGCCCGATGAAATCGCCCATGCAGTGGCGTTTTTGGCGTCACCGTTGGCGGGCTACATCACGGGCACCGAATTGCATGTCAACGGCGGCATGTTCATGAGCTAACACATTGGCGGCATGGCTGGCGTCGCAGGGCGTTGGCCACCGTTTTGAACCCGCCGGTCAAGGCCCCGACCGGCGCGGCGACGGCGTGATCTAGAGAGCACGCTCCACCGCCGTTAGAATCGAGGGCTGTTTGCACCACTAATTACTCCCGGAGGAGTCATGAGCGATATCGAAGCACGCGTCAAAAAAATCATTGCCGAGCAACTTGGCGTGCCGGAGTCAGATGTCACCAACGAGAAGGCCTTCGTGGCTGACTTGGGTGCCGACTCTCTGGACACGGTGGAATTGGTGATGGCACTCGAAGACGAGTTCGGCATCGAAATCCCCGATGAAGAAGCCGAAAAAATCACCACCGTGCAGCTGGCCATCAGCTACGCGCAAGACCACCAGAAAGCCTGATTTTTCTGACATGAGTCGTCGTCGCGTTGTCATCACCGGCCTCGGGCTGATCAGCCCCGTGGGCAACACCGTGGCCGTTGCCTGGGCCAATATCCTGGCCGGCCGTTCAGGCATCAACAACGTCACCCGTTTTGATGCCTCGGGTCTCTCTTGCCGGTTTGCCGGCGAGGTCAAGGACTTCAATATCGAGGATTACATCCCCGCTAAAGAAGGCCGCCACATGGACAGCTTCATCCATTTCGGCATGGCTGCGTCGATGCAGGCGGTGCAGGATTCCGGTTTGCCCACGGGCGACGATCTCACTGAAGAACAAGCCGAGCGCATCGGCTGCATCGTGGGCTCGGGCATCGGTGGCTTGCCGCTGATCGAGCAAACCCAAATCGAGTACGCGGCGCGCGGCGCGCGGCGCATTTCCCCATTTTTTGTGCCGGCCTCGATCATCAACATGATCTCGGGTCATGTTTCGATCAAGTACGGTTTTACCGGCCCTAATCTGGCCATCGCAACCGCCTGCACCACGGGCTTGCACGCCATTGGCATGGCGGGCCGCTTGATTGAATACGGCGATGTTGATGTGATGGTGGCGGGTGGTGCCGAGAGCACGGTGTCGCCACTGGGCATGGGTGGTTTTGCTGCTGCGCGGGCGCTCTCAAGCCGAAACGACGACCCGCAAACCGCCTCGCGCCCGTGGGACAAAGACCGCGACGGTTTTGTGTTGGGCGAAGGCTCCGGCGTGGTCGTGCTCGAAGAGTACGAGCACGCCAAAAAGCGCGGCGCCAAGATCTATGCCGAGCTGATTGGTTTTGGCATGGGTGCCGACGCGCACCACATGACGGCGCCCAGCGTTGATGGCCCCAAGCGGTCCATGACGGCTGCGCTGCGCAGTGCGGGCATCAACGCCTCTGACGTGCAATATCTCAACGCGCACGGCACGTCCACGCCGCTGGGTGACTTGAATGAAACGAATGCCATCAAGATGGCGTTTGGAGATCACGCCAAGCGCTTGGTGGTCAATTCAACCAAGTCCATGACAGGGCACTTGTTGGGCGGTGCGGGGGGTATTGAGTCGGTGTTCACGGCCCTGGCGCTGTATCACCAGGTATCGCCACCCACCATCAACATCTTCAACCAGGATCCCGAGTGTGACCTGGACTATTGCGCCAACACGGCTCGCGAGATGAAGATCGACGTGGCCGTGAAAAACAACTTCGGCTTCGGCGGCACCAACGGCACGTTGGTCTTGCGCCGGGTTTGAGCACCTGAGCGGCAACGCCCGTGCGCGCTGCCCCGGCCGTTGAGGCGGCACTGAATGTCGGCGGTGCCGAGCGTTTGGTGATTGCTCTCCTGCATGCTGTCACTGGCGCCGCCTTGGCCGTCTGGGTGTTGGGTCATCTGGAGTACGGCAACACCAGAGTGGTTGTTCTGGCGGTGTTGCTGGGTGCGCTGGTGGCGGGGCTTTTTGGCGCAGGCTTGGCCCGCAAGGTGCTGCCACGCGAGCGGTCTTGCCTGCGCTGGGATGGCCAGGCTTGGCTGTTGCTGGTGCCTGCAAAAGCCGGTGGCAGGGCGGCGGTTCATGGGACCATGCCGGCCTCGCTACCCTTGGCGATGCATGAAGTCCCGCTGAACGCAGTGGGCATTTCACTGGATCTGGGCACCTGGGTGTTGCTGCGCCTGCAAGCTGCGGCTGGCGGCTACCGCTGGTGCATGGCCAGTGCAAATAGCGCGGGTCAAACGTGGCATGGTCTGCGCGTGGCCTTGCGTGCGCATGCTGGCGCAGCGCGGTCAAACCGGCAAGAAGCCAAGCCTGCGGAGCCGGTGGCATGACGCCCGACGGCACCGATGTGGAGTTGGTTGAGCGCGCGCAGCGTGGCGACAAGCGCGCCTTCGAGATGTTGGTGGTCAAGTACCAGCGTCGCATTGAACGGCTGATTGCGCGCATGGTTCGTGACGTTGATTTGGTGCAGGACATCGCCCAGGAAAGCTTCATTCGCGCCTACCGCGCATTGCCGCAGTTTCGCGGCGACGCAGCTTTCTATACCTGGCTCTATCGCATCGCCGTCAACACCGCAAAAAAGGCGATGGTTGATCTCAAGCGTGATCTGCTGGTGACTGAATCATCACGGGCAGGGGCAAATGACGATGACGATGAAACTTCCCGCGTGGAGCGCGAACTAACCACCGGCGAAACGCCAGAGGGCCTGCTGGCCAGCAAGGAAATTGCTGAAGCGGTGAATGCGGCAATTGAGGCCTTGTCACCTGATTTGCGACAGGCAATCACCCTGCGCGAGATCGAGGGTTTGAGCTATGAAGAGATTGCCGAGTTGATGAACTGCCCGATCGGAACGGTGCGTTCTCGAATATTTAGGGCGCGTGAGGCCATCTCGCTGCGCTTGCGTCCGCTGGTCGATGCGCGCCAAGGTGAGCGGTGGTGAGCGGTGGCGATCCCGTGTTTGTTGCGCCAGCGTCGCTGAGTTTCAAGTGTTGTTGGGTCACCAGTATCAGTGCCTGTGAGGCATGTGCCCATTCCCCGTCGGAGTTGAATAAACATCATGCAAAACAGCCCAGACCCCACCAGTGCCAAGCGACAAGCGCTTTCGTCGCTGATGGACGGCGACCTTGAGTTAGGCGCTGCCTCAAAAGCCTGCGAGGCATGGCGCGGCGATGCTGACGCTCGCGCGACTTGGCATGCTTATCAATTGATCGGTGACGTGCTGCGGTCGGATGATCTGGCGGCCGCACCGCAGCATGACGA
>JAYWDK010000371.1:0-10070 GCA_043779845.1 Betaproteobacteria bacterium | reverse complement strand
ACTCGTTGTGTGGCTTGGCCACACGCACAGCCAGCGTCTAGCCCGGCACCGAAACTCTCCCCGGCGCGGGCCCGACCCCAAGCCCGACAGGCTCCTAGCGGCAGCAACAGGTCTTCTTCGCGGCGGCGAAACGCCAGCTCGGTGCGCGGCGGGCGGTCGGCCACCACACTGGCCCAGTCGGAGAGGCGCACGAGCCGTTCAAGCTCGTCCACTGAGCGCCCCGCAGCCCATGCCCCACCGACCACCGCGCCCATGCTGACGCCCACCACCATGTCGACGGACACGCGTTGTTCACGCAGCACGCCGATGTGCGCAAAACCGCGTGCGCCCCCGCCCGACAGCACCAGGGCGATGCGTGGGCGGCTGGGGGGTGGCGGCCCGTTCGGTGGCGGGCGCGGCGCTTGGTTCGGCGTCGACGTTGGCGGTGGCGCCCGGCGCCGCGCCTGCATCAGCCTGGGCGGCGCTCGCGCACAGGCTAAAGCGCAGGCCCCAGAGCCCCGCCATCAGCCGGTGGGTGCGTGCCTGCACGGACTTGCCAGGGGTCAGGCCAGCAAGCGGCGCGCCACGTCTTGCATCGCCGCCGGGCTGCCATTGGCCAGCGGGATGGGCGTGGCCTGGGCAAAACCGGCGTAATGTTTGTCCATCGAGCGCAGGTAAAGCGGGTCGTAGTGTTCGAGCATCATCTGGCCAAACACGTCGCCCCACTGCCCGCCGCGCGCCAGGGCTTGCCAGCGGCCCACGGTTTCACGGCCGCGCAGCTCGATCAGCCCGTTGAGCAGGGCGCAAAAGCGCTCGCTGTCTTCGGCAAAAAATCCGTAGTCTTCAAGCAGCAATTGCACCCGCGCGTCATCCGCCATTTCAACCCGCAGCACTTGGCCCTGGGCATGCATGTGCGCGATCAGCGCATCGGGCACTTGCAGTCGGCCGATCTTTTTGCTTTCGCTCTCGACGTACACGGGCTTGTCGGCGTCCAGCACGCGTAGCGCCTGCCACAGGCGGTTGTCGAAGCTTTTTTGCGCAGGTTGCGGCTGGCCTGGCATGCCACCCAGGATGGACCCCCTGTGGCAAGCCAGCGCCTCCAGGTCCAGCACCTGCGCACCCTCGGCGGCCAGCGCTTGCAGCAACCGGGTCTTGCCGCTGCCGGTGCGCCCGGCCAGCACGCGGAAATCAAAGCGCGTGGGCCAGTCCACCAGGTCTTGCCGCACCACGGCCCGAAAGCCTTTGTAACCACCCGCCAGCTTGGCGGTGCGAAAGCCGATTTGATCCAGAAACCAAGCCATAGCCCCCGAGCGCTGGCCACCACGCCAGCAGTACACCAGCGGTTGCCAGTCACGTGGTTTGTCGGCGATCCAGCGGTCCAGGTGATCGGCGATGTTGCGCGCCACCATGGCTGCGCCCAGCTTGCGGGCCTCAAGCGACGAGGTTTGCACGTAGAGCGTGCCGACCACGGCGCGCTGCTCGTTGTTGAGCACGGGCCAATTGACGGCGCCGGGCAGATGGTCTTCTTCAAATTCAGCCGGGGAGCGGACGTCAATGATGGCGTCAAAGCTGGCCAGGTCAGTGGCGGCCTCTTGGGCGGTGATGCTGCGCAATGGCATGGCTGTTCGGGCTCGGGGTTTCAGCGCGCTGGCGCCGCGGCGTCCAGCAGTTCGCTTTCGATCTGCAACTGCGCGCGGGTTTGCTGCAAGGCGGGCCCGTCGACCAAAAACGTGTCTTCGACACGTTCACCCAAGGTGGTGACCTTGGCCAACTGCAAGTTGATGTTGTGGTGGGCCAGCACGCGCGCAATGGCGTACAGCAGGCCGGAGCGGTCACTGGTGCTGACCGACAGCAACCAGCGCTGGGCGCGCTCATCGGGGCGCAGCGACACCCGCGGCGTGATCGGGAACGACCGAACACGCCGCGACACCCGGCCCCGGCTCGGTTCGGGCAAGGCGCCCTTGCTTTCAATGGCCAGCACCAGCTGGGTTTCAATCAGCGAGATCAGGTCGCGATAACTGCCAGGGTCAGCGGCCTCGCATTGCGGGTGGGTGACCTGGAATGTGTCGAGTGCCATGCCCGTGCGGCTGGTATGCACCTTGGCGTCCTGGATGGAAAACCCCGCGCCATCAAAGTAGCCACAGATGCGCACAAACAGGTCGGCCCGGTCGGGTGAATAAACCAGCACTTGCAGGCCGTCGCCAATGGGGCTGGGCCGGGCCCGCACCACGGGCCGTGGTGGGTCAATGTGGCGCCACAGCGAGCGGGCATGCCAGGCAATCTCGCTGGCGTCATGGCGGGCAAAGTAGCTCAGCTCCAGGGTTTGCCAGAGCGGGCCCTCGGTTCCAGGCAGGGCGCTGTGCAGCGCCAGAATTTGCCGGGCTTCTTGCTTGCGGGCTTCGAGGTCGGCATCGAGATTGGGGCGGGCGCCACCCAGCGCACGCAGCGTGAGGCGGTACAGGTCTTCAAGCAGCTTGCCCTTCCAGGCGTTCCAGACCTTGGGGCTGGTGCCGCGGATGTCGGCCACGGTGAGCAGGTAGAGCGCGCCCAGGTGCCGCGCGTCGCCTACCTTGAGCGCAAAGGCGCGGATCACGTCGGGGTCGGACAGATCTTCTTTTTGCGCCACCGTGCTCATGGTCAGGTGGTTTCGAACCAAAAACTCAGCCAGCGCGCTGTCGTCCTTGCCAATGCCGTGATCGCGGCAAAAACGCCGCACCTCCACCGTGCCCAGTTCGGAGTGATCACCGCCGCGGCCCTTGGCCACGTCATGGAACAAGGCGGCCACGTACAGCAGCCAGGGCTTGTCCCACTCGCTGGCCAGTTGTGAGCAAAACGGGTACTCGTGGGCATGCTCGGCGATGAAAAACCGCCGCACGTTGCGCAGCACCATCAGGATGTGCTGGTCCACCGTGTAGACGTGGAACAAGTCATGCTGCATGCGGCCCACGATGCGCCGGAACACCCACAAATAGCGCCCCAGCACCGAGGTTTGATTCAGCAGCCTGAACGCATGGGTGATGCCGGTGGGCTGGCGCAGGATGTCCATGAACAGCTCGCGGTTGATGGGGTCGTGCCGAAAGGCCGTGTCCATCGCGTCACGCGAGTTGTACAAGGCCCGCAAGGTGCGCGCCGACAAGCCCTGGATGCCCGGCGTTTGCTGGAATACCAAAAACGTTTCCAGGATGGCGTGCGGGTTGTCGGTGTAGAGATCGTCGCGCGCCACCTCCAGCATGCCGGCGCGGTCAAAAAAGCGGGCGTTGATTTGCCGCATCGGCGCGGCTTCGCTGGCGTTGATGCGCTCCTCGATGTTGAGCATCAGGATCTGGTTGAGCTGCGTCACCGCCTTGGCCGCCCAGTAGTAGCGGTGCATCAGCACCTCGGAGGATCTGGCGCTGCGGCTGCTTTGGTAACCAAAACTCTCGGCCACGGCGGTTTGCAGGTCAAACACCAGGCGGTCCTCGCGCCGGCCGGCCACCGCATGCAGCCGCGCGCGGATGAGCTTGAGCGTGCCCTCGTTGCGCTGCAGTTGCTTCATCTCAAACGGCGTGATCAGGCCATTGGCCGCCAGCTCGGCCCAGTTGCGGCCCAGGCCAGCCGCCCTGGCCACCCAGATCAACACTTGCAGGTCACGCAGGCCGCCCGGGCTTTCTTTGCAGTTGGGCTCCAGCGAGTACGGTGTGTCTTCGTACTTGGTGTGGCGCTGCTGCATCTCCAGCATCTTGGCGCGCAAAAACGCCTTGGGCTCCATCAGCGCGGCGGTTTTTTGCTGGAACGCGACGCACAGTTTGCGGGCACCACACACCAGGCGCGATTCAAGCAGCGCGGTTTGCACGGTCACGTCAGCGCGGGCCTCGGCCACGCAGTCGGCCACCGTGCGCACCGATGAGCCGATCTCGAGACCAATGTCCCAACATGCCGTGATGAAGTCCTCAAGGGCCGACTTCAGCGGGCTGCCGGCATCGGTATTGGCGGCCTCGGGCAGCATCACCAGCACGTCCACGTCGCTGTGAGGCAGCAACTCGCCCCGGCCATAACCGCCCACGGCCAGCAATGCGGCGCCCGCCGGCAAGCCCGCATGCACCCAGAGCTGCGCCAAAGTGGCGTCGACATGGCGTGTCAAGGCCTTGATCAGCCGGGTGGCTGCAGGCGCCGTGGCGCGGCTTTGCATGAAGTGGGCGATCAGCAACTTTTTGCCATCGCGAAACCGGGTGCGCAGTGCCGCGATGTCCAACGGCTGGGTTGGCTCAGGCACCGGCTCGGTGGCACCGCAGACGCAGGGGTTGGCGGTGGCCGTGGCACCAGCGAGCGGCGCATCGGCTGGCAAACTCACTGACGCACCTTCGTGCTGTGCATTCCGGAATTCGCCCTTGGGGCTGAGACCGGACGTGCAACCGTCCTGAGGACGGTTTCGCGCCTGTCGAAGGACTGCGGCCTCTGGCCGCAGGCGTCCCGGCGGGCTCATGCTGCGGTGATGAAGGCCGGTGGCGGCGGAGAGCCGGCCGACAGCGTGAGCACTTCGTAGCCCGTGCCGGTGACCAGCACGGTGTGCTCCCACTGCGCCGACAGCGAGCGGTCTTTGGTGACGATGGTCCAACCGTCGCCCAGCTCGCGGATCTCGCGCCGGCCGGCGTTGACCATGGGCTCAATGGTGAAAATCATGCCCGGCACCAACTCTTCAAGCGTGCCGGGGCGGCCGTAGTGCAGCACTTGGGGTTCTTCATGGAACTTGGTGCCAATGCCGTGGCCGCAAAACTCACGCACGATCGAAAAACCCTGGTTCTCGGTGAACACCTGGATGGCGTGGCCGATGTCGCCCAGCCGGGCACCGGGTTTGACCTTGGCGATGCCCTTCCACATGGCGTCGTAGGTGAGAGCGGCTAAGCGCTTGGCGGCGATCGAGCCGTCGCCCACGATGAACATGCGGCTGGTATCGCCGTGCCAGCCGTCTTTGATGACCGTCACGTCGATGTTGACGCTGTCGCCGCTCTTGAGCGGTTTGTCGTTGGGGATGCCGTGGCACACCTGGTGGTTGACCGAGGTGCAGATCGACTTGGGATAGGGCACGTAGCCGGGCGGCTGGTAGTTCAGCGGTGCGGGGATGCCGCCCTGCACATTGACGATGAGATCGTGCGCGAGTTTGTCGAGCTGCTCGGTGGTGACGCCGGGCACCACGTGCGGTGTCAGCATGTCCAGCACTTCGGACGCCAGGCGGCCGGCAATGCGCATGCCGGCAATCTCGGCGGGGGTGGTTTTGAGGGTGATGGCCATGCGGAAATTATCCCACCTCAAAGTAGAATGCCGGGTTTTTACGGGCATGCCCTCAAACACTTGTCCGCCAGCGAGATGTTCAGCCTGGCCGACGACAAGTCAGCGAGCCGCATCGCATGCATGTCCGCCAACACGTCCGCCAACACGCCCGCCAACACGCCCGCAAACACGCCCGCCAACACGCCCGCAAACACGGCCGCCAGCACGGCGGCAAACACAGCCCGCCATGAGCTCAAGCGCCTCGATTCCCGTCAACAACCTGATGCATTTTGAGGGCGGACAAGCGCTCTCGGCCTTTCGCGCACAGGCCTTGTTGCCGCTGCTGCAAGCCGTTAGCCCCCGCATCGCAGGCGTCGTGGCCCGCCATGTGCACTGGGTGATGTTGCAGGGCCAAGTGCCCGCCGACCCCGACAAATTGCGCGCCCTGCTGACCTACGGCGACGCTTGTGTTGGTGAAGGGGCTGGTGGCGACGACGGCGCTCTGGTGGTGGTAATGCCGCGCCTGGGCACCGTGTCGCCCTGGGCCAGCAAGGCCACCGACATCGCCCGCAACTGCGGCCTGGTGCTGCACCGGGTGGAGCGTGTCACCGAGTTCCGCCTGCACCTCAAAACGGGGCGGATGGGCGAAATGTTGGGCCAGGCGTTCGGCCAGACCGGCAAGCCCCTGACCGAGCCTGAACTGCAAGCCTGCGCCGCGCTGCTGCACGACCGCATGACCGAAAGCGTGGCCTTCGAGCGGGATGCCGCCCGGCATTTGTTTGACGAGCAAAGCGCCGCGCCGCTGGTGCACGTGGACGTATTGGGCAGCGGCCCCTTGGCCGGCAAAGCCGCGCTGGTGGCGGCCAACACCGAGTTTGGCCTGGCGCTCAGCGACGACGAAATCGATTACCTGGTGGCCGCGTTCACCGACCTGGGCCGCAACCCCAGCGACGTGGAGCTGATGATGTTTGCGCAGGCCAACAGCGAGCACTGCCGCCACAAGATCTTCAATGCCGATTTCAGCATCGACGGCCAGGCCCAGCCGTTGTCGCTGTTCGGCATGATCCGCAACACTGAAAAGCTGTCGCCTCAGCACAGCGTGGTGGCGTACAGCGACAACTCGTCGGTGATGGAGGGCGCCCTGGTGCAGCGCTGGGCGCCTGAGGGCTTCACCAACGCGCCCCAGTACGGCCCGCGTGATGAGTTGATGCACGTGTTGATGAAGGTCGAAACCCACAACCACCCGACCGCCATTTCACCGTTCCCGGGCGCGGCCACCGGTGCCGGCGGCGAGATCCGCGACGAAGGCGCCACCGGGCGCGGCTCGCGGCCCAAGGCTGGCCTCACCGGTTTCACCGTGTCCAACCTGCACCTGCCCGGCCTGGACGAGCCCTGGGAGCGCCAACCCGTGGGCAAGCCCGAGCACATTGCCAGCGCGCTGCAAATCATGATCGACGGGCCCCTGGGTGGCGCCGCGTTCAACAACGAGTTTGGTCGGCCCAACCTGGTGGGTTATTTCCGTGTGTTTGAGCAAACCGTGGCCGGCCTGCGGCGCGGCTACCACAAGCCCATCATGATTGCCGGCGGCCTGGGCAGCATCGCGGCCACGCAAACCCATAAATTGCCGTTTGGCGCGGGCACGCTGCTGGTGCAATTGGGCGGGCCGGGCATGCGCATCGGCATGGGCGGCAGCGCCGCCAGCTCCATGGCGGCGGGCACCAACAGCGCCGCCCTTGACTTTGACTCGGTGCAACGTGGCAACCCCGAGATCCAGCGCCGCGCGCAAGAAGTCATCAACCATTGCTGGAGTCTTGGTGAAGTGAACCCCATCATGGCGATCCACGACGTGGGCGCCGGTGGCATCAGCAATGCGTTCCCCGAGCTGGTGGACGGCGCGCACAAAGGGGCCCGTTTTGACCTGCGTAAAGTGCCGCTTGAAGAATCGGGTTTGGCGCCCAAAGAGATCTGGTGCAACGAGAGCCAGGAGCGCTACACCCTGGCCATCAACCCCGATTTGCTGCCCTTGTTTGAGCAGATGTGCGAGCGCGAGCGCTGCCCGTTTGCAGTGGTGGGTATCACCACCGATGAGCCCGTGCTGGTGCTCGAAGACGGCCCTGGCGGTGAGCGTGTGATCGACATGCCCATGGCCGTGCTGCTGGGCAAACCGCCCAAGATGCAACGCGACGTGACGCGGGTGCTGCGCACCGAGCCCAAACTCGATCTGACCGGCGTCAAGCTCGACGAGGTGGCTTTGGGCGTGCTGCGCCACCCCACGGTGGCCAGCAAACGCTTTTTGATCACCATCGGCGATCGCACCGTTGGCGGCCTGAGCCACCGTGATCCGATGGTGGGCCCGTGGCAAGTGCCGGTGGCCGATTGCGCCGTGACGCTGGCTGATTTTGTGGGCTTCCGCGGTGAGGCGTTCAGCCTGGGCGAGCGCACGCCGCTGGCCGCGATCAACGCGCCGGCGTCGGGCCGCATGGCGGTGGGCGAGGCCATCACCAACTTGCTGGCAGCACCCATTGAGCTCGCGCGCATCAAGCTGTCGGCCAACTGGATGGCGGCCTGCGGCGAGCCCGGCGAGGACGCCGCGCTGTACGACACCGTCAAGGCCGTGGGCCTGGAGTTGTGCCCAGCACTGGGCATCGGTATCCCCGTGGGCAAAGACAGCTTGTCGATGCGCACCCAATGGACCAATGCCGCCGGTGCTCAGCAAGTCACCGCGCCGGTCAGCCTGATCGTCACCGCGTTTGCCACGCTGGCTGATGTGCGGGGCACGCTCACGCCGCAGTTGGTGGTGGGCGATACCAGCCTGATCCTGATCGACCTGGGCTGCGGCCGCATGCGCTGCGCGGGCTCGATGCTGGCGCAGGTCACTGGCCAGTTTGGCTGTGCCAGCCAAGACCAGGTGCCCGATCTGGATGACCCGCAGCAGCTCAAGGGCTTGGTTGCCGCCATCAACCAATTGCGCGCCGCAGGCCAGTTGCTGGCCTACCACGACCGCAGCGACGGCGGCCTGTGGGCGACGGTTTGCGAGATGGCGTTTGCGGGTCAGGTGGGCGTGAGCCTGAACGTTGATTTGCTCGTGACCGAGGGCGACGGCATCAGCGACAGCCGGGCTGACACGGGCGACTCAAAAAATTGGTCAGGCCAGATCGGCGAGCGCCGCAATGAGCTCACGCTCAAGGCGCTGTTCAACGAGGAGCTGGGCGCCGTGATCCAGGTGCCGCGCGCCGAGCGCGACGCGGTGATGGCCGTGCTGCGCGAGCACGGCTTGTCGCGTCACAGCCACGTGATTGGCAAGACCAACACCACCGCCGTGGTGGAGGTGTGGCGCGACGCCAAGCAGCAGTTCAGCGCGCCCCTGCGTGACTTGCAGCAAGCCTGGGACTAAGTGAGCTGGCGCATCAGCCGGCTGCGCGACAACCCGGCCTGCGCCGACAGCGAGCATGCCGCCGCCGGCCTGGCGGGCGACC
Organism: Betaproteobacteria bacterium; assembly: GCA_043779845.1. GTDB lineage: Bacteria > Pseudomonadota > Gammaproteobacteria > Burkholderiales > Burkholderiaceae_C > Pseudaquabacterium. The sequence continues at coordinate 1,368 of JAYWDK010000371.1, read as the reverse complement.
CCGGCCTGCACCAGACCCTGAGCTTTGACGCCACCCAGGACGTGGCCGCGCCCTACCTGAACCTGAGCCGCCCCAAGCTGGCCATCCTGCGTGAGCAAGGCGTCAACTCGCACGTCGAGATGAGCTACGCCATGGCGCGCGCAGGCTTTGATACCTTTGACGTGCACATGAGCGATTTGCAAGCGGGCAGGGCGCGCCTGGACCAGTTCCAGGGCCTGGTGGCCTGCGGTGGTTTCAGCTACGGCGACACCCTGGGCGCGGGTGAAGGCTGGGCCCGCTCGGTGTTGTTCAACCCCGCGCTGGCCGATCAGTTTGCGGCATTTTTTGCCCGGCCCGACACCCTGGCCCTGGGCGTGTGCAACGGCTGCCAGATGATGGCCGCGCTCTCAAGCATCATCCCCGGCACCGAGGCCTGGCCACGCTTCACGCGCAACAAGAGCGAGCAGTTCGAGGCGCGCTTCAGCCAGGTCGAGATCCTCGACAGCCCGTCGGCGTTTTTCACCGGCATGGCCGGCAGCCGGCTGCCGATTGCGGTCGCCCACGGTGAGGGTTATGCTGATTTTTCACAACGTGGCCACGCCGACCGGGTGCACCCCGCCATGCGCTTTGTCGATCACCAAGGCCAGGCCACCGAGGCCTACCCGTTCAACCCCAACGGCAGCCCGGGTGGCTTGACGGCGGTGACCACGCCTGACGGCCGCTTCACCGCGCTGATGCCGCACCCCGAGCGGGTGCTCCGCAACGTGCAAATGAGCTGGGCCGCAGGCAATGTTTCAGCCCACAGCCCCTGGACACGCATGTTTGCCAACGCCAGGCGCTGGATGGCCTGACCCGACAAGCCGCCAGGTCGGCTGAGTTGGCACCCACTCAAGGCCGGCTGTTGGCGGGCAAATCCGTCCCGTTTCACGCGATCACCGTGGTCTGGCCTGCGGCACAGTCGAGGGTCTATCCACCAGCCACCTGAGGCGTTCATGCTGACCCCCGTGTTGATGCAATGTGCGCGCTATGGGCCGGTGGCCAGTCGCTCGTTTGTTGCCGTCGTGGCGCCCAATCTGGACCAAGCACCGCCGTGAGCTCACCTTTTGCACCCGATCCAGTCGTCCGGGTGGCTGTGTTGCACGACGCCCTGAGCGCGGCGCTGTCAGATTTGGCGGCCTTGCGCCAACGGTCCGAACAGGACGGTTTTGAACACCAGTTGGCCGGGGCCCGGCTTGCCGGCAAGACCCATGATCTTGAGGCGGCGCTGGCCCGCGCCAAAGACAGCGAGCGTCGGCTGCGCCTGGCCTTGTTGGCCAATGGCGAGGGCATCTGGGAATGGCAGGTGCCACAAGACCAGTTGACGGTCTCGGGCCTGGTGGTGGCCGGGCA
>JAYWDK010000370.1:0-10071 GCA_043779845.1 Betaproteobacteria bacterium | reverse complement strand
ACCCGCTTTGCCAACCAGGTGCTGATGCCCGGCTTGGTGGAGGGCCACAGCCACCTGATGGCCGGCACCTTGTGGCGCCATGTTTATGGCGGCTACTTCGACGCGACTGATCCGGCTGGCCGGGTATGGCCGGGTCTCAAAACACTGGACGCCGTGGTGGCTGCGCTGTCGGCCACTGCGGTGGGCAACGGCCCGGTCGTCGGCTGGGGCTTCGATCCCATCTACTTTGGTGAGCGCCGCTGCAGCCGCGCTGACCTGGACCGCGTCAGCGCCACGCGCGCGGTAGGCGTGCTGCACGCCAGCGGACACATCCTCAACGTCAACACGGCAGCGCTGACCCAGGCCGGGCTGCTGCGCGCCGGCATTGATCACCCGGGCATACCCCTGGGCGACGACGGCCTGCCCACCGGTGAGCTGAAAGGCCCCGAGGCCATGATGGCCGCGCTGGACCACGTGGGGCTGAACCGGTCATTTCTGTCGGGCGACGCGCAAGGGCTTGCCGACTTTGCCCGCCTGTGCGTGCGCGCCGGCGTGACCACCGCCACCGACATGGCCGCCACGCTGGGCGACGCCGAGTTGCAGGTGCTTGAGCACGCCACCAGCGCGCCCGATTACCCGGTGCGCATCGTCTCGCTGCTGCGCATGATCGGCATGAAGCCGGCCGACGCCGTGGCGCGCGCGCTCGCCCTGGCCACGCGCAGCACCGAGCAGCTGCGCCTGGGCGCCATCAAGATCGTGGCCGACGGCTCGATCCAGGGGTTTTCAGCGCGCCTGCGCTGGCCCGGTTACTACAACGGCCGGCCCAACGGGCTGTGGTACACCGCGCCCGAGGCGATCCGAGAGGCCTACACGCTGGGCCTGAAGCACGGCGTACAGATCCACACCCACACCAACGGCGACGAAGCCACCGAGCTGGTGCTTGACTGCATGGCCCAGGCGCTGGCCGCCAGCCCCACCCCCGACCACCGCTACACGCTGCAACACTGCCAGCTGGCGGATGACGCGCAATACCGCCGCATGGCCTCACTGGGCCTGTGCGTCAACCTGTTTGCCAACCACCACCACTACTGGGGCGACCAGCACTACGAGGTGACGGTGGGCCCCGAGCGCGCCGAGCGCATGAACGCCTGCCGCTCGGCACTCCAGGCCGGCGTGCCGCTGGCCATCCACAGCGACGCGCCCATCACGCCCATGGGCCCGCTGTTCACCGCCTGGTGCGCCGTGCACCGCCTCACAGCGTCGGGCCGGGTGCTGGGCACCTATCAGCGCATTGACGTGGCCGAAGCCCTGCACGCCATCACCCTGGGCGCCGCCTACACCCTGAAGCTGGACGGCGAGATCGGCAGCATCGAGTGTGGCAAGCGCGCTGACTTTTGCGTGCTGGATGATGACCCCAGCACCGTGCCGCCCGAGGCCCTGAAAGACCTGCGCATCTGGGGCACCGTGCAGAGCGGCCGGGTGTTTGCCGCGTGATCAACACGCGCGTCATCCACACCATCCACACCATCCACACCACCCGCCCCGGGGCCCACGGTTGACCGCCCACCCCGCCGCCCCCGACCTGCCCACCGTGGTGATCGGTGGCTATCTCGGCGCCGGCAAAACCACGCTGCTCAACCACCTGCTGCGCCACGCGGGCGGGCGGCGCATCACCGTGCTGGTGAATGATTTTGGCGACGTCAACATCGACGCCGACCTGATCGTGGGCGCCGACGCGGGCGTGCTCAGCCTGGCCGGCGGCTGCCTGTGCTGCACGTTTGGTGATGACCTGGTGGGCACGCTCACCGGCCTGCACCGCCGCGATCCACCGCCCGACCTGGTGCTGATTGAGCTCAGCGGGGTGGCGCTGCCAGCCGCAGTGCTTCGCAGCGCCCGCCTGGCGCTGGGTATTCACATCGTGGGCACGCTGGTCGTCGTCGACGCGGCCCACATCCGCCGGCAAGCGGGCGACCGCTACGTGGGCGACACCGTGCGCCAGCAACTGTGTGAGGCCGACTGGCTGCTGGTCAACAAGACCGACCTGATTGAGCCCACTGCCTTGGGTTTGCTAATTCCTTGGTTGAGCGACATCGCTCCCGGCGTGCGCCTGATGGCTTGCCAGGCGAACGAGCTGCCGGCCGAGCTGGTGCTGGGCTGGCCCAGTGGCCTGGCGGGCCTGGCTTGCCAGCCGGGCGAGGCGGACGAGACGGGCAAAACGGGCGTGAATGGCGGCACCGGCGCGGCGGGTTTCGCTTGCACCGGGCTTGATCCTGACGCTGCGGCCCTGGCGCGTTTTGGCGCAGGTTTTGACGACCCGTTGGGCGCGCGTTTGTTGGGCGCGATGGGCCTCGCCAGCCAACGCGCGCCGCAAGCCCACCGCATTTTTGAAAGTCTCAGTCTGCCACTGCCGCCCGGCACCGACCTGGCCGCCCTGGGCGCCGCGCTGGCCGCCCCCGACAGCGGCGTACTGCGGGCCAAGGGCTTGCTCGCGGTACCGCCAGGCGTCCAGGGCCCGGGCAGCTTGTTGCAGGTGGCCGGGGGGCGCTGGCAAGTGCAGGCCGCCCAGGTGATGGGCGAAGGACGACTGGTGCTGATCGGCCTGCGGGGGCAGTTGAAGCCGCTGGTGCTGCCGTGGGCCCCTGGCCACTGAAGCCCGAACTGCCCTGACTGCCAAAACTGCCTGAGCTGCCCAACCCGCCCAACCCGCCCAACCCGCCCGGCAACACCCGGCAAACCGGCCGCGACCCGGTTGCCGGTGGCGACACCGCCCGGGCGCGCGGCGTTCAACAATGCAGGCTTGTCGGGGCCCGACCGTCTCCCGCCGCCCCTGGCCGTTGCGCAGCCCCCGCCGCCCATCCCTCGCTGACCCAGCACAGCAACCCAAGGAAACATTCAATGAGCTTGTCCGGCGTTTTTGCGCAAATGGTGGCCCTGGTGGGTGATGCGGCCATCCTGTGGCGGCGGCAGCAAGGCGGCACGCCCACGCAGGCCGTGGGTGCAACACCCACCATCCCGGCCGGCCGCCCGCAAGGCAGCATCCCCACGCTCAAGATGCCCACCGCGCAGGGCTGGGCACCGGGGCAAAAACCCACCGCCGCGCCCGGCCTGCAAGTCAACGCCTTTGCCTCCGGGCTGAAGCACCCGCGCTGGATCCACGTGCTGCCCAATGGGGACGTCACGGTCGCCGAGGCGCTGTTCATGCCCGGCCCCGTCAAGTCGATTTTTGGCCACGCCATGGTCAGCACCATGCGGCGCGCCGCGGCCCTTGGCGAGAGCCCCAACCGCATCACGCTGCTGCGAGACGCCGACGGTGACGGCGTGGCCGAGATCCGCGAGACCCTGCTAGCCGGCCTGAGTCAGCCCTTTGGCATGGCCCTGATGGGGTATCGTGACACCGGGGGGCATCTCATCCGCTCTGGTCGCCGACGACGACGGCGGGCACGCTGCCCGGGTTCCCGGAAGACGGCATGGTGATCGGGCAACACGGCTCGTGGAACCGCAGCAAGCTCAGTGGCTACAAAGTGGTGTTTGTGCCCTTTGCCAACGGCCGCCCGGCCGGGCCACCACGCGACATCCTCACCGGCTTTTTGGCCCCCGACGAAAAGGTGTCGTACGGCCGGCCCGTGGGCGTGGCCATCGGCCCGGGCGGCGCCTTGCTGGTGGCCGACGACGTGGGCGACGTGATCTGGCGCGTCACGGCCGCACGGCTGGGCTGATGTCATCTTTGTTGGCGCCCGGCGTGCCCAACACATCGAGCACCAGGGTTTCACCGTCCCAGCCACAAAAAGCCCCGGCCAGACAAAATTCTCTTTTGGACATTCAGACCGTCAAAACCATGGAGGCGTGGGTCAGCCCATGAAAAGCACGTTCCAGCGGTGCCCGTCGGGATCACACAAACCGCAGCCCACCATGCCACCCCCGGCGGCGCCAGGTTCTGAAAACACACGGCCGCCACCGGTCAGCGCACGCTTGGCGAAATCATCCACTTGCGCGGCACTGCTGGCACCAATCGATATCAACACTTCGGCGCCGATGTTGGTGTCCGATATTGCCACGCCACTGAACCGCGAAAATACCGGATTCAAAAACAGCATCAAAACAACCCGCTTTTCACCGACCATAAAACACGCCGATGAATCCGTATTGCCTGGGCCCATATTTCTCTCGAAGCCGAGGGCCTGGTAGAAGGCGATGGACGTTGCCAGGTCTTTGACTGGCAGGTTCAACCACAGATCTTGCGACATGACGAAATGACCCTATAAATTTATTGGAGTTCAGCAGGTAGTTTGAACAATATTATCGCTTGCGACCGGATCGCCAGAAGCAAGTCCGGTCCTGAATAGAAACCTGTCTCAGCCACTGCGGATGCGGCCATTCCGGTGTCCAGCGAGCGCAGCTTCCCGGGGCGCTGGAGGGCCGGGAAGCACTGGTTAACCCTGAACTTTGCAATTTCCCGGGCGTGCTGCGAAGCCTGTTCGTCGGTAGGCTGAGGCAGGCTTCTAACCAGAACTTCAAAGGCCGGTTTGAGTTAAGTGGGAGGAGCCCCCATGGGGACTACACCGGTTTTCGTTCTGCGCTTGCTCTATTGGCCGATATGTACGTTCCATCAATATAATTCAAAGCGTGTTAACGCACGCCTTCAAATCCCAGATCTTTATAGGCGGCGGATTCAAATCAGAAGTGCAACACCCAAATTGATCAATGCTGGACGGCGGATGTTGCCTCGGTTTGAGCGTCGAGGATATCTCTGAAAATGTGGCGCGAAGAACGGAAGTCGTGCCGCTCGCGAGGCCGGATGTTCAGGCTGTCAGCGAAGGCGTCGAGTTGCTCTTGGCTGTAGCCCGACAGATCTGTGCCGTTGGGCATGTACTGGCGCAGCAGGCCGTTGGTGTTCTCGCAGGTGCCACGCTGCCAGGGGCTGTGTGGGTCGCAGAAGTACACGTTGACGCACGTGCGCGCACTCAGCTCGGCGTGTCGCGCCATCTCCCGCCGCCGGTCATGGGTCAGCGTCTTGCGCAGCGGCGCTGCGATGGACTGCAGCTTGAGCGTGAAGGCCTCCAGCGCCGAGACCGCCGTGGCGTCCTTCATCTTGGCCAGCAACGCCAGACCCGTCGTGCGCTCGACCAGCACGCCCACGGCGGATTGGTTGAGCGCGCCTTTGATCAGGTCGCCCTCCCAGCGTCCGGGCATCAGCCTGTCGTTCACCTCGGGCGCACGCGCATGGATGCTGACCATGTCGGCCATCTTGCCGCGTCGGTCCTCGCCGCCAGCGCGTGGGCGCTTGTTGCTTTTGCCTTGACGAAGGCAGCTCGCCAACTGCTTGCGCAACTCCCCTCGGGGGTGTGCATAGATGGTCGTGTAGATCGTCTCGTGCGAGACGTGCATCGTTGGGTCTTGGGGCCACATGTTGCGCAGTGTCCGCGCAATTTTCCGGGGCGGCCACAGCCACGACAGGCAGGTCTGCGTCACCGACCACAACACCCCGTGGACATCGAGTTTGCCCTGTGGCCTGGCCGCCGCCCGACGTCTCTTCATGGCTTGTTGCGCAAGCTCCGACGCGTAGCCCAACGAGCTCACGTTGCGTCTGAGTTCTCGGCTATTCGTGCCAGGCGATCACCCCAACTCCCGGGCAATCTGCCGCACGCCCCAACCTTGCTGCCTCAGGCTCGACAGCGTCATTCGGTCTTCACTCTGAAGCTGTTTGTATCGCGCTTTTTCCATCGTGCACCTTACCCCGTGGGTGGGTGTTGCACTTCAGATTTGAATCCGCCCTGTTTTCATTCACTCTGTAGAGCCAAGTCGCCGCGAAAAGTCCTATCCCGCAAAAGGCCAATGATCGTGAGCAAACTCGCCTCGCTCCGTGCCTCGGGGACGGGCGGGGTCAGGTGTTGTATTTCCCCTGCCAACCCACTACCGCTGTGCCATGTGGCCCCGGGTCGGTGCAGGTCATCCGTCCAAGAATCGCTTTCTTCTACTGGGAATGAGTTCAGACGCCAGGCTTACCCTTTGCCATGGCAGCCGACCCGTGCGACAGCTTCGAGCGCTACCGCCGCCCGACCCGTCGCGACGCGTTCCTCGCGACGATGGATTGCATCGTGCCCTGGACCGAGTTGTGCGCGGTGATCGAGCCGCACTCCCCCAAGGCCGGCAACGGCCGACCGCCGATGGGCCTGGCCCGCATGCTGCGCATGTACCTGGTGCAGCACTGGTTCAACCTGGTTGACGAGGCCTGGGAGGAAGCGCTGCTCGATATCGCGGCCCTGCGCCGCTTCATGGGTATCGATCTTGGTTGCGAGCGCGCGCCCGACGGGACCATGCTGTTGAAGTTCCTCCGCCTTATGGAGCAGCACGAGCTGGGTGCGGCGCTATTGGCCAAGGTTGGTCAGGTACTGCAAGACTTGGGGCTGTAGGTGGGCGTCGGCACGATCGTGGATGCCACCATCATCTCGGCGCCCAGCTCAACCAAGAATGCCCAGGGCGAGCGCGTCCCGGAGATGCACCAGACGCGCAAGGGCGAGCAGTGGTACCACGGCAACGCTGAACATCGGGGTGGACAGCATCGGGGCCGCGCACAAGGATGCTCGCCATACGTTGAGTCAGCGCGGCAAGCAATGGGCATGGTCTGCTCTGCCATCGCAGGCTTCACAAAACCACACGAAGATGGCGACAATGGGCGCTGCGCCACACACTCACTGCGCCGCCACCCGCTCCAGCCAGAGCTGCGTGAAGCGCTCCATCTCTGTGTGCTCGAGGTCAGAGACGGCCCAATACTGCATCGAGCCATCGGCCCAGTGCAGCACGTTGAAACCCTTGCGCAGGCTGCGCACCGGGTCCTGTTGCGCGGCGCTGGGCCCTATGAAGACGTCGATCACATGGCGATTGCGCGTATAGGCCAGCGTCGCGACGACGCTGCCGCGAACATGCTCAATGCGGCCGCCCATCAACGGAAAGCCCTCGGCGGCGAGGTCGAACACCGGCGGCGCGAAGTCAAGCCGACCCTGGAACCACGGTTTGACGGTGTGGCGGTCGGTCGACACCACCTCGACGAGTGCTCCCGCCTGAAGCGCCCGCACATGGTCGGCGACGAGCTCAGCATCTACAGATTCGTTCAGCGCCATGCGCTGCACTACCGGCAGGATGACGAAGGCACAAGCCAGGCCAAGGGCGAAGCTGACCGAGGCCGTGCGCCAGCCGAAGTCGAACCAAGGCCGGCGCGGCACTTCGACAGGCAGCGATGGATCTGATCGGCCAGCCTCGGCCAGCGCGACCTGGGTGCGGATGCCAGCGCGCAACGCGTCGGGCGCGGCGTGGCGCGTCGCGTGCTCGCGAATCAGTGAGGACAGGTCTTGGTCGTCGAGGCTCATGTCATGCGCCCAGGCTGGTTTGCGACAGCGCGCTGCGCAGCTTCGCGCGCGCGCGGGACAGCCGCGACATCACGGTGCCGATCGGCACGGCAACAATCATGGCGATCTGCGCGTACTCAAGGTCCTCGAATTCACGCAGCACGATGACCTCGCGCAATGGCGGCGACAGCGCACGGATCGCGGCATCGATCTGCAGGCGTGTGCGTTGCCGCTGCAGGTGAACTGCGGGGTCGGATGACTTGGGCTGGTCCGCATTCACTGCGGACTCAAACTCCGCGTCGTCGAACTCGACCAGTTCCGGGCCGTTGCGCTGGCGCTCGAGCATCGTGAAACAGGTGTTGCGCACAATGCCCAGTAGCCAGGGACGCGCGTCGTCACCGCGCAGCGAATCGATGTAGCGAAAGGCACGCATCGAAGCCTCCTGCACCGCATCTTCGGCCGACTGCTCGTTGCGCAACAGCCAGCGCGCAAGGTTGTAGGCCGCGTCCAAGTGGGGCAGAACACGGGTTTCGAAGACTTGCCGTTGGCTCACCCGCGCATCCTAGGCAGTGACGATGAAGCGGCCATGCATTTCCTCATGGCCGTCGCCACAGAAGTTGTCGCAGACAAAGTCGATCACGCCTGGCACTTTGGGGTGCAGGGTCAGCCGCGTCACGCGCCCGGGCACGAGATCGAGCCGCATGCCCAGGTCGGGCAGGTTCATGCCGTGCATGAAGTCAAGCGAGCGGATGGCAATGACGACTCGTTCACCGGCCTTCAGCGCAATCTCGTTGGGCTCGTAGGTGAAACGACGCGCTGTCATCTCGATGACACGCGGCGCGGCCTCATCCTGAGCGCTGGCCGCACCCAGGGCGGCTGCGCTGACCGCCGCCAATGCACCCTTCAGAACCTGTCGACGGTTTGCCGGGTTCATGCTCGAACGACCGGAAATTCGGTGACCTTGAACGCCGTTCCTGTTTCTTCGGCCTCGATTTCGCGAAACCCCAATCCCTTGTACGGAGCGCTGGCATCCCAGGGCAGCGGCGTGCGCTTGTCTTGCGAGCCGGGTGCCGGCAGCGGAAAGATCAACGACTTCGCCGAGTGGTGCGCGATGTGCCCGGTCATCTGGTGGTGCTCCTGGTGAATGTGACCGTAGAAGACGGTGACGTTCGAGAAGGGCATCAGCAACTCGACTGCTTGCGCGCCGTCGCGCGTGGCCCAGTCCCATTGGGGTGCGAGGTCAAACAGGGGCCGGTGTGTGAGCACGACGATGGGTGCCTTCTTGTCGCGCGTGGCGAGGTCCGCGCGCAGCCAGGTGAGCTGTTCGTCGCCGATCTTCGCCCCGGGGTCTGAAACATTGTCGATGGCGATGAAGTGCACGCCCTTGTGGTCGAAGGTGTAGAAGGTCTCGCCGAAGAATTCCTTGTAGGCGGCACCGCGGTCGAGTGATGCGTCGTGCTCGCCGGGCATGAACCGCACGGTCTTGACCTTGAGGGCGGCGACGATGGACTTGAACTCGGCCAGGCGGCGCCGGCGTTCAACAGGGTCGTCTGTGGTGTGCGTGAGATCGCCGGTGAAAACGATGAACTCCGGTTGAGTCGCCAGCGCGTTCACCGTCGCCACCGCCTTGCGCAGCGTGACGGACGCATCCGGGTTGGCCGGCCCCTGGTAGCCCCAGTGAACGTCCGAAAGCTGGACAAAGTAAAAGTCTTTGTAGCCGCTGGCCATGCCTGCGGCAGGGCTGGCGCAGCCGGCCAGGCCGGAGGCGAAGACGGCACCGCCGCCGACCGCAGTCAGCGCAAGAAAGTCACGACGTTGCATCATGGTGTGGGTTCTGGTTGGGGGTGGATCGGCGAGCGCGGCCTCGCATTCGAAGTGCGCCCGCCATGTCATACCGGTCGGCGCCACGGTCTATTCCATCGCGCTACTTCGCAACTTTGGTTGCCTGCTTCAGGAGCGCGATCAAGTCGCTTCGGTCCTTGGCTTCAGGCACGCTGACGCCCATGCGCTGACCGGGAGCGAACTTCTCAGGGTCGGCCAGCCAGCGGTCGAGCGAGTCTTCGTTCCACACCGAGGTCGAGGATTTCAAGGCATCGGAATAGGCGAACCCGGGCGCTTGCGCTGCCGCGCGCCCGAAGACACCACGGTGGGCGGGGCCGACGCCGTTGTAGGCTAGCGAATGGCACGCTGAGCAGCGCGCCTGGTAGAGCGCACGGCCGGCATCGGCATTGCCAGCGGCCGCTGCGGCCACAGCGGGCAACGCGAGCACCGCCAAACATGCTGCAAAGGGTCGCTTGAGAAGGTGTTTCATGATGATTCATCAGCCGAGATAGCTGTGCTGCTTTGGCAGCACCTTCCATGCACTACCGCTGCACCGGCCGACTTATTCCGGTTCTGTCGCAATAACGAGGTGAGCACGCGGCGAAGTGTGTCGGGCGCCGCCTATCAGAAAGCCAGACTGTGAAACTGCTGGGCTGCGGACGTGGGTGTGCCTTGTGGGTTGACCCTCTGCCCTTTGCGAATCATGTGCATGGTTTCGATGCCCGCGATGATGGCTAGCGCACAGTAAAAGCTCTTGAAACCCATCATCGGCCGCGTGATTCGTTTGACCGCGCGGTGGTCTTGCTCAAAGGGGTTGTTCGAGACCTTGGGAAACGCTGATTAATAGACCGCTCGCATTGTGGGTTATGCATGTTTTGTGCGGTCTGAAATCTCAAAATGCCGAACATGAACCAACGCAGCTTTGCCA
>JAYWDK010000369.1:0-3588 GCA_043779845.1 Betaproteobacteria bacterium | reverse complement strand
CTCAATCAGCGTGGGTAGGATATTTATGAACTGCCCATTCCGAGTGCGCTTGCGCCGCGTTGGCCATGTAGTCGGCCAGTTGCCGGCGGCTGATGACCGCCTCGCCTTTCAGCCAGACGCGGTACCACTCGGCGGTTCTGGCCAGCGTGGCGTCGATGTTCCACACCGGCTGCCATCGCAACAGGGTGCGTGCTTTGGCGCTGTCGAGATAGAGAAGCGTGGCCTCGTGGGGCTGCGGCTGGTCGGTGACGTGCCAGCGCAAGGTCTCCCAGTGCCGGCTGAGCTTGCCCAGCACGTCGGAGACCGTGCGGTTGCCTTCCGGCTCGGGGCCTAAGTTCCATGCCTCGGCGAATGCCGGGTTGCCGGTGAGCAGACTCTGGCCAAGCAGCAAGTAACCGCTCAGGGATTCGAGCACATGCTGCCAGGGGCGGGTGGCCTGGGGCGAGCGGATCTCCATGGATTGACCCTCTTTCAGAGCCCGGATCAGGTCCGGAATCAGCCGGTCTTCGGACCAGTCGCCGCCGCCGATGACGTTGCCCGCTCGCGCCGTGGCCAGGAGGGGGCAACCCGACGCGTTGAAAAACGCGCTGCGATAGCTTGCCGCCACCAGCTCGGCACCGGCCTTCGAGGCGCTGTAGGGGTCGTGCCCGCCAAGGCGGTCGTTCTCCCGGTAGCCCCAGGGCCAGCCGCGGTTTTCGTAGCACTTGTCGGTGGTGACGGCGACGATGGCGCGCACGCTGGGCTGCTGGCGGCAAGCCTCCAGCAGGTTGGCCGTGCCCATGACATTGGTTGACCAGGTTTCCAGCGGATCGCGGTAGGAGCGCCGCACCAGCGGCTGGGCGGCCAAGTGGAAGACGATCTCGGGCTGCGTTTCGCAGAAGACCCTCTGGAGGGCGCCAAGGTCGCGAATGTCCAAGCGGCGATCGTTGATTGAGAGCTCCAGCAGGTCCCAGTGGTTGGGCTGGCTTCCGGGCGGCAGGGCAACGCCAGTAACCTCAGCGCCCAGGTCTTGCAGCCACAGCGCCAGCCAGCTGCCCTTGAAGCCGGTGTGGCCGGTGACGAGAACGCGCCTGCCCTGGTAGGTACCCGCGAGAGTCTTCACGTCCAGCGCTTCCAAGGCGCCCTGCCTCCGGCCCAAAGTTGTTCCAGATGTGTCTTGTCGCGCAAGGTGTCCATGGGTTGCCAGAACCCGCTGTGCTCGAACGCTTCCAACTGGCCCCGCGTCGCCAGGGTTTCCAGGGCGCCGCCTTCCCAGGAACTCTGGTCGCCCTCAATGTAGTCGATGACCTTGGGGTGTAGGACGAAGAAGCCGCCGTTGATCCAGGCGCCATCGCCCGGGGGCTTCTCCTGGAAGCCATTCACGGCGTCTCCATGGCGGACCAGGGCCCCGTATCGTCCCGGCGGTTGCACGGCGGTCACCGTGGCCAACTTGCCGTGACGGCGGTGGAACGCCAATTGCGCCGTGATGTCCACATCTGCTACCCCGTCACCGTAGGTGAAGCAGAAGGCTGGCTCATCTTTCACATAGGCGGCCACCCGCTTGAGCCGCCCGCCGGTCAGGGTTTCGTCGCCCGTATCGACCAAGGTCACACGCCAGGGCTCGGCGTGCTTGTGGTGCACCTCCATGCGGTTGCTGGTCATGTCAAAGGTGACGTCAGACATATGGAGGAAGTAGTTAGCGAAGTACTCCTTGATGACATAGCCCTTGTAGCCGCAGCAGATGATGAAGTCGTTCACGCCGTGGGCTGAATAGATCTTCAGGATGTGCCACAGGATCGGGCGGCCGCCGATTTCGATCATCGGCTTGGGCTTGAGATGGGTTTCCTCGGAGATGCGGGTACCGAGGCCACCGGCGAGGATGACGGCTTTCAAGTTCTCAGATGTCATGTTCACTTAAGTCGCGTGGCGGGTTCAGGTACGAGAAGTGGCCCCGCTTGTCTGAACAGCTTTCCCCGATTTTTAAGTGGACTGCGGGCGGGCTGCAGAGGGTGCAGAGTTGTCCACGGCGGCGGTCGGCGCTTGCGACGTACCAACCGACGCTGTGGGCAACTAGGGGCGCACCAAGAACTTCATCTTATGCGGCCTGTGCCATGGCTGGCAGGTGGGTGAAGTAGTGCTCGTCGGGCGTGAGATCGCCAAGGCGCGAGTGGGCCCGCGCGGCCTTGTACCAGCCCATGTAGTCGGCGATGTCGGCGCGCGCCGCGCTCATGCCGCCGTAGGCCTTGAGGTACACGCGCTCGTATTTTAGGCTGCGCCACAGTCGTTCGACGAAGACGTTGTCGCGCCAGGCGCCGCACCCGTCCACGCTGAGTTGGCAGCCCTCGCCCAACACCAAGTCGGTGAACTCGGTGGCGGTGAACTGCCTGCTTTGGTCGGTGTTGACGATCTCGGGCGCGCCCCACCGGGCAAATGCTTGCTCGATCACCTCCCGCGCATGACTGGCCTCCAGCGTGATGGCTATCTTGTGCGCCAGCACCCGGCGGCTGGCCATGTCCACACCGGCGGGGAGGTAGACGAAGCCGCGCGCCATCGGGATATCGGTCGACTCCAGCGCCCGGACGTGGTTCGATCTCTCGATGGCCAGCTTGCGCAGCAGGTACGGATACGGTGGTGGCGCGCAGGTTCAGCGGATTGTTCTTCACATAGTCGGCAATCTCGTGGTCTTCGGTGGGGGCCTGCTTGTCATTCAGCATGTCCACCTTCTGGCGCACGATGTCCAGCGCCACCACCTCGTTGTGCTGGGCCAGCAGCACGGCGTTGGAAAGGCCCACGTAGCCGGTTCCGGCTATGGCGATCTTCATCGAATGGCGATCTTGGTTTGAACGGGGGTCGCGGTGCGTGCTCGCATGGCGCAGTGCTGCGGGGCTTGGGCGCTAGGGCGGCGCCGCATCAAATCATTCTTTGCCCGGGGCCGAGGCTGAGGCTGCCAAGGTGGCACGGGTGACATCAACGGCGCGCTTCACCGTGCCCGCAGTCTCGGTGTTGATGACGCACAACAACGAGGCCACTTGCGTTTTTGCGGTATCGACTGCAGGCCTCGTCGATGTCCAGTTCAGCACCCGGGTGGAGGGTGTAGTTCATCCGTACTTGGCGCGTAGCCGCGCCAATGCCTGCGACCCGTCTACCTCTGCAATTTGCCCGCTTTCAATCTCTGCATCGCGTTGGGCTGCCAGATCGTCCCAGCTTTTATCCCTGCCAGCGTCCGCATCAAGGCTGAGGACAAGCCGATCAAGCAGCCGTGCACGGTCATCCGCTGGGAGCTTGAGGACTTGCGCTTCTAACATCTCCAGTGCTGCTTGCATCTCTTACTCCAAACGGGCCCAAAGACTTGCAGCTTGCCACAACTGCGATGGGCGCTACGCAAAGGTGTGCGTGACTTCATCGGTTCGCAGAACTTGGGTAAGCCAGCGGCCGGTCACGATCACCGAGCCTGCCTCGGCAGCAGCTTGCTTGGCGTTGGCGAGGTTTTGTGCAAAGCCGCGAGAAAGGTCAGGCCCCTACCTGGCTGGCCAGTACACCCGTTAAGAACTGGTTCAGGCTGACACCTTCTTGCGCCGCGCGCCGCGCCAGCCGCGCATGCAGGCTGCG
>JAYWDK010000368.1:0-3606 GCA_043779845.1 Betaproteobacteria bacterium | reverse complement strand
GGCTACGACGCCTACTACGAACGCTGCCTGCAACTGCTGCGCCCGGGCGGGCTGATCGCGATCGACAACACGCTGTGGAGCGGCAGCGTGGCGCGGCCGGCGGAAGATGCGGATACGGCGGCACTGCAGCGGCTCAATACGAAGTTGCGTGATGACATGCGGGTCGACATGTCGCTGTTGACGATTGGGGATGGGTTGACGTTGGCGCGCAAGCGGTGAGGGGGCGGCTGCAGGGTGGTCGGCGGGGGTGGCGAAGGTTGGCGACGGCCAGCCGGTGATATCGAGGGCTGTCGACGCACGACCACATGGATTCACCAAGTCTGGAAAGGAGACATCCAAACTGCGCGTATCAACGAGCGCAAGAAACTCGTTGCTGTCGTTCGGTCAGCCGGTTGAACGACAGCGGCAGCCGATACCTCACTTTGCACGTCAAGGAAGATGGCCGTCTGCTGCGCTCAGGAAGCTGACCAACATCGAGGCCCTGGCGGCGCGCGCTCGTAGGTCGGCTCAAGGACGGCCAGTGGCCTTCGGGGGGCGGGCTGCCGCTACGACAGCGCTCAATCTGCGGTCGATCATGTTCTCCAGCCGATCAGCCTATGGCAAAGGCCTTAACCCCAATTCTGTTAAGAAGGTGTTGTGTTTTTCCTTGGCCATCGAAATGGCCTTCTCGATCTCGACCAACTCGAGGTGTGTGGCCGCCAAATCAATTTCCGCGTCGCCCACCGCCGTGCTGATGTAGCGGGAAATGTTCAGGTTGAAATCGTTTTTCTCGATCTCGGCCATCTCCACCCTCCGCGCATAACGAGGCTCGGGCTCACGGAACTGATAAGTCTTGATGATCTTGGCAATGTGCTCATCCGTCAGCTGGTTCTGGCGCTTGCCTTTGACGAAGTGCTCCGCCGCGTTGATGAACAACACGTCGTCCGGCTTCTTGCACTTCTTCAGCACCAGAATGCACACCGGAATGCCCGTGGAATAGAACAGGTTGGACGGCAGCCCGATCACCGTGTCGATGTGGCCATCCTTCAGCAGCTTGGTGCGGATTCGTTCCTCCGCACCGCCCCGGAACAGCACGCCGTGCGGCAGGATGATGGCCATCACGCCTTCGGGTTTCAAGAAATGAAAGCCGTGCAGCAAGAAGGCGAAGTCGGCGGCTGATTTGGGCGCCAGACCATGGTTCTTGAAGCGCACATCCTCGGCCAGCGCGTCGCTGTTCTCCCAGCGGTAGCTGAACGGCGGGTTGGCCACGATGGCGTCGAACGCGGGCTTCTTGGCCGGGTTCAGCTCGCGCAGCATCTCCCAGTCGTTGGTCAGCGTGTCGCCGTGGTAAATCTCGAACTCGGTGTCTTTCACCCCGTGCAGCAGCATGTTCATGCGCGCCAGGTTGTAGGTGGTGATGTTCTTTTCTTGCCCGTAGATCTTGCCAATGCCGTGCGGCCCCATGCGCTTGCGCACGTTCAGCAACAGCGACCCCGAGCCACAGGCAAAGTCCATCACGCTTTCCAGGCGCTCTTTCTTGCCGGCGGCCGGTTCCTGGCTGTCCAGCGTGACGATGGTGGAGAGGATGTCGGAGATTTGCTGCGGCGTGTAGAACTCGCCCGCCTTCTTGCCTGAACCTGCCGCGAACTGGCCGATCAGGTATTCGTAGGCATCGCCCAGCAGATCACTTCCAGTTGGAAGCTCGCTAAGTCCTTCGGCAATCTTCTGGATGATGGTGCACAGCTTGCCGTTGCGGTCCGCGTAGGTCTTGCCCAGCTTGGTCGAGCCCAGGTCAATTTCTGAGAACAGCCCAGCGAAGGTGCTCTCGAACGATTCGGTCTCGATGTACCGGAAGCCCGCCTGCAGCACGTGCAGCAACTCGCCGTCCTGCGTGCGGGCCATGTTGGCGATGTTGCTCCACAGGTGCTGCGGCTCAATGACGTAATGCGTCTTGCGGCGCATCTGCTTCTCGAAGGCGGGTACGTCGTTCAAGTTCTCTTCGTACCAGACTTGAAGGGGGTGCTCGCTCCGGTTCTCCGCAAGACGTCGCCCGCGATGTCAGGGTAGTCAGCCCCCAACTCCTTCTTGGCCGCCGCCTCGTAGTTGTCCGACAGGTAGCGCAGGAACAGGAACGACAGCATGTAGTCGCGGAAGTCGTCCGCATCCATCGCGCCGCGCAGTTGGTCGGCAATGGCCCACAGGGTCTTGCCCAGTTGTTTTTGGTTTTGTTCGGTCATGGCTTGCCTTCTTCGTTGCCCAGATCCTTCTGGGCTTCAATGCCTTCGCGGTCGCGCTCCAGCTCCAGCCGCAGCTCTTCTTCGCTGGGCAGGATCAAGCGGTACTTGCTGGCAAAAAGTTGCTCGCTGCCGTTGAGCACGGAGTAGCGCGCTACCGAGTGGTCTTTGCTGCCGCACAGCAAGATGCCCACCGTCGGGTTGTCGCCCTCAACCCGGCGAAGGTCGTCGTACATGCGCACATACATGTCCATCTGCCCTACATCCTGGTGCGTCAAAGGCCCCGTCTTCAGGTCGATCAGCACAAAGCACTTGAGCAGGTAGTTGTAGAACACCAGATCGATGTAGAAGTCCTGCGTCTCGGTGCTGATGCGCTGCTGGCGCGCCACAAAAGCGAAGCCCTTGCCCAGCTCCATCAAGAAATGCTGCAGCTTGTCCATCAAGGCCGCCTCCAGCGTGGCCTCCAGCAGGCGCCCCGTGTCGGGCAGCCCCAGAAACTCCAGCATCACTGGGTCACGCACAAAGGCGCGCGGCGTCGCCTCCAACGCAGCCAGGTTTGCCTGCGCTTCAGCGCCCACCGCCGCCTTGTCCTGGCTCAGCAGCAGCCGGTCGTAATACAGGCTGCCGATTTGCCGCTCCAACGCCCGAGTGCTCCAGTTCTGGGTGGCCGCTTCTTGCGCATACCACTGGCGGGCCTCGGCACTGTCTACCCGCAGCAGCAGGCGGTAATGCGTCCAGCTCAATTCGGAACGCAGTGCGTTCCAATTTGGGAAGGCCCCATAAAAGGCCCGCATATTGCGCAAGTTGCGCTCTTCAAAGCCGCGCCCAAACTCTGCCGTCAAAGCCTGCCCCAACTGAACCAGCAGGCCACGGCCATAGGCCGCCCGCTGCGCCCCGCCTTGCTCAAACTCCACGATGTGCTGTCCGATGTGCCAGCAGGTCTGCACTTGCACCACATCCACCGCCCGCAGCACCTGCTGGCGCGAATCGGCAATGAGCTGGCGCAGGGCACCCAGCAGAGGTGCGAAGCCTTCGGCTGGCGTGGCAGTGGTCTTGCGGACACCGCCCGTCTGTTTCTGGCTTTTGGAGGTCATGACTTCCCTCTCTGTCGTCCGTCTTGAATCGCCGAGAAGTCATCGGCATTTGCTGCTTTACACGGCGCGTAGAGAATTGAAAGCAGTCGGTCGTTTTTGCTGGCGGCGGCAGTTGTCAACCGCTGGTTGACAACTGAATCCTGGCTCAGCTCCTGCTCGGCAAAGATGCCTTTCAGATGCTTGGCAATGTTCTGCTTGGAGGTCTGGAAAAGCTCCACCATTTCCAGCTGCGTCAGCCAGACCGTGCCCGAGTCCGCCCGCAGCTTGATCTGGCTGTGCCCGTCCTCGGTGGTGTAGAG
>JAYWDK010000367.1:0-10157 GCA_043779845.1 Betaproteobacteria bacterium | reverse complement strand
AAACCGCAGCCACCGCCGTGCCCACGGTGCATCCGCTGGCGGCCAGTGTGGCCGTGGCTGCACCCACCGTGACGGTCACCGGCCCCGGCACCGGGCAGATCGTGGCCGACGGTGCCGGTTATGCGCTGCAACTCACTGGCACCAGCAGCGCCACCAGCGTGGCCCTGGTCAACCCCGGCAGCAGCCCCGTGGCGCTGACGGGCATCAACGCCAACAGCGCCATGGGCGCCCTGAACCTGGGCAACGCCGACCTGAGCGGCAACGCCACGTTCGCATCCAGCGTGACCAGCCTGACGCTGGGCAAGGTCAGCCAGGCAACCATCAGCGTGGCGGCAGGCACCGAGTTCAGCTTCAAGGCCGGCACCGTCACCGACACCCGGCTGGCGGCGCGCACCGCCAACCTCAGCGTCAACGTCACCGACTGGACCAGCACCACGCCAGGCGCGAGCCGCATCGACGCGGCCGGGCTCAAGAGCCTGGTCACCAGCGGCAACCTGGGTACTGACCTGTTCCTGTCCGGCATGGCCAGCGGCTACACGCTGAGCACCGTGCAGGTGGGCGGCAGCATCACCGGTGGCTTGTGGAGCGTGCATGGCCGGGCCAGCAGCATCACCGCCGGCAGCACGGCGGCGGCCTGGCGCGTCAACATCAGCAGCACGCTGGTGCAGTTGGTCACCAAGGCCGATGCGTCGGGTGATCTGGCGATGGCCGGCCTGCAACTGCTGCAGGTGGGTGGATCGGCGCGTGGCCTGCACTTGCTGATCGGCGCCGACCTGGGTGACGACGCCGCGCTGGGCGGCACGGGCGCCAACGCCGACAGTTTCAAGGCGGGCACGCTGGCACGGGTGCGCATCACCGGCGACATGGTCGACAGCAGCCTGTACGTCAGCGTTGACCCGGTCAACGGCGTGCTGGGCGACGGCAATGACCTGCAAATGGGCACGCCGGTGCAACGGCTGCAGGAGTTGATCGTCGGTGGCGCGCTGCTGGGCAGCACCAGCGTGATTGCGCCGTTATTCCCCACCACCGTACGGGTGGGCGGACATGATGTGGACCCCGCCACGCTGCCGCAACTGGCCAAGCTGCCACCTGACCGCATTGCGCCGGTGCTGACCAGTTTTGACCTGGCCCCGGGCAGCGACAGCGGCGTGGTGGGCGACAAGCACACCACCACCAACCCCGTCACGCTGGTGGGGCAGACCGAGGCCGGCGCCTTGATCACCCTGCGCGCCCACGGCAGCAACGCGGTGCTGGGCAGCACCACGGCGGCGGCCAACGGCAGCTTCAGCTTTGCCGGCATCACGCTGGTGCTGGGCACCAACAATTTCGATTTGAGCGTGGCTGACGCCGCCGGCAACATCACGGCCGGCAGCTTGGCTGTTGTGCGCGAGGCCATCCCCGACACCACAGCGCCGCTGCTCAGCGCCGCCTTGCAAGCCGACACCGGCAGCCTGGCAACAGACGGCATCACCAGCAACCCCGGCATCACCGGCACCGTGACCGACGCCGTTGGCGTGACGGTGCTGCTGGCCGCGCTGGACCCCACTGCGGGCACCGTGTTCAGCAGCATCCTGGCCAATGTGCAAGGCGGTGGCGCCTTCAGCCTCAGCCGCGCCCAGCTCGACACCCTGGCCGGCGGTACGCTGGCGCAAGGCGCACACACCCTGCGGCTGGTGGCCAAAGATGCGGCCGGCAATGCCAGCACGGTGGACGTGGCGTTCACCTTGGACACCCAGGCGCCAGCCGTGGCCAGCTTTGGCCTGACTGCCGCCAGCGACACCGGCGTGGTGGGTGATCTGCACACCAGTGCCAACCCTGTCACCCTGCAAGGCCAAGCCGATGCGGGTGCGCAGCTCACCTTGCGCGCGGCAGGCAATGCAGCGGTATTGGGCAGCACCACGGCCGCCGCCGACGGCAGCTTCAGCTTTGCCGGCGTCGCGCTGGTGCTGGGCAACAACAATTTTGAGTTGACCGCGGCCGATGTGGCGGGCAACAGCACGCTGACCACGCTCACCGTGGTGCGCGAGGCGCCGGTCATCGTCGATGTCACCCCGCCCGCGCTGACGGCCGCGCTGCAAGCCGACACCGGCGGCCAGGCGACTGACGGCATCACCAGCAACCCCAGCATCACCGGCACCGTGACCGATGCCATCGGCGTGACGGTGCTGCAAGCCGCACTCGACCCCACCGCCAGCAGCGTTTTCAGCAACATCCTGGCCAACGTTGGCGCAGGCGGCGCGTTCAGCCTCAGCCGCGCCCAGCTCGACACATTGG
The DNA here is from genome assembly GCA_043779845.1 of Betaproteobacteria bacterium. Lineage (GTDB taxonomy): Bacteria > Pseudomonadota > Gammaproteobacteria > Burkholderiales > Burkholderiaceae_C > Pseudaquabacterium. The sequence goes on along the minus strand of JAYWDK010000367.1, from coordinate 7,883 downwards.
CCGGCGGCACGCTGGCGCAAGGCGCCCACACCCTGCGCCTGGTGGCCAAAGACGCGGCCGGCAATACCAGCACGGTGGATGTCGCCTTCACGTTGGACACCATTGCACCAGCCGTGGCCAGTTTTGGCCTGGCTGCCGCCAGTGATACCGGCGTAGTGGGTGATCTGCACACCAGCACCAACCCCGTCACCCTGCAAGGCTTGGCCGAAGTGGGCGCGGTGCTCACCTTGCGCGCCGCAGGCAATGCTGCGGTGTTGGACTTCACCACGGTTGCCGCCAACGGCAGCTTCAGCTTTACCGGCGTGGCGCTGGTGCTGGGCAACAACAATTTTGAGTTGACCGCGGCCGACCTGGCGGGCAACAGCACGCTGACCACAGTCACGGTGGTGCGCGAGGCGCCGGCCAGTGGCGACACCACGGCGCCCACCTTGAGCGCAGCGCTGAAAAACGACACCGGTCTGCTCAACAGCGACGGTGTCACCAACGACCCCACCATCACCGGCACGGCCGCTGACGACACCGGTGTGACGCAATTGCTGGCCGCACTCGACCCGGGCGCCAACCCCAGCTTTACCAATCTCATCGCGCAATTGGGGGCCAACGGCAGTTTCACCCTGTCGCCCGCCGTGCTCGACGGCCTGGCCGGCGGCAGCCTGACTGACGGCACACACACCCTGCGCCTGATCGCGCGCGACGCGGCGGGCAATGCCAGCACGCCACTCAACATCAGCTTCAAACTTGACCGCCAGGCGCCTAGCGGCGCGAGCTTTGGTATCTCCAGCGCGGATGCATTGGCCGGCAACGACAGCCAGACCGCATCGGCCATCGTCTCGCTGCGCGGCAGCGCGGAGGCTGGCGCCACCATCACCCTCGTGGCCCAGGGCCTGATCAGCACGGCCGGTGGCACGGGGGCCTTCCAGTTGCCCGGCGTGGCCCTGGCCAGCGGCGACAACAGCATCACCCTCCAGATCACCGATGCTGCCGGCAACAGCCAGACGGTCACCCGCACGCTGTCCCGCGTGGCCGCCACGCAAAGTGATGCCGTGCTCGACTGGATCACTGTCGCCCTGAAGGCCATTCAAGCCGACGTGACCGACCCACCCGTGGCCACCCGTGTGCTGGCAGTGCAGAGCATTGCCGTGTATGACACGCTGGCCGCCATTCAGGGCACACCGGCCTTCCTGGTGCAGCGCACTGTCACTGGCAATGTTGATGCCCAGGCGGCAGCCGCCCAGGCCGCCTACCGCATCCTGTACGCGCTGTACCCGGCGCAGCGCGCCAAGTTTGACGCCGCGCTGGCCACCAGCCTGGCCGCCATTGCAGACAGCGCCGCCAAGACCGCCGGCATCGCGCTGGGCGACAGCATCGCCCGTGCCGTGATCGACATCCGCGCCACCGATGGCTACCTGAACTTTGTCGCCGACGACGGCAGCACCGCCCTGGGCAAGTGGCGCCCCACCGCCCCGCTGTATGGCGTGGCGCAGGATGTGCAATGGAGCCAGGTAGCGCCGTTTGCAATGACGTCCGGTGATGAGTTCCGCGCGCCGGCGCCACCGGCGCTGGACTCCGCGCAGTACGCGGCCGACCTCAACCAGGTCCAAAGCATCGGCAGCGCCACCAGCACCACCCGCACGGCCGACCAGACCCAGCAGGCCCAGTTCTGGGCCGATGGCGGTGGCAGCTTCACGCCACCCGGCCACTGGGACCTGATCGCCGCGCAAGTGGCCGCCGCCCAAGGCAACTCGCTCAGCGCCAATGCCCGGCTGATGGCCCAACTCAACGTCGCGCTGGCCGATGCGGCCATCGCCTGCTGGGACACCAAGTACACCTACGACGTCTGGCGCCCCGTCACCGCCATCCAGAACGCCGACCTGGACGGCAATGCCGCCACCACGCTCGACCCCAACTGGACGCCACTGCTGATCACGCCGCCGCACCCGAGCTATGTCTCCGGGCACTCCACCTTCAGCGCTGCCGCGGCGGGCATTCTGGCCGCCACGTTTGGCGACAACACCAGCTTCACCACCACCTCGGCCACGCTGGCAGGCGTCACGCGCAGCTTCACCAGGTTCAGCCAGGCGGCCGACGAGGCTGGCTTGAGCCGCATTTATGGCGGCATCCACACGGCGTCGGACAACCAGGCCGGCAAGGCCATTGGCGAGCATGTGGCGCAAGCCGTGCTCGCCAAGTTTGCCCTCACGCAAGACGTGCAGCCGCCCAAGATCGTAGTAGCGCCCACGCCGGCAGCCATCAACACCAACCTCACCCTCACCGGCCAGGTGCTCGACAATTTGTCTGGCGTGGCCAGTGCGTCCATCCGCATCGACGGTGGTGCGGCGCACAGCCTGACGCTGGATGCCACCGGGCATTTCAGCTTCACCACGGCGCTGCTGCTCAATGGCACGGCCGATTTTGAGCACAGCTACAGCATCGTCGCCACTGACGCTGCGGGCAATGTCAGCCCGGCGGCCACCGGCACGTTCCTGCTCGACACCGTGGGCCCGCTGCTCACGGTCACCACCCTGGCCAATGGCGACACCTTGTCGGGCGCCAGCCAGTTGGGTGGCATCGCCCTGGGCACCGGGTCCAGCCTGACCCAGCTGATCTACAGTTTTGACAGTGGCAGCGCGCGCAGCCTGAACTTCGACGCCGGCAGCGGCAGCTTTGCTTCAGCGCTGGACTTTGGCAGCCTGGGCGTGGGCAGCCACACCCTGACCGTGACCGCCCGCGACGCCGCCGGCAACACCACCGTGGTAACCCGCGCGCTCACGGTGGACGCCTTGGCACCCTTCACCCTGGTCTCGTTGACGCCGGCAGACGGCAGCGGCGACGTGGGCGTGACGCAGCGCCCCTTGGTCGTGTTCTCGCGCGCGGTCAACACGGCCACGCTCAACAGCAACAGTTTTTACACCACTGGCCCGGACGGCAGCAAGCTGGCCGCAGCAATAGTGCCGTCGGATGACGGCACCTACGCCTGGCTGTTCTTTGCCAATCCGATGCCCGGCGCGTCGCGGGTGACCGTGCATGTTGAAGGCTCACAGATCCGCGCTGCGGCAGATGGCGCCTTCCTGGATGCCGATGCCAACAGGGTGGCCGGTGGTGCGGCCGAGGTGTCGTTCACCACGGTAGGGCAGTTGTCGGTCAGCGGCACCAAGCTGACGGGCCGGGTGGTTGACCCGGGCCCTGACCTGTTGCCAATGACCTTCGACGACATCCGGCGTGGCCCTGACGGGGTGATCGACACCGCAGACGACGTCTTTTTGCTGCCCATCGCCCACGCCAAGGTTTACATCCTGGGCCAGGAAGGCAACGTCGTCTACACCGACGCCAACGGCTATTTTGAGCTCAACAACATCCCGGCCGGGGTGGTCAAAGTGGCGGTCGACGGCCGCACGGCCACCAATGCGCCCTCTGGCGTGTTCTTCCCCGAAATGGTGATGAGCGCCGAGTTGCTGGCCGGCCAGGCCAATACCATGATGGGCAGCATGGGCACCACCGCCGAGCGGGTGGCCAATGCCGACCGCACCGAGGTCTACCTGCCCCGCGTAGCCACCAGCACCCTGCAAAATGTCAGCGCCACCCAGCAAACGGTGATCACCGCCGCAGAGCCCAGTGCCGCGCCGCAGCTCACTGACCTGCAGCGCCAATCCTTGACCCTGACGGTCATGCCCGGCACCGCCGTCGACGACAAGGGCCAAGTACTGAACAACGTGCAGATCGGTATTGCCACGGTGCCGGCCGCCTTGGTCAAGGACATGCTGCCCCCGGGGGTGCTGCAGCACACCTTCGACATCACCATCCAGGCGCCGGGGGTGGCTGTTTTCACCGAGCCGCTGAAGATCACCTTCCCCAACGTCTTCAATGCTGCGGCAGGCACCAAGCTCAACATCCTGAGCTTTGACCACACCACCGGCATGCTGGTGATTGATGGCACCGGCACCGTTTCGGCCGACGGCCTGACCGTGGTCTCGGACGAAGGCTCTGGCGTGCGTGCGCCAGGCTGGCACGGCGTGACGCCACCCGGCACGCCCACCACCGGCCCCGACAACCCCCCGCCGCAAAACCCGCCGCCCTGCATCAACTCGTCCAACGCCTGGGACATCGTGATTGACCTGACCACCGCCGCCGCCGCCTGCGCGGCCGAGCTGGCCGGTGTGGCCGACGGCATCAAGGCTGCGCTGACCATCGCCGACAAGGCGCGCGACACGATTGCGCAAGTGCAGACTTTGATCGACAAGTCCGGCAAACCAGGTGTCAGCGCTGCCGAGCTGGCCGCCGGTTTCAAGATCGTTGGCAACGCCAAAGCCATCATCGTTGCGGGGGTGGAGGCCTTCAACAAAGCTGGGAACCCGCTCAGCAAGGCGCTCAAAATCTCCAAGTGCCTGGAGGCGATCCTCAGTGCCCTGGACAACATCTGCGGTCGCATCCAATCGCAGGGCGATGCGTGCAACACCACCCTGATCAAGATCGTCTGCATCGGCATCGCGGTGGTCAAGACTGAGCTGTCCCAGGTCAATGCCCTGATCGCGGCAGGCGAGGAGGGCCTCAAGAAGATCGGCTTGGCCCTGGTCTGCGCCTTGATCGACAAGCTGGGCACCCTGATCGGTGCCGCCGCCAATGCTGGCGGCAACAGCGCACCCTCCAACCCCACCGGCCGCAACGCGGCCTCGTTTGCCACCACCCAAGGCACCGCCACCACCAACTCGGTGTTTGACGACATCCAGGCCGTGGGTGCGCAGATCATTGCTGAACTGACGCCGCAACTGCCCGCCTTCAACCAGCTGCAAGCCTTTGCCGTGGGCTATGACGCGCTCAACAAGAGCACCGACGCGCTGGACCAGGACACCGCCAAGATCTACAGCGCCAACGTGGCCGGCCTGCCGGCCAACGCCTACTACGTGATCCGGTCTGCTGGGGTCGAGCTGCGCGGTCGCACCGACAGCAACGGCAAGATGGACATCTTCTTGCCACCGGATGCCGACTACACGCTGCTGATGTACGACCCGGTCAGCAACCGCGTGGCGCAGGTTCGCGGCCACAGCGCGGCCACCGGCACCGCCACCAAGATCCCGGCGCTGGCGTTTGCGTCACTCACGCTGAGCAGCCTGCCGCTCGATGAAAACGGTGTGCGCATCGTGCCCAGCTTCATGCTGCCTGATGGCCACGGTGGCGTGCTCGACACTGACGGTGATGGCCTGCCCGACATCGCTGAAGACATCGTTGGCACGCGTGCCGACCGCCGCGACTCCGACAATGACGGCATCAGCGATCTGGCTGAAGTGCAGCAAGGCCTGAACCCGCTGGATGGCCGTGCAGTGGCCACCGGCGTGGTCTCGCAAGTGGCGCTGCAGGGCAATACGCTGAGCGTGGCCGTGGTTGGCTCGCTGGACGGGCTCTCACGCAACGCCGTGCTGGCGGCCACCGGCGACTACGGTCTTGCGGTGATCGACGCCTCGCGCGTCACCCAGCCCAAGCTTCTGTCCGAGCTCAACCTGCCGGGCTACAGCCAGGATGTAGCGGCTGACGCCAGCCGCGGCTTGGCGGCGGTGGCGGCGGGGGACGCCGGTCTGCACATCGTTGATATCGCCAACCTGTCGGCACCCACACTGGTGCAGACGGTGGCGTTTTCGTCCCCAGTCACGCGGGTAGATGTGCGTGACGGCCTGGCTTATGTGGCCGTGGGCCCCAACCTGGCCATCGTCGACCTCAGCTCCGGTGAGGTGCGCGCCACCTTCGACCTCGGGTCAGTCGGGGGTTCGACGCTCCTGGACATCGCCCTTGAAGGCAGCACGCTCTACAGCGTGGATACGGCCCACACCTTGCGCGCATTCAGCATTGCCGGCGACAGCTTCGTGGCGCGTGGCACGCTGACATTGCCAGCCGGCGGTGGCAAGCTGTTCGTTGGCAACGGGGTGGCTTATGTGGGTGCCGGCAACGGTGGCACGGGCGGCTACGTCACGGCCAACGTGGCCAACCCGGATCAGCTGACCCTGTTGTCTGGCGTCGACAACACCGGCGAAGCGGGCACCGCCATTGCCCTCACCGGCTCGGGCCTGGGCGTGGTGGTTGGCAACAGCACGTTTGGCTTTGGCGCTTTCAAGGCGCTGGATGTGGTCAGCACCACCGACCCCACCAACACCGGCGCATTCCTCACGCGCTACAACCTGCCGGCCGTGCCGGTGGACGTGGCGCTGGCCAACGGTTTGGCGTTTGTGGCTGACGGCAGCGGTGGCCTGCAGATCGTCAACTACACCGGGTATGACAACAAGGGCATTGCGCCCACGCTGTCGATCGCCGTCGATGCGGTTGACGTCGACCCGCTCAAGGGCGGCATCCAGGTGCTCGAAGGCCACACCCTGCGCATCGTGCCCACCGTGTCGGACGACGTGCAAGTGCGCAACGTCGAGTTGCTCGTCAACGGCGTGGTCGTGGCCAACGACATTGCCTTCCCGTTTGAGCTGTTTGCGGCCATTCCGTCGATCAAGGCCGGCGGCACAACAGTCACCGTGCAGGTGCGCGCCACCGACACCGGCGGCAACGTGGGCCTGTCCAACCTCGTCACGCTGGACGTGGTGCCCGACACCTTTGCGCCGGTCGTGGTGTCCACCAACGTGGCTGAAGGTGAACGGCGCTTCCTCGTGCGCTCATTTGACGTGATATTTGATGAACCCATCGACACCACGCTGCTCACGCCCACGCAAGTCTCGCTGGTGCGCGCCGGTGTGGATGGCGTCTTCGGCACGGCCGATGACGTGGCCTCCACCTTCTTGATCAATGCCCGAGCCTTTGGCCAGAAGTTCTCGGTCGTGCCCGACGGCTACTTGCCGGCTGGCGACTACGAGTTGCGTATCAACAAGGCCATGATCGCCGACCGGGTGGGCAACGTGCTGGGCGCAGACATCGTGCGTCACTTCACCATCCGCCCAGCCAGCGACGTGCGCGCCATCAGTGGCATTCCAGATGCCGTGACTGCGCCATCGGCCAATCCGGGCCAGCAGATCGGCATCGCGGTGCCCTTCAACCCGGCCAACGCCCGGGCCACCTTCAAGGTGGTCGATTCCGCCGGCACCATCAGCAGCACCACCGTCAACGTCTTCCGCACCGATACCGTACGCGGTATCGCCTATTTCAACGTGCCGACGAATGCCGTCACGGGCGATGCGGTGGTGTTCTCGCAAGTGGGCGCGGTGGTCACCAACTTTGCTGACGGCACCTTCCCGTTGCAGATCCTGCCCACCATCCTGGACGTGCAAGTGGAGTCGGTGTCCGCGGACGGCACGAGCGCGCAGGTGCTGCTGCTGGGCACGGGCTTTGTCGAAGGCGGCAATACGGAGTACCGGTTTGGCTCGGCCACGGTGCTCGACGCGGGCACGGGCACGGGCCCTGACGTGTTCGACCGCTACGACCCGGCGCTGGGCGTGTACATCGGCAACGGCTACGCCCGCGTGGTCGTGCCGCTCGCCAACGGGGTGTTTGGTGCGATCAACGTCAAGACCGCCGGGGGCACCAGCGCTAACTTCAGCGTGAACCTGGCCCAGGTCACGAGCACGGCCCTGTCGGGCACGCCCGCCGACGCGTCCCAGGGCTCGGCCAACGCGGGCCAGGCCATCACCCTCACAGGCACGGGCTTGAGCACCACCACCGACGTGCTGCTGCGCTACACCAACATCAACGGCGTGCTGCAAATGGTGCAGTTGAGCCCCACCGCCACTGCTGCGAACGGCACCAGCGCCACCTTGGTGCTGCCCATCTACGTCAACGGCGCGTTCAAGCTGCAGATCTTTGGCTCGGCCAACCAGCCCCTGCTCCAGATCGTGCCCACCATCACCAGCATCGACATCCAGGACCGCACGGTGCTCTTTGGCTCGGGCTATGTGGAGGGG
>JAYWDK010000366.1:0-10166 GCA_043779845.1 Betaproteobacteria bacterium | reverse complement strand
CCCGGCCTTGCAGGATGTTGATCAGGCGCAGGATGTTTTGCCATTCGGGCGGCTGGCCGGCGGGTGCAGCAAACACGGCCGGGCTGTAGCGCGCCTGGTTGCGGTGGCTGAGCTGCGGAAACGGCACGTCGTAGTGGCCTTCTTCCAGCGGCGACAAGCCCGGCAAGATCACGTCGGCGTGGCGCGATGTTTCGTTGCAGTAGATGTCCAGGCTGACCATGAAATCCAGTGTGTCCAGCGCGGCGGCGATGCGCGCGCCGTTGGGCGCCGAGAGCACCGGGTTGCTGGCCATCACGATCAGCGCGCGGATCTGGCCCGGGCCAGCGGTTTCAATTTCTTCGGCCAATTTGGACGCGGGCAGCTCGCCAAACACCTCGGGCGCGCCACTCACCCGGCTGTGGTGGCGGCCGGTGGCCACGCCCCGGCCCAGGCCGGGTTTGCCCACCGTATTGGCTGCAAAAGCCGGTGCCTTGGCAAACATCACGCCACCGGGTTGGTCAAGATTGCCAGTGAGCGCATTGAGCACGTCGATCAGCCACGAAGCCAGCGTGCCGTAGGTTTGTGTGCAGGTGCCGATGCGGCCATAAACGCAGGCGCTTGGGGCAGCGCCCAGCTCACGGGTCAGGTTGCGAATGGCGCCCGCCTCAATGCCGCAGTGCGCGGCCACCGCCTCGGGTGCAAAGCCGGCCACGGCCTCGCGCACTTCGTCCACGCCGGCCAGCCAGGGTGCGGCGGGGCCGAGCTTGACCAGGTTCTCGTCAAACAGCGTGTGCACCATGGCGGCCAGCAAAAACACGTCGGCGCCGGGTCGGATGAAGTGGTGCGCGTCAGCCAGCTCGGCGGTCTCGGTGCGGCGCGGGTCGATCACCACCAGCTTGCCGCCGCGGGCGCGCAGCGCTTTGGCCTTGCCTCGAAAATCAGGCACGGTCCACATGCTGCCGTTGCTTGCCACCGGGTTGGCGCCCAGCACCAGCATGAACTGCGTGCGCTCGATATCGGGCAGGGCCACGCTGATCCAGTGGCCATACATCAGCCCCGACTGAAGTTGTTTGGGCATCTGGTCCAGCGTGCTGGCCGAAAAGATGTTTTTGCTGCCGGCCGCGCGCAGCAATCGGGCAAAGTACAGCAGCAAGCCCATCTTGTGCGCCGACGGGTTGCCGGCCATGAACGCCAGCGCGTTGCGCCCGTGCTCGGCCACGATGGCCGGCAGCCGGCGCTCGATCAGCGCAAACGCTTCGTCCCAGGTGGCGGGCTCCAGCGGGCTGTTGCGCCCACCCCGGCGAATCAGCGGCGCGCGCAGGCGGTCGGGGTCGTCGTGCAGATCCTTCAGCGCCACGGCCTTGGGGCAGATGTAGCCCGCGCTCAGCACGTCGTTGGCCTGGCCCCGGATGCTGATGACGCGTGCACCCTGGGTGCGAATCTCCAGCCCGCAACAGGCCTCGCAGAGCGGGCAGATGCGGTAGTGGTTTTGGGTGGCGGCGTCGACTGTGGCGTCGGCTTTGGTATCCGCTGACGTGTAGTCGAACCTGCCGACGTGGGTGCTTGACTCTGACATGGCGCGTCTCCTGGCGGTGGCGGTTTATCACCGCTGGCGTGGCGCATGTCCGTCACCAGCGCGTCACAAGCGCGTCACCAGCGTGTCACCAGCGCGTCAACTTTGCCACCAAGTCCGCCTGACGCGCTGGTTTGCTCCCTCGCCTCTCGGGGGAGAGGGCTGGGGTGAGGGGGCAAGCCGCAGAGTGGCCCACTTGGGCGCACTCAAAGCCGATGCGTGCGATCCCCCTGCGCGAACCCCAGCGGCTCAAACGCCGCTTGTTGCCCGGCCCTATCGCCCAACCCCAAGCCACGCGCCACGGCGATCACCTTGAACAACTCGCCCATCTCGTGTTCGGTGATCAGTTTTTGCGCCATGGCGCGCTCGGCGATGTTGGCCTCCGTCAACAAATCCATCAGCCCGCAATTGATCAAAAACCGCGCCTGCGAGGTGTAGCCGATCACGGCCAGCCCGGCGTTTTGTGCGGCCAGCGCAATGCCCGTGAAGTTGACATGCGTGGTGATGTCTTTCAGGCCCACCTGCACCAGCGGGTTGGTGTCGGCCAGGTGGGCGCGGTGGCACATCAGCGTGCCCATGTGGCGCTGCGGCAGGTAGTACTCGGCCTCGGGGAACCCGTAGTCCAAAAAGATCGCCACGCCGCGCCGCAGCACACCGGCCAAGGTGGTGATGAAGGCCTCGGCCTGTGGGTGGATTTCAGTCACGGTGCCGGGCACAAATAACGCCAAACCGGCTTCGTCCACCGGCGGGCGCAGGGCGGTGGGCCGGTCGGACCAGGCAAAGTGCACGGGCTCGGTGGACGCGGCATCCGTGCTGGTTTGTTGGGCCGCGCAGACGCCGCGCTCAAACCATTGTTGGCCGTCAAAGTGCAGCAATTGCACAGGCATCGCGTCCAGCACCTCGTTGCCAAGCACCACGCCGTCAAAGGCTTCGGGCAGCGCATCGAGCCAGGTCACCTGCTCACCAAACCGGGCCAGCCTGGCCTGTTGGCGCGCCCGCAGCGTGCCCGATAAATCCACGATGGCGTAGCGGCTGACGGGCACGCCCAGCTCAGCCAGCGCCCGCAACAGCTGCTCGGCCAAGGCGCCCGAGCCCGCGCCAAATTCCATCAATTGCTGCGTGCCGCTGGCCCGCAAGGCCTGGGCTACCTGCGAGGCCAGCGCGCGGCCAAACAGCGGCGACATCTCGGGTGCGGTGACAAAGTCGCTGCCCGAGCCGGGCATGGTGCCAAATTTGCGGCTGCTGTTGGCGTAATAACCCAAGCCCGGCGCGTACAGCGCCAGCGCCATGAAGCGGTCAAACGGCAACCAGCCGCCGGCCGTGGTGATGGCCTGCGAGATCAGCGCCGCCAGGGCGCAATCCACACGCTCGGGTTGGCCGTCAAGAGGGGGTGTTTCGCCGGAAAAAGTAACCATGACGGCATTGTAGAAAGCCAGAATTCACGCCGACTTGCCGCCACGTCGCGCCCCACCGTGCGCCGCATGCACCTGTGCTCCGGGCGCCGGTGTTCTGCACGAAATCAACGGCAATCGATGGGCGGGTTTCGGCTCGTTGCTGACTTTGCTGGGTTACTGGAAAGCGGGTGTTTGACGGCTTGTGGCGGGCGCGCCGGGCCGGGTCGCCGTGTTTTGCTTCGTGCCCGTGGCCAGAGGCCCCGGGCGTTCGCCAGGCACAAACAGTCCTCAGGACTGTTTGTGTCCGGTCTCACTCCGCCCGATCACACCCCCCGCAAGACGGTGGACGTGATCTCCTCCTTTACCTCCGCAAAACACGGCAACCCACCCCGACGCTGAATCAGCACGGTGGCATGCGCAGTTTTCAAACCCGTCGAGACGCCACCCTGCAACTGGGACGAGGGCGCCGGGTGACTGGATGCCGGAGGTAAACAAGGAGATGACGGCCGCCTCAGGCCGGCTTCGGGTGACACGCAGGCATCCAGTTACCCGGTGGCCTCGGCCTCGCTCCAGCAGCTTTGACCTTTGACCAACTTGCGCCAAAGCAGCCCGTCGCCACGACCGCTCAGAGCCGATAACAGCTGCCCCTGCCCACCTTTATTTCGTGCAAACCGCTCTGAGCAGTGCTGGTAATACCATCGGTCGTTCGGTATTATTTGGAATATGGACACGCTGACTCTCAAAATCCCGCCAGAGCTGACCACCGCGTTGGCCGAGGCCAGTGCACGCCAGAACCTGAGCAAGTCAGAGTTGGTTCGCCGGGCCGTGACGGCCTATCTGGCGCAAGCGGGCGAGTTGGCCGGCGCATCTTCGGCCCTGGTTCTGGCCGGTGACCTGGTGGGTTGTTTTGAGGGAGGGCCGGCCGATCTGTCGTGCAACCCGCGCCACCTTGATGGTTTTGGCCAGCGGTGAGCCAGGACACGATCCTGCTTGATACCGGGCCGTGGGTGGCGCTGCATTGCCGGGACGATACGTTTCACGGCTGGGCACGCGAGCAATTTGGGTTGATCAATGGCCCGTTGCTCACCTGCGAAGCGGTGGTGGCTGAGACTTGCTTTTTGTTGGCCCGCAGTGGTCACGATCCCGCCAAGGCCTTGGCGCTGATCTCGCGCGGCGTGGTGCGGATTGGCATGCACTTGGGCGACGAAATCACGGCGGTGCAATCACTGTTTGAGCGCTACGACAACGTGCCTGCCTCCTTGGCCGATGCTTGCCTGGTGCGCATGAGCGAGCTTTACGACCGGTGCCTAATCTTCACCTTGGATGGCGATTTTCAGATCTACCGCCGGCACGGACGCAAGGTCATTCCTTTGCTGAGACCGGGTTGAACGTGCCCAAACGCCCGCCCAAGCGCCCACTCAAACATCCGCGTCAAACTGCCGCCAGTTTTTGCCCTTGAACTGGCTGTACCAGGACTTGATGGTGGCCATGTCGGCGTCCACGTTGCCGGTGGGCGTGAAGACCGGGCCCAGACCGCTGAGCTTGCGCGGGTAGTCCATGTAGCACAGCACGATGGGCACACCGGCCTGCTGGGCGATGTAATAAAAGCCGGTTTTCCACTGGCGGGTTTTGCTGCGCGTGCCTTTGGGGAGCACCACCAGTTGCAGCGCACCATCGGCGTCGCGGAGCGCCTGGGCCGACGCTGCCACCAGGTTGCTGGACGACTCGCGGTTCACGGGGATGCCGCCCAACCAGCGCATCAGCGGCCCGAACGGCCAACGAAAGAGTTGCGCCTTGCCCATCCAGTAAATATTGAGTCTCAGCGCAAACGCCACCATGAGCGTGTAGGGCAGATCCCAGTTGCTGGTGTGGGGCGCGGCAATCAGCACGCACCTCAAGTTGTTTGCCGGCAGCACGCCGTCGAGTGTCCAGCCCGTGCCGCGCAAAAAACCCAGGGACAAGGTGCGCAATACGGTGTTGACGACAGGGGTGGTGAAGATGGTGCGGTGCATGGGGCAGCAAGGGAGCGCGCTCCTGCGGCCAAGGCCGGCGCGGGCGCGTATTGTGATGCCCGGCTTTTGCTGCTTTGTTTCACATCAGCGCAGCGGGCGCTTGAAGTTGCAGTGGGTGGCTGGGGCGGTCAAACGCGGGGTCGGCGTCCGTGGGTAAATCGGTGTTGTTGAGCCCCATCAGCACCAGCGCGCGGTGCTGCACCTGCACGGCGTCGCCGTGGTCGCCGCAGCGGTCCAGCACGTCGCTGGCGCGCAGCAGCACGCGCACCTCCCAGTGGGGGTCGGTGGTCAGGCTGGCGAGCCGGGCGGCCTCCAGTGCGTGGTCGCGGGCGCGGCCGCGTGTGGCCCGCAGATGCTGCCGCCCGGCCTCGGATTCGTCGTCCGACGCTTGCGCCAGGTCAGTGGCGTTGGAGGCCACCTCGGCCATCGCGCAGGCCAGCTCGGCGCGCACGTCGATGGCGCCCATCACCACCGCCCAGCGTGCTGCACTGGCCAGATGGCTCTCTGCCGGGCTGTAGGCATGCAGGGCTGCCAAGGCGCGGGCCAACTCGGTGTGGGCGTGGCACAGTGCCGCCGGTGCACCGCCCGCCTGGGCCTCGCTGAGTTGTTGCACGGCTAGTTGCAGCGCCGCGCGCGACTGGCCATTGGCCCAGGCCATGCCGTCAGCGCACGCGCCAAGGGACGGTTGCTTTGCGGCAGGCTCGTTGGGGCGGTCGGGCAATGGCATGGGGTGTCCTGATTCGGCTGACGGTCGGGGCAAGGTCTGCCGGCCCGATGCTAGGTGGGGGCCGGCCACGCCGTGTCCCCTCAGCCGAGGGGTTGGGCGCACCCAACCCCACAAGCGCGGGGGGCCGGGATGCCAGTCGCGTGAACCCGATCACCCGCCCCAAGGGCTTGCTGAGGTGGCTGAACCCGCGCGACTGGCCTGGGGCCCCACGTTTTCTGCAATGTCGCCGTGCGGCAGCCTGAGGCACCATCGAGGCCCACTTGGGCCGCCATGCCGGGTGTCAAAATTTGCCACCGCGCCAATCCATCTGCCACACCCCCGGAGATTTGTTCATGAGCTTGCTGATCCCATTGCACCCAAGCACGCGCCGCGCTATGGCCCTGGCCGCGGCCCTGGCAGGTTTTGGCCTTGCTTCACCCGCCATGGCGCAAACCGTGATCACGCTGTCGTCGTGGGTGCCACCGTCGCACATGCTCAGCGAGACCCAAAAAGAGTGGTGCGCCCAGCTCGAGAAAAAAGCCGCTGGCCGCGTCAAGTGCAACGTGCTGCCGCGTGCGGTGGCGGGGGCACCGGGCACGTTTGACGCCCTGCGCAATGGCCTGGCTGATCTGTCGTTCACGGTGCACGGTTACACGCCGGGGCGTTTTGTCACTACGCAAATGGCGGAGTTGCCGTTCATGGGCAATTCGGCCGAGGCCACCTCGGTGGCTTTTCAGCGTTTGTATGCCAAGTACCCAGCGTTTGCCGACGAGCACAAGGGCGTCAAGGTGCTGGCCGTGTTCACGCATGGCCCTGGCATTGCGTTCAATACCAAGCGGCCCGTGACCAAGGTTGACGATCTGCAAGGCCTGAAATGGCGCATTGGCGGGGGCATGGTCAACGAGATCACCAAGGCGCTGGGCATGAACGTCACGCTCAAGCCCTCGCCCGAAAGCTACGAGCTGCTGTCCACCGGCGTGATGGACGGCACCTTGTTTCCGGCTGAATCGGTGGAGAGCTTCAAGATCGACAAGGTGGTGCGCTACGCCACCACGTTTCCGGGTGGGCTGTACAACACCAGCTTTGTTTTCATGATGAACCAGGCCAAATACGACGCGATGCCGGCCGACGTGAAGAAGCTGATCGACGAGATGGCGGGTGAGCCCACCGCCAGAATGTTTGGCCGGGGCTGGGACAAGGTCGATCGCCGCGGCCTGGCCTTCATGCAGGCCTCGGGCGTGGCCTTCACCCAGGCCGACGCGTCGTTCGTGGCGGCCATCAAGGCCAAGACGGGCGGCCTCGAAGACACCTGGGCCAAGGCCGCCGAGGCCCGTGGCCTGAAGGACGCCAAAAAGGTGCTGGCCGAGTACCGCGCCGAGATCGGCAAGCTCGAAAAATGATGACAGTGCCGGGGCGCTGGGTGGCCCCGGCTGGATGCATTGACGCAGTTGTGGTGGCGGGTTGACCGGCCGCACCCTGGAGGATTTGGCTTGAAACGCCTGCTTGATTTGTGCTGCGGCCTGTTGGCCGCCGTGGCCTTGTTCGCCATCATGTTGTTGACCCTGGCCGACGTGCTAGGCCGCAAATTGCTCAACCAGTCGGTGCCCGGCTCGCTGGAGCTCACCGAGATCCTGATGGTGGTGGTGATCTTTGCCGCGCTGCCCTTGGTCAGCCTGCACCGCGAGCATGTGGCCTTTGATTCGCTTGACGCGCTGATGCCCGCCTGGCTGCGCCGTGTGCAGCAAGCGCTGATCGATGTGCTGTGCGCCGTGGCGCTGGGCGCGCTGGCCTGGTTGATGTGGGACAAGGCCGCTCAAATGACGGGTTATGGCGACACCACCGCCCAGCTCAAACTGGCGCTGGGGCCGTTTGTGCGTTTGATGAGCGTGCTGTGCGGGCTCACCGCGCTGATGCATTTGCTGTTGCTCTGGCGCCCTGACGACGAAGCCGGCGCCGGCCCCAATCTTGAATCCGGCGGTGCCACATGATCGAAGCGCTGCTGGGTTTTGCTGCGGTGTTTGCGCTGGCGCTGCTGCGCGTGCCGCTGGCGTTTGCCATGGGCTTTGTGGGTTATGTCGGCCTGGGGCTGTTGCGCGGTTGGGGGCCCACCAGCGCGGCCGCCGCGCAGGTGGTTTACGACACCGGCTTTGCCTACACCTTGTCGGTGGTGCCCTTGTTCATCCTGATGGGCAACTTTGTGGCCCGGGCCGGTTTGGCGCATGAGCTGTTTCGTGCCGCCTTCACCTTTGTGGGCCACCGCCGGGGCGGCTTGGCGCACGCCACCATCATGGCTTGCGCGGGGTTTGGCGCCATCTGCGGCTCGTCCATCGCCACGGCCGCCACCATGACCAAGGTGGCCTACCCGTCCATGAAAAAACTGGGCTACGCCGATTACCTGTCATGCGGCGTGATCGCCGCCGGCGGCACGCTGGGCATCATGATTCCGCCGTCCACCATCATGGTGATTTACGGCATCGTCACCGAAACCCACATCGGCAAACTGTTTGCCGCCGGCGTGGTGCCCGGGCTGTTGTGCGCGGGGCTGTTGATGGGCGGCGTGGCCTGGATCATCCACCGCTCGCCCGAGGCTGGCCCGGCCGGCGAGCGCGTAGATTGGCCCGAACGCTGGGCCGCGCTGCGTGGCATCTGGGGCGTGGCCTTGCTGGTGGTGCTGGTGCTGGGCGGCATCTACGGCGGATGGTTCACGGCCACCGAGGGCGCGGGCATTGGCGCGTCGGGCGCGTTTGTTTTTGCGCTGGCGCGCGGCGCGCTCACACTGCGCTCGCTGTTCACGGTGCTGACTGAGAGCGCGCGCACCACGGCCATGTTGTTCACCATCCTGATCGCCGCGTCGATGTTTTCCAACTTCATCAACTTCACCAGCATGCCCGGCGATCTGAAAGACGGCATCACCCACCTGGGCTTGCCGCCGCTGCTGGTGATCGCCGCAATGATGGGCGTCTACGTGGTGCTGGGCACCATCATGGAAGAGCTGACCATGGTGTTGCTCACCATCCCGGTGTTTTTTCCGGTGGTCACCCAGCTGGGGTTTGACCCGGTGTGGTTTGGCGTGCTGGTGGTGCTGGTGGTGCAGGTGGGCCTGATCTCGCCACCGGTGGGCATGAACATGTTCGTCATGAACGCGCTGCTCAAGACCGTGCCGATGTCGCAGATTTTTCGCGGCTCGGCGATTTTTTGCGTGCCGCTGGTGCTGGGGTTGGTGCTGGTCTTGATGTTCCCGCAGCTGGCGTTGTGGCTGCCGGGCTTCATGCCTTGATGCCCAGGGTGGCGCGGGCCCGGCCCCAAGCCCGACCGACTCCTGGGCGCTGCGAATAGGGATTGTCCTGGAGGCCGGCTGGACGGATAGTTCGGTTTGCACTGCCATGATCGCCAACGACATCTTCATCAGCTACGCCTGGGCCGACAACGAGCCTCCGGTGGGTGCGCGCGATCCGCACAAGGATCGATGGGTCTGGCACTTTGAAACTGCTTTGACTGCGGCCTTGCACACCAAGCTGGGCCCAGGGCGCAAGGTCTGGATTGACCGGCGCGAGGTGCGGGCCAACCAGCACGTGTCGCAAGTGCTGACCGCCGAGCTCAAGCGCAGCCGCTTGCTGCTGCTGCTGATGTCGCCCAGCTGCAATAAATCCGACTGGTGCCGGGCCGAGCTGGACTGCTTTCTGGCGGCCAAGCCGGGCAACGCGATCAAGGAAAGTGTGTTTGTCGTCGAGATCGAGCCGGTGGCGCGGCGCTTTTGGCATGACCGGGTACGCGGTCTGGCGGTCTTCCGGTTTTACAAATCGCTGGGCGATGAAAAAGGCCCGGTCAAGCTGGGTCACCCGCTGCCCGACCCCCGGCTCGACCGCGACTTCTACAACGAGATCCTGGCGCTGGCCTGGCAGATTGCCGACGAGCTGGAGCCGGGCGGGCCTGTGTCGCCGCCCGCACCCGCACCCGCGCCGTTGTCCTTTGCGCCACCCGCATCGCCTGCGCCGCCCGCCGCACTGACGCCACCCCCGTCACCCCCACGCGAGCATGTGGTCTGGATCGCCGAGCCCACCGACGATCTGCTGCGCAAGCGGCGTGATCTGCGTGCCGCCATCGAGCAAGCTGGCTACCACGTGGAGTTGCCCGATCTGGGCGCGATGCAGCGCGCCCAGACCGGGCCACTCGACCTGGGCCCGCTGGAGGCCAGCTTGGCGCTCGGCATGGGCCGCGCCGGCCTGTATGTGCAGCTGCTCGGCCCGTTTGCCGGCCGGCTGATCGACAACGGCCGCAGCTGGGCCCAGGTACAGCACGAGCAGGCGCTGGCCGAGGCTGATGCGGGCGGCTGGCCCCACCTCACCTGGCGCGACATCGGCACAGCGCTTGACCCCGACGAGCCGGCGCACAGGGCACTGCTCTCCGGCGCCATTGAGCAGGGCTTCGAAGAGCTGCGCAGTGACGTGCTGCGCCGCCTGCCGGTGCGCCGCGCGGCGCCGCCGGCCGCGCCGGTGCAAGGC
>JAYWDK010000365.1:0-24487 GCA_043779845.1 Betaproteobacteria bacterium | reverse complement strand
CGCCCAGCAGCGAGGCCAGCACGCCTGGCCCCATGCTGCCCAGCAGCTGGTTCAGCATGCCGGCTTGTTGGCCGCCATTGGCCTGGCCAAAAAGCTGGCCCGCCATCTGCCCAAACGCCGGGGTTTGATCCGACCTGAACATGGCCGCCAAGCCCTGGCTGAGCAGGTCAGGCGACGCGGCTTGCGACACCTGGTGAAAGTGATCGCCCGCGTCTTGCGGGTTTGCCGTGTTGCCGCCCAGATACTGCGCAAGCAGCCCGCCGATATCAAAAGCCATGGTGTTCTCCTGCTGAATAAAAAAAAGGCCGCCAGTGCGCCGAGCATTGAAGCCCGGTGCGCGTGCGGGGATTACTTCTTGGTGGCCAAGTGGAACACGCCCAGCAGCAAGATGGCGCCGACGATGGCGCCGATGAAACCTGCTGATTCACCCGCCTTGTAAAAGCCCGCCAACTGACCCAGGTAGCTCGCACCCAAGGAGCCGCCAATGCCCAGCGCGGCCGTCAGAAAAAAGCCGCTGGGGCCCGCGCCGGGGGTGATGGCCTTGGCGATCAGGCCGGCCACAAAACCAATCAGGATGGTCCAGATGAGATGCATTTCAGGGCTCCTCAGGCGGGCACGCGCAGCAACTGGCCGGGGTAAATCTTGTCGGGGTGGCCCAACATCGGCGTGTTGGCCTCAAAGATCTTCATGTACTGGTTGGGCGTGCCGTAAAACTGCTTTGAAATGCCCGACAGCGTATTGCCGCTTTCTACCGTGTAGTACTGCGACTCGGCGGCGGCCTCGGTCACCGTCATCATGTCATTCACCCCGGCCACGCCATGCACGTTGCCGCAGCACAGCAGGATCTTTTCCTTGGTGGCTTGGTCGGCGGCTTCGCCCATCACTGTGGCGGTGCTGGTGGCGCCATCAAACTCAACGCGCAAGCCATTGGCTTCAAGTTGCTGGGCGGCGATGTAGGTTTCGATGGCGGTGCCGGCCGTTTGATTGGCGGTGGCCGTATTGGCTTGCAGCGTGGCGTCATCGGGCGCGGCCTGGGCGGCCAACGCGGTGGCTTCGGTGTCTTTGTGGCCAAACAGCTTTTGGCCTGCTTCCTTGAAAAAACTCGTCATGCCCATGGCGTACTCCGGTGGTGGGGGCCCAACCCAATGAAAGATGGCGGCAGGCTGTGGGTCAGGCTGCGAACGGCGGTGTGGGGCCAATGTAGGTGGCCTGTCGCGCTGGGCTGTCCGCCTGGAGTCGGGCTTGTACCCATACCAAGGTTGGGGCTGGGTTGGCCGGCCGGGTGCCATGACACACTGTTGTCTTTTGCTGCCCGGCCCTGACTACAGGGCTGCGATGGCGTCCAGATCTCCCGTCCCAAAAAGGTTCGTCCCCATGCTGGTTGTTCACCACCTCAATAATTCACGGTCGCAGCGCATCATTTGGCTGCTTGAAGAACTGGGCGTGCCGTTTGAGATCAAGCACTACCACCGCGACGCCGTCACCATGTTGGCGCCGCCCGAGCTGCTGGCGGTGCACCCCTTGGGCAAATCGCCGGTGATCACGGATGGTGATGTCACGGTGGCCGAGCCCGGCGCCATCGTCGAGTACCTGCTTGAGCGCTACGGCGACGGCCGGTTTGTGCCCGCCGCAGGCTCGGCCGACGCGCTGCGCTACCGCTACTGGCTGCACTTTGCCGAGGGCTCGGCCATGCCGCCGCTGCTGCTCACGCTGATTTTTGACCGCGTCGCCAACGCGCCCATGCCGTTTTTTGTCAAACCCATCGCGCGGGGCATCAGCAACAAGGTGATGGATTTGATGGTGCGGCCCAACCTGGCCCGCCAGCTTGATTTCATGGAGGCCGAGCTCGGCCGCAGCCTGTGGTTTGCTGGCGCTGAGATGACCGGCGCCGACATCATGATGAGCTTTCCACTGGAGGCCGCCGCCCAGCGCGCCGGGCTCAACGCCAGCCGGCCCAAACTGATGGCTTTTTTGAAGCGCATCCATGCCAGGCCGGCCTACAAAGCGGCGCTCAAGCGCGGTGGGCCTTACGACTTTGCCTGACGGGCTGGCCGCGCACGGCGGGGCGGCGGGTTCTGGCGTGACCCCTCAAGTGCGCCAAACCCGCGGCGCGCTGGGCGCCAAGCCCCAATGCAACCCGCGCCAGGCCGCCCACACCTGATGCAGCAAGGCCATCACCGGCTCCACCTGGTGGCCCAGCGCACGCAGCACCAGCAGTGACTCATGCGGCGCGCTAACGCCCACGGTGGTGGGCGGGGCGCTGGCGTCCATCAGCGCGCGGGCGCTGTCGATCAAAGCCTCGGTACGCACACGGCCCAAGGCCTGGCCGTCGGCCAGCCACAGCGTGGCCACCACCGTGTGGCCGGCCAGACCCAGCGGGGAGTCCATCAACAGCCGGTCGGCGCCGTCAAACCGGCCGCGCTCCAGCCACACGCCGGGCAGATGAAGCTGTTGCAGGTATTGGCCCGCATCAAAGGGCTCACCGGCCGCTGGCAAACCCAGCGCCAGCACGTCCCAGCCGATCATTTGCGCGCCGGGTGCCAGCTTGAAGCGCTGGCGGTTTTCAACCCGGCAGCGGCGGTAGGCAATCGTCTCCAGCGGCAGCCATTCAAGCCGTGCGCCCTCGGCGATATCGGCCTGCACCTGCTGCACTGCCAGCGGCCCGGCGCTGCGGTAAAACCGCGTGGCGCTGGGTGTGGTGATCAGCGCGTGGGTGCCGGGGGCCAGCGTGGCGTCGAGCTCAAGCACGTCACCGCCCACGATGCCACCGGGCGGGTGCACCAGCACGTGGTGGCACACCGCATCACCTTCAGGGTAGAGCCGCTGCAAAACGCGCAGCGGGCCGTGGTGGCGGTCGAGTGCAATCGTGCGCTCGCCGCTGCGGGTGTAGTCCAGCTGAAGGTGGCCGTGCCAGCCCATGGCAAGTGCGGGCAAGGCGCGCCCGGGTGGTGACAAAGGGCGGCAGTTTAGGCGAGCCGGCCGGGGCGCTTGCCGGGGCTGCTGGCAAGCCTTCTGGCAAGTGTCCTGGCAACGGCCGCAGCCACCAATGCGCGCCGATGGCGCGCCCGGCCACGGCGGCCAGCCGCTAAACCGGCTCAAGTTGCCACTGGGCGCCCAGCAGCGTGATTTGCTGGTCGTTCACCGGCAGGCCAGCCGCGCGGGCACGCGCCAGCACGGCGGGCAGGTTGGCCACGGCCAGGGTGAAGCCGGCCACGCCGTCGCTGCCGGTAGCGCTGGTCTCAAAGTCGGCAAAACCACCTGTCAGCGCCACGCGCCAGCGCGGACCTGGCCCCGCCGACCCGCTGGCGGACAGTGCCATGCGCACCGGCTCGGGCCGGCCAAATACCTGGGCCCATCGGCGGGCCAGGGGCTCGGGATCACGAACATGCAGCGTGACGCCGCGCACGCCTTGTGGGTCAGGCAAGCGCTGCGATTGATCACCCTGCCACGCCGGCCCGCCCCAGCGCCACGACGCGCCAGGCCGGGCTTCGTCCACCGACACGATGGCCGCGCCCACGTCTTTGGGGTGCAAATGCATGGCGCTGATGTCGTCGAAATCGGTGTGCCAGATGTCGCGCACGCCCAGGGCCGTGAAGCGGGCACGATCCCGAGCCAGATCGTCGGTTTGCAGGATCAGCATGTAGCCGCCGTCGCCGTTGCGGGCCAGGTGGCGGCCGCAGGCGGTGTCAGGCTGGGTGGGCGAGATCACCTCGATGAACTGGTCGCCCAGGCTGAACACCGCGTTGTCGATGCCAAATTCGGCCACGCCGGGGTCACGAAACGACGGCGCCAGTTGCAGCACCTCGGCCAGCAGATCCCGGCTGGGCGACAAGTGCTGGGCGGCAATGACGATTTGACGGATGCGCATGGGTGGCCTTCCAGACAGTTGGCGAGGTTCTTGACGCCAGGGGTTTTGACTCTATGCGGCGCTGGGCTTGATGGATGGCACCTTGGTTACGCGTTGATGCCGGCCGGCCGTGCGTCAAAATTTAGACTTGTCGCCCGCCACCGTTGTCGCTCTCTCAAAAGGTTTTGCACCATGTCTCGTCTATGTCGCTACGCCGCGTTTCTATTGGCAGCCACCACTTTGGGTGGCTGCGCGGTGGTCTACGAATCCCAGCAAGCCAGTGCCCGCAAGCAGTGCGAGGCGCTGCCCAATGTCGAGGAATGGAAGGCCTGCATTGCGCGCAACCGAACCACTTACGAGCAGTACGAAAAGCAACGCGAGGGCACGCGGCCCGTGCCGGCCGAGCCGGCGGCCGACAAGCCCAAAGTGCCGGCCAACTGCTACCGGCGGGCCAGCACGGGTGAGCTGGTCTGCGCCAACCAGTAACGCAGCCTGGCGATGGCCCCGCCGAGGTGGTGGGCCGTGTTCTTCTGATTCCAGGCAAACCACACCGGTGCATCGGCGCTTGGGTTGAATGAGGTGAACCCGCTTTGCCTGCGATGTACTGGCATACACTGGATTTCACTCGCAAAAAGTTCAGATCCCATGAGCACCCCAACTGACAGCGTCATGACCGTCCAAGAAGTAGCCGACTACCTGCGCGTCAATCAGCGCACGGTCTACCGGCTGGCGGTGGGCCGCAAACTGCCGGGTTTCAAGGTCGGTACGACCTGGCGGTTCAAGCGCGCAGACATTGACGGTTGGATTGCCGCGCAGTCGCTCGTGGCCACCGGGCAGGGAGAGGGCAAGAACACATGAGGCTGGTTCCGAACAGCGGCGCAGACCGCGTCATTGACTTGGTGCGACCGCACCTCAAGCCTGGCAGCCAACTGGGCTGCGTGACGCCGTCGTTCTCGCTGTTCGCCTTCGCCGAATTGCGCGAGGCACTGGACAAGTTGGAGCGCGTGCAGCTCATCTTGCCGCCCGCTGACGACGAGCTGGGGTTTCTGGGCGGCGACGGTGACCGCGCCAATCGCAATCGGCTACAGGCGCGGTGGCTCGCCAACCAGTGCGCCCATTGGCTGACTGGCAAGGTGGATCTGCGGCGCGCCCATGGCCGCGTGCCGCAAGGCACGGCCGTGATGCGCGACCCTCAGGGCGCGCCCGCGCAGGTGGTGTTGGGCTCGTTTGCCTTCAGCACGGACGGCCTGGGCCTCACGCCTGGCAACCCCATGAACCTGATCCAGGCGTCCGAGTCCGGCACTGAGGCGGCCCAGCTCGCGCAGTGGTTTGACCACCAGTGGAATGCGCTGCGCGCGCAGCCCGAATGCCGCGATGCGCTGGTGGCCGCCCTGCGCGGCATCGGCGAGCACCGTGCGCCTTTCACCGTCTACGCCTTGATCTTGAATCGCCTGTTCGGTGACCGTGGCGACGAGATGGACGAAGAGCGAATCGTCAAGTCGGCCACCGGCATCCGCAACACCGTGGTCTGGAAAAAGCTGTTCAAGTTCCAGCGCGACGGTGTGGTGGGCGCCATCGATAAGCTGGCCCGTTTCGGCGGCTGCATCATTGCCGACAGCGTGGGCTTGGGCAAAACGTTCGAGGCCCTGGCGGTCATCAAGTACCACGAGTTGCGCAACGACAGGGTGCTGGTGTTGGTGCCCAAGCGCCTGCGCGACAACTGGACGCTCTTCAAAGCCAACGACAAACGAAACATCCTCGCCGCCGACCGGTTCAACTACGACGTGCTGAACCACACTGACTTGTCGCGTGACGGCGGCCTGTCGGGCGACATTGACCTGTCCCATGTGAACTGGGGCAACTACGACCTCGTGGTCATCGACGAGTCGCACAACTTCCGCAACAAGAAGTCGCCGCGCCAAGGCACCGAGACGCGCTACGACCGCTTGATGCGCAAGATCATCAAGGAAGGCGTCAAGACGCGCGTGCTGATGCTGTCGGCCACGCCAGTGAACAACCGCCTGGCCGACCTGAAGAACCAGATCGCGTTTGTCACCGAAGGCGACGACACGGCAATGCTCGACCATGGCATCGGCAGCATCGAGCAGACCACGCGCAAGGCGCAAATTCAGTTCAACCGCTGGCTGGACATGGACGAGGCCGAGCGCACTCCGGGCCACTTGATCGAAATGCTCGGCTTCGACTACTTCACGTTGTTGGATCACCTGACCATCGCGCGTTCACGCCGGCACGTCGAAAAATACTACGGCACCGACGAGACCGGCAAGTTCCCCGGCCGGTTGCCGCCCATCAACATCAAGGCCGACGTGGACCTGGCGGGCCAGTTCCGGGCCATCAAGGACATCAACCTTGAGATCCGCCGCTTGAACCTGGCCAGCTACGCGCCATTGCGCTACGTGCTGCCGCACAAACAGGCCGCTTACGACGCCAAGTACAGCACCCAAATACGCGGCGGTGAGTCCTTCTTCCGCCAAGCCGACCGTGAAGAGAGCTTGATCCATCTGCTGCGGGTGAACGTGCTCAAGCGCATGGAAAGCGCCGTGTCGTCTTTCTCGCTGACAGTGCAGCGGCAGTTGAGAGACGTTGAATCCGTGCTGGCCCACATCGAGGGCTTTGCCAAAGGCGTCGAGGGCAGCGAGGGTATCGAGGAGATCGACATCACTGACGTCGATATCGAAGACCCGGCCTTTGAAGCATTGCTGGTTGGCCGCAAGGTCAAGGTGCTGCTGAGCGATGTGGACCTCATCCGGTGGAAGCAAGACCTCATCGAAGACCGCAACCGCCTGGCGACGCTGCTGGCCGCAGCCCAACAGGTGGATGCCGGCCGCGACGCCAAGCTGGCCAAGCTGCGCGACATGATCGAGCAGAAGTGCCGCCACCCCCTGAACGTGTTGAATGGCGCCGGCAACCGCAAGATCATCGTCTTCACCGCGTTCTCGGACACCGCGCAATACCTCTACGCCAACCTGGCGCCGTGGGCCAAAGCCAGCCTCGGCATTGACGCCGCTTTGGTGACTGGCAGTGCCGGCATCCAGACCACTTTGCCCGGCCTGCGCAAGAGCATGGGCAGCGTGTTGTCGGCATTCGCGCCTCGCGCCAAGGAGCGGCCGGCCGACTTGGCAGACGAGGGCGAAATCGACCTGCTGATTGCCACCGACTGCATCTCCGAAGGTCAGAACCTGCAAGACTGCGACTGGCTGGTCAACTACGACATCCACTGGAACCCAGTCCGCATCATTCAGCGCTTTGGGCGTATCGACCGCATCGGCTCGACCAACCAGCGCATCCAGTTGGTCAACTTCTGGCCCAACATGGAGCTGGAGGAATACATCGGCCTGGAGCAGCGTGTCAGCGGGCGCATGGTGCTGCTGGATGTGTCGGCCACCGGTGAAGAAAACCTCATCGAGCAGCAGTCAGGCAACCCGATGAACGACCTGGAATACCGGCGCAAGCAGTTGCTCAAGCTCCAGGACACGGTCATCGACATGGAAGACCTGTCCAGCGGCGTATCCATCACCGACCTGACGCTGACTGACTTCCGCATCGACCTGGCCCAGTACCTCAAACAGCACCCCGGCCAGCTCGAAGGCCTGCCGCTGGGCACCTACGCCGTCACCACCAGCATCGATGCCGACATTGCGCCGGGCATCATCTTCTGCCTACGGGCCGAAGCTGCGGTAGCCGCTGACATTGGCCGGAAAGGCCAGCCATCCGACTACCCACTGGCGCCGATCTACCTGGCCCATGTCGCCGACGACGGCGCGGTGTTGCTGCCCTACACCCAAGCCAAGCGCATCCTGGACCGGCTCAAGCGCCTGGCCCTGGGGCGCGAGCTGCCCGACGACGGCGCTTGCGCCAAGTTCGACAAGGCGACGCGCCAGGGCGAGGACATGCGCCAGGCGCAAAAGCTGCTGGCGGCGGCGGTGGCGGCGGTGGTGGGCAAGAACGAGGAACGCGCCGTGGCCAGCCTGTTTTCGCCCGGCGGCACCCATGCCATGAAGGGTGAGTTCGCTGGCAGCAATGACTTCGAGGTGGCGGCGTTCTTGGTGGTCATACCAGGACAACATAGCTTTGGTGAAGCACGATGAGTGCCACCAAGAAAGTTCAATAGAGGTGATGACATGGCGAACGGTAAACTTCTGCGTCAGCTGATCAAGTCAGGCATGCAAGGCGATTCGGACGGTTTCAAGGCTGCATCCGAGGCCGTCATTCGGGAAGAGCGCGAAAAGAAACACCACCTCCTGGCCAATGACCTCGAACGCTTGCTGTACGGCGACCGTTCAGCATTTGGGCGCAGCAAACTGAAGCTTGTATCGACGGCAAGCCTTCCGGTAAACAAGGACAACGGGCTGGCGCTTCTTGAAGAGCGCGCCGTCGTTCGTGAGGAGAACGATATTGTTCTCGCGGATTCGTCTCAATCCGCGCTTGACGAGGTTCTGATGGAGCACCGGCGCGAGGATGTTCTTCGTGCTCATGGTTTACAGCCCGCGCAGAAGTTGTTGTTCTGCGGTCCACCCGGCTGCGGCAAGACCTTGGCAGCAGAGGTGATTGCCAGTGCGCTCTCATTGCCACTTGTGGTGGTTCGCCTGGACTCCGTGATCTCGTCGCTGCTTGGCGAGACGTCTGCCAACTTGAGAAAGGTGTTTGACTTCGTCGCCGAACGACCGATGGTTGCCTTGTTCGACGAGTTCGACGCACTGAGCAAAGACCGAGGTGACGGCGCGGATCACGGTGAACTGAAGCGATCCGTGAACGCAGTTCTCCAGATGATGGATGGCTACCGTGGACAGAGTCTGCTGATAGCCACAACGAACTACGAGGCTCTGCTTGACAAGGCGGTGTGGCGAAGGTTTGACGAGGTCATCCGATTTGAGCCGCCCAATTTGGAGCAGATCAAGCGTCTGTTGACACTGAAGCTTTCCGGCATACGCCGAAACTTCGAAACCGAAGACCCACAAGTTGCTGCTCTCTTCAAGGGCATGGCCCATGCCGACATCGAGCGCGTACTCCGGCGCGCCATTAAAGACATGGTTCTATCGAGTCGGGAGTTCCTTGGTAAAGCCCATCTAGAGGCTAGTCTCGCCAAGGAATACATCCACAAGCGTTGAATAGCCTGGGGAGGCAATTTTGATGACGTATGAGCACCTGAGATTTGAAAAAGAAGCCCCGTTGACAGAACGGCACCGCCGTCGTGGCATGGGCGCCGCCGCGCCAGCAGATCCACGTGCACACGGGGCCACGCTCTTGCGCAGCTTCGCAGAAGTCCGTCAGCAGGTGGAACAGCAAGACGTTGGTGGCTTCGACGAGCGACGGCTACTGAAGATTCGACTCCGCGCAGGTGAAAGACAGCTGCCTGACTTTGCGCTGATCCCCGGTCTGGAAGTCGTGAGCCAGGAGGAGCACACCATCGTGCTCGCCTTTGCGTCCGAAGCAGGGCTCGCTGAAGTCGAGGCGCGTCTGGCAACGCTGGCGAGGGAGGGTGCAGTCACTCGTAAAGACCTGTTGTACGTCATCGACGGCTTCGAACACTGGACGCCTGGCGACCGACAGGGTGCGGCGCTACGTGAGACTGGCCGTCCAGACGCGGAGCGCTTCGTGCTCGATGTAGAACTGTGGCCGCAGGACCAGCTAGTTCGTCGCGAAGCCCTCATGGCGTCGTTTCGCGCGTGGTCAGACGAACTGGGCGTAGAGCGCGTGGATCAAATCGCCAGCGCTTCGCTGCTGATGGTTCGCTTGCGCTGCACGAATGAACAGGCGGACTTGCTGCTGCGGCATCGCGATGTGCGAACGGTAGACCTGCCTCCCCGTCACGGGCTTTCGATTGGCCTCGTTCTTACCGACATCAACCAGTTCCCACTGGTGGTGGAGCCACAGGACGACGTGCCAGTGGTTGCCGTGTTGGACTCCGGTCTATCGACGGGTCACCCGCTGCTCGGCGCCGCGGTTGGTGACGCACAAGGCTATGTCTTGCCTCTTCGTTTGGCAGATGATGTTGAGCCTTGGCACGGCACCTTCGTTAGTGGCCTGGCCCTCTACGGTGATATCGAGCGTCGCATACAGGATCGGCGATTCGTGCCTGAGCTCAGGCTTCTGTCAGGCAGAGTCTTCAACCACGACGGCGACGACCAGACGGAGTTTGTCGAGAATGCCGTGGAGCGCGCAGTCCGCGAACTGAACGAGCAGTACGGATGCAAGGTGTTCAACCTCAGCTACGGCGACCTGAACAAGGTCTACGACGGACGCCACATCCGAGGCCTTGGATACACGCTTGATCGTCTTACTCGTGAGCTGGGCGTTCTGTTTGTCGTTTCCTCAGGCAATTTGCAACTGAACGCGATACCTGTAGATGCCCGGGCTCAATATCCTGACTACCTGTTTGAAGAGGGCGCGCGGCTGGTTGATCCAGGCACGGCCCTCAACGTCATCACGGTGGGGGGGTTGGCGCGCCACGAAGCGTCGAGAGATGCGCAGCGCCATCCAGACGGAATTGAGGCTGTGCCAATAGCCAGAAGTGGTCACCCATTCCCACTGACGAGGCGGGGCCCCTCGATAGGTGGCGCCATCAAGCCGGATCTCGTTGAGCACGCCGGTAACGTCGCCGCCTTGCGCTTGCCTGGCCGGTTTGATCATCGTGGCCTCGGGGTTGTGTCGTTGCATGGGGGCTTCGCTGGAGGTCACGCATTCAAGGAGGACGTTGGGACGAGTTTCGCAGCGCCATTGGTCGCCAACAAGGCAGCGCTCTTGTTGCGGGAGCTGCCGGATGCGACACCGAACCTGCTTCGAGCGGTAATCGGTGCTCATGCGGCATGGCCTGGTGCGAGCAAGGCATTGCTAGACCCGGCAGGCGATGCCGCAGGCCGGGACAGGCTCACCCAATTGATGGGATATGGCCAGGTGGACGACACAGCGCTGCTGCGCTCCTTGGACAACGCTGTGACACTCATTGCCGAGGAGGGTATTTCGGCAGACCAATGCCAGTTCTTCGAGATTCCGGTGCCGGATGATCTTTGGAACGGCGGGCGGCGCACTCGGGAGGTGAGTGTCGCGCTGGCATACACACCTGCCGTTCGGACCACTCGACTGGACTACAGGATGACGAAACTGCGCTTCTCGCTAGTTGCCGCAGACGACCTTGAGTCGGTTTCCAGAGCCTTTCAACGCAATCGGGAGGAAGGTATGCCCGAACGGTCTACCGGGCGCTGGCTCTCAGGCGAGATCCGCCAAGCCGGAACGCTGCAAGTCTCACGTTGGACGTTCAGGCAACGGCCGCGTGAGCAGAAGCTATTCGTCGTCGTTACGAGGCAAGACGCGGGTTG
Organism: Betaproteobacteria bacterium; assembly: GCA_043779845.1. Classification (GTDB taxonomy): domain Bacteria; phylum Pseudomonadota; class Gammaproteobacteria; order Burkholderiales; family Burkholderiaceae_C; genus Pseudaquabacterium. Next base: position 13,303 of record JAYWDK010000365.1, on the reverse strand, counting down.
GTCAGAAGTTCTCGACCTGGACGAGCCGTATGTGCTATGCGTGTCCATCAAGGACCGCGACAACGCGGATTCGCGGCTCTATGCCGAGATTCGAACAGTCTTGCAGGCTCGTGTCCAAGTTCGAGCGCGTGCTCGGGTCTAGCGCCAAACAATGCTGACCTCGATTCAACTGCTTGCAGCCCTAGCCCTACCCGACAGTTGCCGGGTGGATCAGCGCGTGCCCAAGAAAATGCTGATCGAGAACGGCGTCGCCACCTCCGACGACAAGCGGCTGCTGAACGACGCCATCGAAGAAATCCAATGGATAGCGGCACTCAAGCCCACTACCGTGGGCGTGCCTGCTTACCGGGACGAGGAGCGGGAATACCTGGAAGTGGCGGTGCTGAGCATTGCCACGCGCAGCAAGCACGCTGCCGTTGATGGCGAGGGAGCAGCCGCAACCACCAACACAACTACCACCAGCGCCAAGCCCGTCAACACGACGCGGCTGGCCGAGCTGGTGCACCGTGCCGTGCCCTACCCCTTGCTGCTGTTGCTGGCCACGCCGCAGGGCGTGGTCCTGTCCATGGCCCACAAACGCTGGGCGCAAAACGAGGTGGGCAAAGTGGTGCTGGACGGTGAGGTGGCCACTGTTGTGGCGGCTGGCAATCTAACGCCCTCGCACCCTTTCATGCATAGCCTGGCCTTGGCACGCCAACCCCAGGCGACGTTGATGGCGCTGTACCAGGGCTGGCTGGACTGCCTGACCGCATTGCAGGCGGCCCGCTACACCGGCACGTTCAAGGCCGCAGACGACCCAACCCAGGCGGCCGCTCGCCGCGCGGCCCTGCGCGAGTGTCAGCGGCTGGAACTGGAAGCCGCCCGGCTGCGCGCGCAGGCCAGCAAGGAAAAGCAGATGGCCAAGCAGGTGGACCTGAACCTGGCGCTCAAGCGCGTGCAGGCCGGCCTGACAGCGGCCCGTGAACAACTTTGAAGATGAACTCGATGACACAGAACAAGATGCAGAAGATTGACGCGACCAGTGCGCAGGCGCAATCGGCCGACCTGACGGCGGCCAACGTCGAACAGCTCAAGGCGTTGTTCCCCGAACTCATCACCGAAGGGCCGAACGGCGTGGCGGTGAACGTGGACGTGCTCAAGACGCTGGTGGGCGACCAGACGGTCACGGATGCCGATGAGAAGTACGGCCTCAACTGGCACGGCAAACGCCGTGCCCGGCAACTGGCCTTGACGCCCAGCACCGGCACGCTGCGCCCGTGCCCCGAAGACAGCGTTGACTGGGACACGACTCAGAACCTGATGATCGAAGGCGACAACCTGGAAGTGCTCAAGCTGCTGCAGAAGAGCTACGCCGGCAAGGTCAAGCTGATCTACATCGACCCGCCCTACAACACCGGCAAGGACTTCGTCTACCCGGACAATTTTCAAGACAACATCAAGAACTACCTGGAGTTGACAGGGCAAGTCGAAGGGGGGCGAAAGATCAGCAGCAACACCGATGCCAGCGGGCGGTTTCATACCGATTGGCTGAACATGATGTATCCAAGATTGAAGCTCGCTTCAGGTCTGCTTCGCCAAGACGGGCACATCTTCATCAGCATTGACGACGGCGAGGTCGCCAATCTTCGAACTGTTTGCAACGAGGTCTTCGGCGAAGAGAACTTCGTTGGCTGCATCTCATGGCAGAAGACCTACAGCCCTGCCAACGACAAGAAGGGCATTGACGCGATGCACGACTACGTAGTCGTCTACCAACGCAGTGATGCCGCTCGGATCAACCTGCTTCCGCGTACTGCGAAGCAAGACGATGCGTACACCAACCCTGACGAAGACCGCCGAGGGCCTTGGAAGGCCGTGGATGCTACGAGGGCGGAGCATCGCGACTATGCCTTCTATTCTATTCAAACACCCAGTGGGCGCGAGGTGTGGCCGGCTCAAGGACGCAGTTGGGTATTTACGAAAGAGGAAGTTCCCGGACTGATCGCGGACAACCGTCTTTGGTTTGGAAAAGATGGTTCGAGCAAACCGTCCAAGAAGTTGTTCCTCACTGAGGTGAAGCAAGGGGTCGTTCCTACAACCTGGTGGACCCACGAAGACGCAGGGCACAACGACGAGGCGAAGAAGGAACTGAAGGCCCTTTTCACCGAAACACTGCCATTCGACACTCCCAAGCCAACAAGGCTGATTCAGAGAATTCTCCAGATCGGAACCACTGGCAATAGTCGCGAAATAGTGTTTGATTTTTTTGCGGGTAGCGGTACTTCGGCTCACGCAGTCCTAGCGGCGAATGCGGCCGACAAGGGAGACAGGCGGTTTTTATTGGTGCAACTGCCGGAGCCCACGGAGAACAAGCAGTTCGACACAATCGCCAAGGTAACAAGCGAACGTATCCGTCGCGGTGGCACCGCGCTTCGAAGGAAGGGTGGCGCAGGTGACACCGGATTTCGCTCGTTCAAACTCGATGGAACCAACATCCGTGTATGGAACCCAGCCCCGGCCGCTTTGGAGCAGTCGCTGTTCTCCCACCAAGACCACTTGGTCGAAGGCCGCTCGGAGTCCGACGTTCTGTACGAGCTGCTGATCAAGCTGGGCCTTGACTTGTGCGTCCCCATCGCACGCCAGACCATCGGCGGCAAGGACGTTTATGCCGTTGGCGGCGGTGTGCTGATGGCGTGCCTGGCGACGCACATCGAAGCCGCAGAAGTCGAGGCCCTGGCCCAAGGCATCGTTGCCTGGCGCAAGGCACTGGCCCCGGCCAGCGACACCACCTGCGTGTTCCGCGACAGCGCCTTTGCCGACGACGTGGCCAAGACCAACATGGCGGCGATCTTGCAGCAGAACGGCATCAACAACGTACGAAGCCTGTGACCATGCCGGCGCCTGACCAACCCAAGCTGTACCACATTTGCCATGTGGATCGGCTGCCGTCCATCGTGGCCAGCGGTGGCCTGTTGTCAGACGCCGCCGTTGGGCAGCACAACCTGGCCGGCACGATGATCGGCATGAGCAACATCAAGCAGCGGCGCCTCACCGACTTGCAGCTTGCCAGCCATCCGGGCTTGTTCGTAGGCCAGTGCGTGCCGTTTTATTTCTGCCCGCGCTCGGTGATGCTGTACCTGATCCACCGGCAAAATGCCGAGTTGGCGTATGGCGGTGGCCAAGGCCACATCATTCACCTCGAAGCCGACTTGCAGGCTACCGTGGCTTGGGCCGCGCAGCAAGGGCGTCGGTGGGCGTTCACCAATGCCAATGCCGGCTCTCGCTACTTTGATGACTGGGCCGATCTGGCCCAGCTGCACAGGGTGGACTGGCACGCCGTGCAAGCCAGAGACTGGAAGCTGTGCAAGGAAGGCAAGCAGGCTGAGTTCCTTCTGGAGCAAAGCTTTCCTTGGGGTTTGGTGGAACGCATTGGTGTGTCGTCACGCCCCGTGCACGCGCAAGCAGCCCACGCCCTGCCCGCAGCAGGGCACCGTCCCCCGGTCGAGATTCGACCGGATTGGTATTACTGAATCAGGAGTCAGCCATGATTGAATTGACCGCCGGCGACATTCTCAAAGACGACTCGGATGCCATCGTCAACACCGTGAACTGCGTCGGCGTCATGGGGCGCGGCATCGCTTTGCAGTTCAAGAACGTCTGGCCCGAGAACTTCAAGGCCTATGAGATCGCGTGCAAGCGCGGCGAAGTGCAGCCCGGGCGCATGTTCGTGTTCGACACCGAGCAACTCACGTCGCCGCGCTACATCATCAACTTCCCGACCAAACGGCATTGGCGTGGCAAGAGCCGCATGCAAGACATTGATTCGGGCCTGACCGCGCTAGTGGCCGAGATTGAACAACGAGGCATCCGTTCCATCGCCATCCCCCCCCTGGGCAGCGGCTTGGGCGGGCTGGACTGGGCCGACGTGTTGCCACGCATTGAGCAGGCCATGCAGGCCTTGCCCGATGTGCGCGTCCGCATCTATGAACCCAAGGGCGCGCCGCTAGCGGACAAGATGCACCACAGCCGCGACGTGCCCAACATGACGGCCGGCCGTGCCGCGCTGGTCGAGCTGATGAGCCGCTATATGCGCGGCCTGCTGGACCCGACGATCTCCCTGCTGGAAGTGCACAAGCTGATGTACTTCATGCAAGAGGCTGGTGAGCCGTTGCGGCTGAAGTATGTGAAGGCGCCCTACGGGCCTTACGCCGAGAACCTGCGGCATGTGCTCAAGGCCATCGAGGGCCACATGGTGGCTGGGTATGCCGATGGGGGCGACGATCCCACCAAGCCACTCAGCCTGGTGCCCGGCATCGCCAGCGAAGCCATGGCGTTCTTGACCACGCATCAGCCGACCAAAGAGCGGTTCGACCGGGTTGCTGAGTTGGTGGATGGGTTCGAGACGCCATTCGGTCTCGAACTGCTTGCCACCGTGCATTGGGTGGTAACGAACGACGAGAGCGCCAGCACCGAGGGGGATGTCGTCGCGCGCGTTCATGCCTGGAACGAGCGCAAGCAGCAGTTCACGCCCAGGCACATCGGCATTGCGCTGAATGTCTTGTCCGACCAAGGCTGGATCGACGCCGAGCGTGTGGTTGAGCACGCATGAAACTTCATTTCGAACCCAATCTCGACTACCAACTCCAGGCCATCGAGGCCGTCTGCGACCTGTTCCGGGGCCAGGAGGCTTGCCGCACCGAGTTCACGGTCACCATGAAGCGGCCTGAGTCGCAGACGTCGCAGCAACTGACGCTGGGCGTGGCCGAGACGGATCTCGGCGTGGGCAACCGGCTGACGCTGCTGGACGACCAATTGCTGGCCAACCTGCGAGACGTGCAACTGCGCGGCGGCCTGGCGCCGTCTGGCGTGCTGGCGTCGGGTGACTTCACCGTGGAGATGGAGACCGGCACCGGCAAAACCTACGTCTACCTGCGCACGATTTTCGAGCTTCACCGCCGCTATGGCTTCACCAAGTTCGTCATCGTGGTGCCCTCGGTGGCCATCAAGGAAGGAGTCTACAAGTCGCTGCAAATTACCGAGGAGCACTTCAAGGGCCTCTACGCCGGGGTGCCGGTCGACTTCTTTTTGTACGACTCCGGCAAGCCGGGGCCGGTGCGCAACTTCGCCACCAGCGCGACCATCCAGGTCATGGTGGTCACGGTGGGCGCCATCAACAAAAAGGATGTCAACAACCTCTACAAGGACAGCGAGAAGATGGGCGGTGAGAAGCCCATCGACCTCATCAAAGCCACGCGGCCCATCGTCATCGTGGACGAGCCGCAGAGCGTGGATGGCGGCCTGACTGGCGCGGGCAAGACCGCGTTGGACGCCATGAACCCGCTTTGCACGCTGCGCTATTCGGCCACCCACGCCAACAAGCACCACATGGTGTTCCGGCTCGATGCGCTGGACGCCTACGAACGCAAGCTGGTCAAGCAGATCGAGGTGGCGGCGGCCACCATCGAGGACGCGCACAACAAGGCCTTCGTGCGCTTCATTGCCCCAATCGTTCGAGGCAAGAGCGTTGTGGGTGCCAGGGTGCAGTTGGATGTCAAAACGGCGACGGGAGTCAGGCGCCAGGAGCTTGCCGTCAGTGACGGCGACGACTTGCAACAGTCCACCCAGCGCGCGGTGTACGCCGACTTCCGCGTGGGTGAAATCAACGCCGCCAAAGGCGCCGAAACCCTGGAGCTGCGCTATCCCGGCGGCGAAGCCTTCCTGGCCGTGGGTCAGGCCTACGGCGACGTCGACGCCCTGGCGGTGCAGCGCGAGATGATCCGGCGCACCATCCGCGAACACCTGGACAAAGAAAAGGTGTTGCGGCCCAAGGGCATCAAGGTGCTGTCGCTGTTCTTCATCGACGCGGTGGAGCGATACCGCCAGTACGACGCGGATGGCATCCCCGTCAAAGGCGACTACGCCCGCATCTTCGAAGAGGAGTACCGGCGCGCGGCCAAGCTGCCGGCCTACCAGAGCCTGTTCAGTGAGATCGACTTGGGTCATGCCGCCGAGGCGGTGCACAACGGCTACTTCTCCATCGACAAGAAGGGCGGCTGGTCAGACACGGCAGAGAACAACGCCGGCAACCGCGACAACGCCGAGCGGGCCTACAACCTGATCATGAAAGAGAAGGAAAAGCTGCTGGCCTTCGAAACGCCGCTGAAATTCATCTTCTCGCACTCGGCGCTGAAGGAGGGTTGGGACAACCCCAACGTCTTCCAGATTTGCACCCTGCGTGAGATGGGCACCGAGCGCGAGCGCCGGCAGACCATCGGCCGAGGCCTGCGCTTGTGCGTGAACCAGGACGGCGAGCGAGTGCGCGGCTTCGAAGTGAACAGGCTCACGGTCATCGCGACCGAGTCTTACGAGCAGTTCGCCGAGAACTTGCAAAAGGAAATCGAGGCCGAGACGGGCATCCGCTTCGGTATCCTGGAACAGCACCAGTTCGCGGCCATCGCTGTCAAGGCAGTCGATGGCAGCTTGTCGCCCTTGGGTGTGGACCAGTCCGTGGCCCTGTGGGATCACCTGAAGGCGGCCGGTCACGTCGATGCCAAAGGCCGCGTGCAGGACTCGCTGAAGCTGGCCCTGAAGAGCGGCACCCTGGCACTGCTGCCGGCCTTTGAGGCCCTGCGCGGCCAGATCGCCGAGGTGCTGCGCAAGGTGTGCGGCCGGCTCGAAATCAAGAACGCCGACGACCGCCGGGCCGTGCCACTGCGCAAGGGCGCTGACGGCAAGGCCGTCTATCTGTCAGACGACTTCAAGGCGCTGTGGGACCGCATCAAGCACCAGACGACCTACCGGGTTCAGTTCGACAACGCCAAGTTGCTGCAAGACTGCATCGCCCAGTTGCAGAAGGCTCCGGCCATCGCCAAAGCCCGCTTGCAGTGGCGCAAGGCCGACATCTCCATCGGCCTGGCCGGCGTGGTGGCGATGGAGAAGGAGGGCGCCTACAACGTTGTGCTGATGGAGCCCGACATCGAGCTGCCGGACTTGCTGACCGACTTGCAGGACCGCACCCAGCTCACCCGGCGCAGCATCATCACCATCCTGACCGGTAGCGGCCGGCTGGACGAGTTCAAGCGCAACCCGCAGCAGTTCATTGAGCTGACCGCCGAGGTCATCAATCGCTGCAAGCGCCTGGCGCTGGTGCACGGCATCAAGTATCAGAAAGTGGGCGACGAACACTTCTACGCCCAGGAGTTGTTCGCCAAGGACGAGCTGACCGGCTACCTGCGCAACATGTTGTTGCACACCAAGCGGTCGATCTACGAGCACGTGATCTACGACTCAGACACCGAGCGCAACTTTGCTGACGCACTGGAGAAGAACGACGGCGTGGTGCTCTACGCCAAGCTGCCCAGCTGGTTCAAGATACCCACCCCGCTGGGGCCCTACAACCCTGACTGGGCGCTGCTGTTGGAGCAAGACGGCGTGCAGCGCCTTTACTTCGTGGTCGAGACCAAGAGCAGCCTGTTCGCCGACGATTTACGCGACAAGGAAAGCGCCAAGATCGAGTGCGGCAAGGCGCACTTTGCTGCGCTGGGCGTTGGTGAAAATCCGGCCCGCTACCTGTTGGCTACGTCGTTCCAGGACGTGCTGAAGACGATGGAGTAACAGGGCACGGGGTGCCGAGTGCGCGCCGTTTTTCAGGGCGATGCGGCCGCATCGGCCATACGGTGGCACCGTGGTGGTCTGCGCCAACCCGTAACGCGGCCCGGCGATGGGCTGGCTTGGCGGCGGCCGTAGTTTCACGCGCTGATCGCCGTGTTTGCGGTTGTGATGGCGATTGCCCCGCTGGGCGACGGGCCAGCGCCTGCCACGATGACACCCACCATCACCCCCACCCGCCGCAACGCCAACCGCTGCGCATCCCCCCAGCCGCTGCCCACGCTGATGCGCAGGCAGTGGCGGTAGCGGTCGGTGGCGCTGAACATGGTGCCGGGCGCGACGCAAATGCCCTCGTCCAGGCATGCTTTGAACACCAATAGCGAGTCCACCGAGGTGGGCAGCTCCACCCACAACATGATGCCGCCCTGTGGATCGGTCACCCGGGTGCCCCGCGGAAAGTGCTCGGCGATCAGCGCGCGGGCCTCGGCGATGCGCGGCGCGATGGCCTGGCGCAGCCGGCGCAAGTGCGGCTCGTAGCCGGGCTGGGTGAGCAGGTCGGCCATGGCCATTTCAACCACCGGCGTGTTGGCGCCCGACAGTGCGGCTTTGAGGCGGCGCACGGGGGTGCCAAAGCGGCCCGCTTCCAGCCAGCCGATGCGCAGGCCCGGCGCCACGGTTTTGGAGTGTGAGCCACACAGCATCACCAGGCCGTCGGTATCAAAGGCCTTGACGGCGCGGCGGTGCTCGTCGCGCTCGGCCAGGTCGTTGTAAATAACGTCCTCGATGAGCGGCACCTGGTGGCGCGCCAGCAGCTGCGCCAGGCGGCGCCGCTCGGCCAGAGGCATGCTGGCGCCCAGCGGGTTTTGCAGCGTGGGCACGGCCAGCAAGGCGCGCACGGGCTGGGTTTGCAGCGCCAGGTCCAGCGCGTCCACCGACAAGCCGTGCCGCGGGTGCGTGGGTATCTCCAGCGCCTTCAGGTGCAGGGCTTCCAGGATCTGCAAAAAGCCAAACGAGGTGGGGGATTCCAGCGCCACCGTGTCGCCCGGTTTGGTGACGGCTTGCAGGCACAGTCGCACGGATTCATTGCAGCCGTTGGTGATGACGATGTCGCGCGGGTCCAGCGTGCAGCCCATGCCCAGCGCGCGGCGGGCGATGGCGCCGCGCAGGGCATCCTCGCCGGGCACCAGCGGGTACTTGACCAACAGCGCGCGCTGGCGGAGCGTGGCCTGGCTGAGCGCGCGCCGGATGCGCTCTTGCGGATACATGTCGGGCGCCGGGCAGGCGGTGCCAAACGACACCACTTGCGGGTCAGCGGCCAGTTGCAGCACACGCTCAGACAAAGAGCTCACGTCCACCGCCAGCGCGTCGGGCGGCGGCGCCGACGTCGCGGGCTCCAGCAGCGCGCGGGGTGATGAGGCCACAAAGTAGCCTGATTTGGGCACCGCCCGCACCAGCTGCGCGTCCTCAAGCTGGCGGTAGGCCAACAACACCGTGGCCACCGATACCTGGTGATCCCGCGCGGCTTGCCGAACGGATGTGAGCCGGCTGCCCGGGCGCAGCGCGCCGCTGCGGATGGCGTCGGTCAGGCGCTCGGTGAGCTGTTGGTAGAGCGGCGCAGCCGACCCGGCGTCGGCTTGGGGGGCGGGCTGGGTATTGGCGCCGGTTTCTGTTGGCGTGTCAGTTCGCGTTTCAGTTCGCGTGTCGCGGTCGGGGTGCAGGTCAGCAAGAGCCATGCGCCGATTGTGGGGTGGCGCGGCCAGCCCCGACCAGCACAGAAAGGGCCCAAACCGGCCGGTACAGCGGGCCTGTATTGGCGGCCTGTGCTGCACGGTTTGCATGGCTTGTGTGGCTGGCGGCAGCGGGCCGGGCCGGCCACCATGCTGGCCATGCACACCGATCTTTTGACGCTCCAGCCTGGCCAGGCCCTGACGCTAGCTTTGCACCGCTCGCGGGCGGTGATCGAGGTGTTGCAGGGCCGCTTGTGGCTGACTTGCAGTGGCAACATCGATGACTATTTTTTGACGGCTGGCGATTGCTGGCGCGGCCCGCCGCAAGGCGGTCGGGTGGTGATCGAGGCTTTGGGTGGGCCGCTTGTGCTGTGCCGCGTGATCCCCTCGCCCCAACCCGCTCCCCCAATGGGGCGAGGGAGCCAGGCTACCCAAAAACTGCCGGGCGCTCAGCCGATCACCTCGGGCCAATCGGTGTGAAACCACTCGCCGGCCGGGCGGTCGGTGCGCTCGTAGGTGTGAGCGCCGAAAAAGTCACGCTGGGCTTGCAGCAGGTTGGCGCTGAGCCGCTCGGTGCGCAGGCTGTCGTAGTACGACAGTGACGCGCTGAAGGCCGGCACGGGGATGCCGTGTTGCACGGCCAGCGCCACCACTTGGCGCCATGCCAACTGGCTGCCGTTCAGCACATCGGTAAAAAACGGCGCCAGCATCAGGTTGCGCAGGCCGGGGTCGGCTTGGTAAGCCTCGGTGATGCGGTTCAAAAACACCGCGCGGATGATGCAGCCCCCGCGCCAGATGCGGGCAATGCCGCCCAAATCCAGCGCCCAGCCTTTTTTGTCGCTCATGGTCTGCATCAGGTCCAGGCCCTGGGTGTAGCTCACCACCTTGCTGGCGTACAGCGCGTGCTTGACCTGCGCCACCAGCTGGGTTTTGTCCACGCGCAAGTGGGCGTCCGGCCCGTGCAGCAGCTTGCTGGCCACCACGCGCTGGGCTTTTTGCGACGACAGCACACGCGCCTCGACGGCCGCGTTGATGGTGCCAATCACCACCGCGTTTTCAGCGGCGTTGATCAGCGTCCACTGGCCCGTGCCCTTTTGGCCGGCTTTGTCCTGGATGAGTTCAACGATGGCCAAGCCGGTGGCCGCGTCACGCTGCTGCAAGGCTTTGCCGGTGATCTGGATCAGGTAGCTTTGCAGCTCGCCCTCGTTCCACTCATTAAAAACGTCGGCCATCTCGTCACTGCGCAACCCCGCCGCCTTGAACAGGCTGTAGGCCTCGCAGATCAGCTGCATGTCGCCGTACTCGATGCCGTTGTGGATCATCTTGACGTAGTGGCCGGCGCCGCCCGGGCCAATGTGCATCACGCAGGGTTGGCCATCCACTTTGGCTGATATGGCTTCAAAGATGGGTTGCATCACGGCCCAGGTGGACGCCGGCCCGCCAGGCATGATGGCCGGGCCCTTGCGCGCACCTTCTTCGCCGCCCGACACGCCCGCGCCAACAAAACGCAGGCCAAGCGGCGTGAGCCAGGCGTCGCGACGCTCGGTGTCGCTGTACAGGCTGTTGCCGCCGTCGATGATGATGTCGTTTTCGTCCAGCAGCGGGATCAATTGCTCAATCACCGCGTCCACTGCCGCGCCGGCTTTCACCATGATCATCACTTTGCGGGGCCGCGCGAGGCTTTGCACAAAGCCCGCCAGCGTGTCGCAGGCCGTGAGGCGCTTGCCAGGGTGGCGTGCCACAAACTCGTGGGTGGTGGCGGTGGTGCGGTTGTACACGCTGACGGCAAAGCCGCGGCTTGCCACGTTGAGCACCAGGTTCTGGCCCATCACGGCCAGGCCGATCAGGCCGAAATCATTCAGAGAAGTCATGGGGAACTGAAGTAAGAAGGGAGAGGGCGTGCCGCCACTGCGGCGCCACCGCAGTGGCGTTTGAAATCAGGCCTCGGCGGCGATCTGCCGCAGCGCCTGCTCAAACACCTCCACCGGTTGGCCGCCGGAGATCAGGTGCCGGTCATTGATGATCACTGCGGGCACCGAGTTGATGCCTTGCTGCTGGTAAAACGCCTCGGCCTGGCGCACCTCGGTGGCGTAGTCGTTGCCCGCCAGCACTTTGCTGGCGCCGGCTTCGTCCAGCCCGGCATGCACGGCGGCCAACAACAGCACGGCGGGGTCGTGCGGGTTTTGGCCGTCGGTGAAGTAGGCCTTGAACAGTGCGTGCTTCAGCGCGGCTTGGGGCGCAGCGCCCTGTAGCCCCGCCCAGTGCAGCAGGCGGTGCGCGTCAAAGGTGTTGTAGATGCGGCTGCGCTTGCCCATGCCAAACGTGAAGCCCACGGCCGCGCCACGCTGGCGGATGGCCTCGGTATTGGCGGTGATCTGCTCGGCATTGATGCCGTACTTTTGCCCCAGGTGCTCAACGATCTCCTGGCCCTCGGGCGCCATTTTGGGGTTCAGCTCAAAGGGCTGAAAGTGCAGCGTGGCCTGCAAATCCGGGCCGATGCGGGCCAGGGCTTGCTCAAGTGCTTGCAGGCCAATGGCGCACCACGGGCATGACACGTCGGACACAAAATCGATCTTCAAAGGGCGCTCCAATGGGTGTGAGGTGCCACGTGTCGGGGTCAAGTGACTGCGGCCGGGCGGGGTGGGGTAGGGCATTCAAGTGTCAGGGAAACAGCGTGGTCAGCAGCTGTGCCAAACGGGCGCCGGCCTTCAGCAATTGTTGATGTTGCAAGGCCTCGCGCGCCTGGCGGTAAGCGGGCTCGGGGGCGGTGGCCGGCCAGGCCACGCCTTGCGGGGTGCTGGCCTTGCCGCCAATCGTCAGGCCCTCAAAGGCCTTGCTTGCTTCGGCGGCGGTGTCGCTGGCCCACTCAGTGGGCCATTGATCCGGGTTGCCCGCCTGCGTCGCCACCTGGCGGGCCTGGGCCCGGCCCGCGCCGCCGAGCAAATCCTTGTGCATCTTGGCGGGGATGTCGTCCCACAACGCATGCAGGTTTCGGCCCTCGATGCTGATCTGGTTGCCGCCGGCGTTGCCGTGGTCGTGGGCGTCCTTCGGATTGGCGGGGTCGAGCGAGGCGCCGGCGTCATCCAGGTAGATGGCGCCAACGTGCAAAGGCTGGTGCAGGTCGCCCACATAGTGGGTTAGCAAGCGCAAGGCCTCGCGCTGGCCCTGGATGTTGAACGGCGCCGCTGACTTGGCGCCCTTCAGCACGCTGATGGCCGCGCCCGTGGCGTGCACCAGATCATTGGGCGCTGTGCCGGGCAAGGCTGGGTCGTAGTGGGTGTGCGCCAGTGGCAAGTCTACAAAGTGGTAGGCCTTGTGCCGGCACTGGGTGCTGCTGACGCGGAACCCGCAGCGTGAGGCGTTGCGGTCAACAAACGCCACCATCGCCGCCTTGCTGGCCGGGTTTTCATAGATGGCGCAGTCTTTGTAGACGCCGGGTTTGGGGTAAGCCCACTGGCCTGTGCTGCCCTCCACCCCGCGCGCGCAGTCGGCCCAGACTGCGGCGGTTTGCAGTGTGCCGCCCAGGATCTGGCGCACCTTTTTGGCCGTGGGCGTGCCGGCGATCAACTGGTCGGCGATGGCGCCCACGTCCTGGTGGCCCTCGGGGCCCCAGGCAGCGGCGGGGCCAGGCTGGGCTGTCAGCATCAAGGCGACCAGCAGGGCGGTGATGGCGTGGGGCAGGGTGTGCATGGTGTTGAGGCCTCTGTTCGCGGTGGGGCTGGTTGAAAGTGGGCTTGTGCGTCAACGCCCGGCCGGCGTCTGAATGCTGGGTTGGACTGGATTTGAGCCTGGCAGCGCTGAAATCATGCGCCGCCAGGCCCGCCTGACCCACCCCTTGAATCGAAGCCGTGTAGCCAACCCATCAACGCGACCTGGCCGTGTTCTTTCAATCAGGACTTACGCAAAACCGCCCCTGCGTCGTTCCTCCTCCTTGCCGTGCTAGGCGCACTGTCTTCGTCGTCGTGCCTAGCCGGGACGATTTTGCGTAA